>DATJHR010000001.1:0-26534 GCA_035493735.1 Acidocella sp.
ATACATCGACGTGATCGAGGCGTTGGTCGCGGCCGACTCCGCCGCGCTGTAGGCCGCGGCCACATTCTCCAGTTCCGTGGTGTCGGTCTTCTCCATCTGCGAGATTTCGCTGTTCAGAGAGGTGACCGTATTTTGATAGGACTTGGTTTGCGCCGCGATCGTGCCCTCACCCACCGTGTTGACGGCGCTGGTGCCGCTGGTGCTGGTGCTGGTGGAGCTGCCGAGCGCCTGCTTCGTCGCCGTGCTCAGGCCGGTATAGATCTGGCCGAGCAGATTCTGCACCGCTGTCGGATTCTTCGCATAGGCCGACGCGAAGGTCGTGCTGTTCAGCGCCACGGCGCCGGTGCTGCTCACCGTCAGGCCGATGGAGTTCGACGTCATGCCGCTGGCCGCGGCGCCGGAAACGGCCGAGAGCAGCTGAGTGGAGATGCTTTCAGCCGTATAGTTGCCCGCCAGCGCACCTGTTTTTTTTGCGGAGCTGGCAGAGGCGGACGCGGAGGCGGACGAGGTAGAGGTGGACGAGCCGGCCCAATAGGTTTCCTTGGAAATAGTGGCAAGCGCCGCGTTCAGATCGGTCGCCACCTTACCGACCGCGCTGGAAATGCCGGTGGTCGAGGAGCCGATGGTGAGCGTGCTGCTGCCTTTGCCGGTCAGGGTTAACGACACGCCGGCCATCGCACTGCTGAGCTTGTTGCTGGTCGCGGTGATCGGCACGCCGTTGATCGTCAGGCTGGAGTCGCCTGCGGTTTGTGTCCGGGTCATATAGCCGCTGGAATTGGCGCTGCTCTTGGCACTGGCCGTGGCGCTGCTCTTTAAATAATCGAACTTCGCCAGCGCG
Source organism: Acidocella sp. (assembly GCA_035493735.1). Lineage (GTDB taxonomy): Bacteria > Pseudomonadota > Alphaproteobacteria > Acetobacterales > Acetobacteraceae > Acidocella. The sequence goes on from DATJHR010000001.1 coordinate 839, forward strand.
GTGCCGGCGGTGCCGCTGACGGTGAACGCTTGAGACGAACCCGTGGCGCTGCTTTGCAGCGTCAGCTCCGCGCCGTTCGCGGTGCTGACCACGCCGGCCTTCACGCCGCCGGCCACCTTGTTGATGGCGCTGGCAATGCCGTTCAGGGTCATGCTGCCGGAGCCGACCGTCACGGTCTCCGTCTTAGCCTTGCTGCCAGTGCCGATCGTGAAAGTGAGCGTGCCGCTGCTGCCCGTGCCGATATTCGCGGAGGCAGACGCTGACCCCGTCGCCTTGGTGCTGGAATAGATTTCCTGGACTGTGGCCAGGGCTTTGACGGCCACGTTATACGTGCCGGTCTGCGCGGCGCTGCTGGCGGTGGCGGTGAAGAAACCGCTCGTGCCGACCGAGGCGGTGCGGGTGTTGATGGTAGAAAGATCCTTGATCCCCGACAGAGCGGTGGAAAGGGTCGAGATAGAGCCCTGGATCGTGCCCCAGGCGGAAATGTCCGCCTTGTCGGTCGTTATCTGATTGTCGAGCTGCGTGATCGGCGCCTGAAGCCGCTGCTCGTACGTGTCGAGCTCGCTGGTGATCTGGCTGGACCCGAGGCCGGAAACTGAGCTGCTCATGTTCTCAACTCTCTGTTTTGTTCAGGGCTGGATAAGTCCGGCCGGAGCTTTCGCTCCGGCCGGGGTCGCAAGGAATTACGGCAGCAGCGAGAGGTAGGACTGCTGCATCGTGGTGGAGCTCTTCAGCGCCGCCACGCCGGCCTGGGCCTGGATCTGCGCCTGGGTCAGCTGGTTGGCGACCTGCGGCAGGTTGGCATCCTGCACCACGCCGAGCGCGCTGGTGACGTTCTCGCTGGTGGTGTTGAGGTTGTTGATGTTCGCGGTCAGGCCCTGCTGCACCGCGCCGAGCTGGCCGCCGGCGTTGTTCAGCGACTGCAGCGCGTAGTTGACGACCTCAATCGCCTGGTTCGCACCGCCCTGGGTGTTGAGCTGCGCAGCGGAGGCGTTCGACGGGGTTGCACCATTGACGGTCGAAACGTTGACCTGAGCCAAGGACGTGAACGAGCTCGTGGTGTTGACCATCCCGCTGGCGGCGCCTGTCGCCGTACCGGAAACCGCAATCTCGCTACCCGCAGCAAGCTGCACGCTGCCCTGGATGGACATGGCGTCGGCACCCGTGGCCGTCGAAACCGAGCTGAAGGAAGCGCCGTCGGCCCCCGAAGCGTAGCCCGAGACCTGGATGTTGTCGGCACTGGCCTGGGTCAGGATCAGCGAACCCGCGCTGTTCATGGTCGCGGAGATGCCGGTGTCGGACGTGCCCTTGTTGATGCTGTTCATCAGCGAGGTCGTGCTGGAGCCGGTCGCCTGATAGGAGGTGCCGATGGTCTTGCCGCTGCCGCTGGCGGCAAGCGTCAGGGTCATCATGCCGCCCGTGGCGCTCGCCGCGGTGACTTGGCCAAGATTGACAACGTTGCTGGCCGAAGCCGTCACGCCCTTGGCGCCGTACATTGAGTTGACCTGCGAGGAGAGGCTCGCCGCGCTCTCGTAGGTCGTAGCCGTGACCGAACCAAGCGTCGAACCGCCAACGTTGATGGTCAGCGAGCCGCCCGCACCGCCCGACGTAGCGGTCGACATGGTGGACATGGCGACCGCGGTGTTCACCGTCGAGGCCGCGCCACCCGTCTGGTACATGCCCAGCGCCGAAGCGGCGGTGTTGCCAATGCTCAGGCTCATGGTCTGGCCTTCATTGGCGCCGACCTGGAACTGCACATTGTTGAACGTGCCGTTGAGCAGGCTGACGTTGTTGAACTGGGTCTGCGAGGCGATGTTGGAGACCTGGCCGGTGAGCTGGCTCACGACGCTCTGCAGCGAGGTCGCTTCCTGCGAGGTCTGGGTGCCGTTGGCGGCCTGAACGGCGATCGAGTTCAGCTGCTGCACGACGCCGATCTGCTGCTGCATCGCGCCCTGCGCGGTCTGCAGGAGGGACACGGCCTGGTTGGCGTTGGAGGTCGCCTGGGTCAGGCCATTCAGCTGCGAGGTGAAGCCCTGCGCGGTGATATAGCCGGCCGGGTTGCTGGCGGGGGAGCTGATCGCCAGGCCCGTCGACATCTCGTTTTCGAGCGTGTTGTTCATAGCCGAGGTGGAGCTGATGGACTGCAGAGCGTCAAGCGCGCCCTGGTTGGTGAGGATTGAACCGACGGCGGACATGGAAAACTCCTGGTTTGGGGTTGCCGTACCCGTATATTCACTTGTTCAACCGGAAGTTTTCCTAACCTTTCAACTTTCCTAAAAAAAATCGCCTCGACCGGGGGCCTGCGCAAGCTTAACAATCAGTTGCTTTTTCTGACGAAAACGAGAAGAAAACACTGTGCTTTCAGGCTCTTAAGCACAAGAACAAAAAACTTTGCGGCCAAAAAATGTCATCGCTTGTCCATAAACCGGCCCAACACATTAACGTAGCTGGCGTCGGGCCGGCCCAAAGGACAACAAGTTTTTGCGCCGCTTTTTCCAAAAAGCGGCCACTTTCTTTTTCAGTTGAGGTCCACAACCGGACCTGTCGCGGTGACCATGGCGGTAAAATGCTGGCCGCTGGAAGAGTTGACCATGAGGATGGGCTGGCCGATGCGCCCGGTCTGTTGGGCGACGGCGTTCAGCGTGACGTCCAGGCCGCCACTATGGACATGGACTGTGACGGTCTGTCCCGCCTGCACGACCACCGGCTCCTCGACGCTGCTGGAGGTCAGGATGGTCCCGGGATTGAGGCTCATCAGCGCGGTGGTGCCGAGCAGCGAGGCGGCGTTGTGGTAGACCTGCCGGCCGGCGAACACAGCCACCGGCTCACGGCGCAGGGTCACGTCGCCGGCGCTCAGGGCCTGCCCGGCGGCGATCGGCCGGGCCGCAACCTCGACCTCCTCGGTCGCCGCGACGGTCACGGTGACATACAACGTCCAATGGGGCGACGCGCAGCGTACCTCGGCCTGCTCATAGGGCTGGATTCCGCTGATCGACACGCTGAGCGGGCCGGTACAAGCCTGCATATATTGCGCGCCGGTCACCGGCCCGAGGCTAACCGTGGACCCGCTCGACAGAGTCGGCGCGATCGCCTGACGGATCGAAGCGGCCACCGCCTGCGGGTTTTCCTGTCCCGTCGCCCAGGCGGCAACGGGCAAGGCCGCGAACAGCGCGGCCAGCAGCGCGCTTGTGTGCCTCATTCCGCAGCCTCGCCGATACGCATCGCCGGGGCGGACTGCAACCAAGGCGGCGGCAGCTCCTCGATCGAAGGCCGTGCCAGCGCCGCTGCCCGGGCGGCTTCGCCGCGCGCCAGCGTGGCGGCGAACCCGTCGGTCACCGCGCTCATCAGCGCCGCACGCCAGGCGGCAAAGGAGTTGGGCAGCTTCGTCGCGCCCAACCCCTCGGGCATGTCCAACCGCTGGTCGACCAGCAGATGGCTGCCGGCGGCGGCGGCCAGCAGCGCCGGGTAGCAATCGGTCTCCACCTTCGCCTCGACCGGACGGATGAGCACGTGCGGCGCCAGCGCGGAGAGTTCCCGCGCCCAGCTATATTCATCGGTCGGCGTGCGCAGCCGGGTGATGGTGCCCGCATATTGCCCGCCGGCCCGCTCCACCACGATCCAAGTGAGCTTGGCCGCCGTCTCATTGATCAGCTCCGGCAGCCAGGCTGGGGCGATGCCCTCATCGATCCACAAGATGCGGGGATGGGTGTTGAGCCCGGCCCCCTTTTTCACATCCTGCCAGACCGGCCGCGACAAAGCGGGGCGCCATAGCGCCACCTCCCGGCCCGGCGGTACCAGGCTTTTTAATTTCTGCACCAGTCCCGGCGAAGTGGCGATGAGATGTTGTGCGGCCGCCAACACAGGCGCCTGCTCCGGCTTCGGCGCCACGGTGAACAACGCGGTATAGGACATGCCGGCCGGGGCTAGATTTTCCGGGTTCAGCCGCACCCAGGCGGTGGGCGCGCGCCGGCCAGCCTCGGCCGCGAGCGCCACCTCCGGCACCCAGCTGGCCTCCATCGCGCCTTCGGTGCGCAAGGCACGGGCGGCATTCAGCAAGGCCATGCCGGTATCAACCGGACCGCTAAGCAGCAGGCTGCAGGGATCGTGCGGCGCCCCGCGCTGCAGGCCCAACCGGGACTCCGGCCGCAGCAGATCCTCACGCAGCGACAAAGCCGGATGGTGGTAGAAATCGCCCCAGGGCTGGGACGAAGCCGCAGGACTGCCCTGGCGGTGCGTGCAGGCCGGGTCGGGGATGACGCTCTCCGGCGGGACGATGAAGGACACGTCCGGTGTCCAGACGATCTTCTGCCCCTTCTCCCGGAGTTGGGCGCAGAGATCGATCCATAACGCATCGCCGCTGAGCGCCGGCATCTCCCAGCCGGCCAGCGCCACACGCCGCCCCAGCACGACGCCCGGGGCGACTGCACTCGCCTCCTGATCCACGGCCAGCCACCCGCCCAGGCCCGGATCTTCGGCGCTATGCCCGGCGCCGAGACGCTGCGCGGCCCCGATGACAATCGGCCCTTCCTGGTTGAAGTGCTTCTGGTCGGCCACCAGCACCAGGGACCGGGCGCCGACCAGCGCCACCGCCGGATCGGCCAGACGGGTGCGCAAAGACGCCAGCCACTGCGGGGCCGTCGCCTGGGCGCGCGCATCGATGATCGCCACATGTTCGCTCGTCACCAGCGCCAAGGCCGCCTGCAGTGCGGTCGCTCCGGTGAGGTCCGCGCGCGGCGGCACCGCGCGCACCTGCGCGCCGAGCGTGGCCTCCTGCTCGAAGACCGCTGTTAGATAGCGCGCCGTCGCCGCCGGCAGGGCCGCCCCCGCCAGCACGATGGGGCCGGCCAGCGCGCCGCCGGTGAGCAGCTCGTTCATCCAGCGGTCGACGGCGCCGATCTCCGCGCCGTCGCAGAGCAGCACGACCGAAGTCCCGGGATCGGCGACCGTGCGCTGATGGCGGAACAGGCCGAGATGCTCGCGCGGCTCCACGGCCGCCGGGAGTCCGCTGCGTTCGAGGTGTCGACGCACCATCTCCACCGCACGCGGCCCGAATTCGGTGGAGGGAATATTGTCACGGCGGCTGAGCGAGGCACGGTTGAACAAGGTTTCCGGCAGACGCACCACGCGGCCGTTCGCTTCGCCCAGACGCAGCTGATAATCATATTCCTCAGCGCCGGCCTGGGCGGCATCGAGCCCGCCGAGACGGTGCAGCGTGTCGGTGCGGTACCAGACCCAGTCGCCGACATAAGCGGCCTGGCGCAGCCTTGTGAGATCCCAGTTCGGCTTGAAGCGCACCCAAGGGCCCTTATCGGCCTGCACCATCTCGTCGCAATAAATCATATCGGCTTGGCTTTGGGCGGCTTCCAGCGCGAAGCGCAGCACCGCATCCGCCGTCAGCGTATCGCCCGCGCTCAGGATCGCCAGGTAATCAGCCTGGCCGGCCGCCTGGTTGGCCTCGGCACACAGCACCCGGGTCAGCTCGCCGGCGGCGGCAGGGGCAACGATGGTGGTATAGCCGGGAATCTCCAATGGCTCTGCGGAGACGATCTTCACCTGTGCCGGCGCCTGCCATTGGGCGCGCAGCGATTCGAGCGTTTCATTGACGGCATGGGCGCGGGACGGCGCCACCGCCACCAGGACCTGCAGGGTCGGCAGAGCGGGGGCCGCATCGCGCAGCCGCAACAGGCGCGTCTTCGCGGCATCGTCGGTGCGCTCGGCCGGCCGCAGCCCGGCCTCGGCGGCAGCCGCGGCCACCGCCTCGGCGTTGTTCTGCGGGCCATTGCCGAGCCCCGGCACGATCACGCCGCGGCTGTTGCCGAGTTCGCTGAGGAACCCGACCAGGTCGGCGCACTCGGCGGCGAACCCATCCCAGGTGGCCGGCGCAACATCGCGCGCCTGCACCGCGTCCCAGACCCGATTGGTAAGGTCGTGCAATGGCTTGAACAAGGACTCCTGCGACGTCGGCTCGCTGCGGTTGAGCTGACTGGAGAGAAAGGCCTGGGCGTCGCTTTCCCCGTTCGGCACGCGATTGCACAGCTCAAGCCCGAGATCCCGCTCGATGCGCCGAATCTGGCCGATGGGATCGGCCATCAACTCCTGATAGGTCAGCCAGCTGCGCGGCAGATGGCGGGCATGGCGCTCGGCGCTGACAAGGTACTCCACCCAGAGCAGGAGCGCATGGGCGCGCGCCAGCCCGTTCTTGCGGTGCTGGCTGGAGGCGACCACCCAGGGCGCGCGGCAGATATGAATCACATGCGGCTTGTGTCCGGCCTGCGTGACGGCGCGCTCATAGATCGGAAACAACCGGCAGAGATGCGGATGCTTGAGGCCCCAGAGAGCGTCCGCACTAAAGCGGCGGCGCAGAATCTCGTCCAGCTTGGTGAAATAACGCGCCATATCGGCCCGTTCCCACCAGCCTTGCGGCAGACCGCGCACGTCGGTCCAATCGACGCCGAGATGCGAGAACACCCCGACATCCCATTCGATGAGCTCCGGGATTTCGTAGAACCCGAGCGGATTATGCTCGTTCACCTCGGCATCGTTATGCAGCGTCACGCCGAGACGCTGCAGCATGCCAGAGAGCGCGGATGTGCCGCTGCGATAATAACCGGCGATCAGAATGGCGTCGGACACAAGGTGCTCCTGGCGTTTAGATATAGCTGAAGAGGCTGAGGCTCTGCACGCTGCTGAAAGCCTTCATGGCGGCCTGCACCGCGGTCATGTTCTCGTCCAGGCTGGTCATCGCCGCGGGAATGTTGGTGGCGATCGCGTTATCGACACCGTTCTGCAGCGAAGTTTCCTGCGTGGAATTGTTCGCGCTCGTGTTGGTGAGCGATTGCAGGGTCACGCCCGTCTGCGCCTGCGCGGTGGTCACCGTCTGCTGATACTGGGCGAGGCTGGAAAGGTCCTGGTTGAGACTCTGACGGGCCTGCGCCTGTGCCGCCGGCGTGCTCCCGGCATTCTGCAGCGTGCTGGTGATGCTGCTCAGCAGGGTGAAGACCGATTGCGGCTTGCTCGCCGAAACCGTGAAACTGTCGCCATTGGCGGGGCTGCCGGTCAACTGAAAATCCACCCCAATGCTGTTCCCACTGGCATCGGTGAGGTTCAACGAGCCGCCCGATGTCACCGTACCGCCCGGAAGCGTCGTCTGCGTCCCACTCGGTGAAGTTTCCGTCGCGGTGTAGGTATATCCGCCGCTGCTGTTGGTGCTGAACGTCAGGGTGATCGACGAGCCACTCGCCTGGAAGGCCGCCGCGTCAGTGGCGTTGCTCTCCCCTTCCGAAAGCAAGACGCCAGTGCCCTTATTGCTGGAATTGGCGGTCACGCTGGCATAGCCGTCGCCCTCCATCCCGCTCATGAAGGCCTCGCCATTGGCGATGGTCGAGGCCGAGAGATCGGAGGAAATTTCCGCCTGGCTGCTCCCGCCATCGCCCATATAGGCGACCGTGCCGTTCGACTGCATCTGGAAGGGCTGCACATTGCCGCGCGTGCCGCCGAACAGATAGGTTCCGTTGGTTCCGGTGGTGTTGCCAAGCCCGAGCATCTGCTGCTCCGCGGCACTCACCTCGGTGGCCAGCGACTGCATGTTCTGCGAACTCGTCGTGCCGTTCAGCGCCTCTTCGACCACCGACTGCACATTCTTGAGCAGGCTGGAGGTCGACGAATACACATTGCTCACATCGCCGAGCTGGTTCTGAATGTCCGCGAGCGACGTGGTCTCGCTGTTCAGCGCGCTGATCTGGTCGTTGCCGATCAGCGCCGTCTCATAGGCCGACGGGTTCTGTTCCGGCGTCTGCACCGCAACGCCGGAGGAAATCTCCTGCTCCAGCGTGTTCAGCTCGGCTTCCTGCGCCGTCAGCGAGGTCGAGAAATTGGTATAGAAAGCGAGATCCATCGCAGTCTCCTTCAGCTCGTTGGCGGCGTCGGATACGCCGGGAAAAATCCGAAATCAGGCACATCGCCGGCCACGCTCATGAGCGACCGGCCTTGTTGGTGTTGTTGCGTGCGGGCAGCGCGAGTTCGGCACGCTGTGCCGCCCGGCGGTCCTGCTCCAGCGTCGCCTTGCGGGCCGCCTCGTCCAGCCCGTCACGGTAAGCTTGGGCGTCGGCCAGTTTCTGCAACGCCGTCTCGAGCATCCGGCGCGCATTCTGCTCGGTGCGCAGGATCTGCGTCTCCGCCGCGTCCGAGGCACGGACGAAATGCCCAGCACGCTGCGCCTCCGCGGCGATGACGGTCTTGCCGGTCTGCCAGCTCTCGCGCAACCGCATGCGATAATTTTCGAGCACCTGACGCTGCTGTGCGGCGGCGTCTAACGCCGCGTTATGGCGGCGGACATCATCCAGCACCTTCTGGTGCCGGGTCGCGGCAATCAGCTCGAGCCGTTCGATGGTGCGCAACTTCATGTCCCGGCCTCCGGCAGCGCCACCTGCAATGCGGCGATCGCCTTGGCCAGCGTCACCTGTTCGGTGCCTTGGCGCAGCACCGCCTCCAGCGCCGGGGCGCGGCGCAGCGCCTCGTCGAGCAGCGGATCACGGCCGGCGACATAGGCGCCGAGATCGATGATGTCCTGCTTCTCCTGTTTGCGCGCCCACAGCGCCCTGAAGCGCGAAGCGAGCTTGTAATGCGCCGGCGCGACCAGGCCCGGCATCGGCCGCGAGAGCGAGGCGACAATATCGATCGGCGGGTAGAACGCGGCCTCGGCCAGCGCGCGCGACAGCACGATATGCCCATCCAGCACCGAGCGCGCGGTATCGCCCACCGGGTCGCCGACATGATCGTCGCCTTCGACCAGCACGGTATAGATCGCGGTGATCGAGCCTTGCGTCTTGGCGCCATTGCCGGCGCGCTCGACATAGGCCGCCAGCGCCCCGAACACCGAGGGCGGATAACCCTTGGTCGCCGGCGGCTCGCCGACCGCGAGACCGATCTCGCGTAACGCCATCGCCAGACGCGTGAGCGAATCCACCACCAGCAGCACATGCTTGCCCTGGTCGCGCCAATATTCCGCAATCGCCGCGGCAAGATAGGCGCCATGCACGCGACCTAACGCGGTGTCATCCGCGGGCGATGCCACGATCACGCTTCGCGGCTTCGCGTCGCCGACATGATCCTCGACGAATTCACGGATCTCACGGCCACGCTCGCCAATCATGCCGACCACCACGACATCGGCCTCGGCGTAACGCGACATCATGCCGAGCAGCGTGGTCTTGCCGACGCCCGAGCCCGCGAACAGGCCGACACGCATGCCCCGCCCCAGGGTCGCCAGCGCATTGATGGCGCTCACACCGACGTCGAAGGGTATTTCGATGCGCTCGCGCTCCATCGGGTTCACGGGCACGCCCATCAGCGGCCAAGGGTCGGTGACCTCCGGCGGCGGCTTGCCATCCAGGGCCACGCCGCGGCCGTCAATCACCCGCCCCAGATGCGCCGGGCCCATCAGCGGCGCCGGGGCCCGGCTCTCGACATGCACGCGCGCGCCGCGGACCACCCCGCGCTTGCCCTGCTCGGGCATGATCAGCAGCGTGCCGGCATCGAAGCCCACCACTTCGGCAACGAGCGGCAGCCCCTCCTCGGTATCGATCAGGCAGCGCGAGCCGATCGGCGCGCGGATGCCACTGGCATGCAGCACATCGCCATGAGACCGCACCACGCGGCCATAACGGCGGATGGCATCCCCGCCCATCGCCAGCCGCGCGCGCTCCTCGGCGAGCGTGCGGATCGTGTCGAGCGAGATCAAGGTTCCGCCCCGTCACGCAGCCCCAAACCGGTGCGCACCGCAGCAATCCGCGCCTCAAGGCGCGCATCCCATTCGATGCGGTTGAGCGGGTCGCCCTCGGGCGCGACCAGTTCAACCATCGCCCCGCCGCGACTGATCGCGGCGTCGGGGATTAACCGGCCGTCCTCAAGCACCAGAAGCGTCTCCAGCACCGCATGGTCGGCGGGGTGGAGGCGCACGACGATCCGCTGATGCGACGTGCGCTCTAAAGCCGCCTCCTGCAGCAGCTGCGTCACCAGCGCGCGCAGGCCCTCGGCATTGGTGGCGACCTCGACACCGACAATGTGCCGCGCCAGCTGGAAGGCCAGATCCGTCACCAGCGCCGCCACATCCTGCTCACGCTGGCGCAACGGCGCGCCGAGCTGAGTCCAGGCCTCTTGGAGCGCTTTGATCGCAGGCGCGGCCAGAGACGCGGTCTCGGCATGCGCCGCCGCATGGCCCGCCTGCGCGCCGGCCGCCCGCCCTTCGGCTTCCGCCGCGGCGCGCAGCCGGGCGATCTCCTCGCTCACCCGGCGCTCGACCGCCTCCGCCACCTCATCGACGGCCGGTGCGGCAGGGACCGCACACGCAGGCTGGCGGCGGGCAATGACGTAGCTCATGGCTCTTCCGCACTGGCCTCATCACGGGCCCGCTTCACCATTGCGAAGGCGAGCTTCACCAGCGGTTCGGCAATGGCCAGTACGGCGCGCATCAGCACGCCGGCGGTTACCGCGCTCAACCCCCAGAGCACCACCGTCACCGGCGTCAATGTCGCCGGCTGATTCACCCCCGCCCAGAACATGGCGGCGGCCACAACCAGCAGCCCGGGCTTGTACAGGCCGCCGCCCTTCTTTCCTTTGCGGGAGAGTTTGCGATTTGACACGTGTTCAGGTCCGGAAAGGGCAAAGAGTGAAGAAAGAGGCCGCTTTTTGAAAAAAGCGGCGCAAAAACTTTTTCGACTTTGGGCCTGCGGCGTTGAAACGGCACGGGTTCAAGCTAACAAAGTTTTCTGCGGTGATCATGCGCTAATTCCCGCTCGGCGCCGGGGCGTGGATCACCACGACCACGCGGCGATTCTGCGCGCGGCCAGCGGCGGTGTCGTTGCTGGCAAAGGGCGCAAACTGCCCAAATCCCTGCGCCGAGAGCCGCGTGCCGTCGATGCCCTGGGCCACGAAGAGCGTGACCACGCTGACCGCGCGCTCGGCCGAAAGCGACCAGTTCGAGGGGAATTGCGCGGTGGCGATCGGCTGGTTGTCAGTGTAGCCCTGGATGACCATGTTGAACTGGTCCGGCAGCTGTTTCAGCTTGGCGGCGATGTTGGTCAGCAGCGTCTGCGCCGTCGGAGACAACGTCGCCTGGCCGCTCTCATACAGCGTCGAGGCGCTGAAGCTGATCGTCAGGGTCAGCGGTTGCGACGACATCGTCACCTGTTTTTGCCCGATCAACGGCTGCAGCACGCCTTGCAGGCGCTGCTCCACCGCCTGCAGTTCCATCATTTCCTGCTGCAGCTGGCGCGAGACTGCCGGCGGCTCAGGCGACCGCCGCGGCGCCGGATGCTCAACCGGCTTGGGGATCGGCGAAGGCTGGTGCTGCATCACCCCGCGGCTGCCCGCCTGCGCCTGGACAGCGTTGAGCGGCGTGCCATGGAAGGCCGTGATGATGCTGCGCGCCTCCTCCTCGATTTTGGCGGTGTTGTGCGTCGAAGACGCGTACAACACGACGAACAGCGCCAGCAGCAACGTCATCAGGTCAGCATAGCTAACCAGCCAACGTTCGTGATTCGGTTTCTTTTTCTCTTTCATGGGCGGCATGGCCATGGATCAGACCGCCTCCGCCAGGGCGTCGGCCTCTGCCTCGCTGGCCTCCGCGTCCTCCGGTTTCTTCTGCTCCGCGAGCAGGCTCTGCATGGTCTGACGGATGAGGATGCCCGACTTGCCCTGCTTCAGCAGCATCAATCCCTGGATGATCAGATGGCGTTCGCGCTCGCGCTCGTCCGCCAGTCTGCCGAGCCGCGCGCCGAGCGGCAGCGCGATGAGATTGGCGCTCCCCACACCATAGATCGTCGCCACGAATGCGGTGGCGATGCCCTCGCCCAGCTCGGACGGATGATCGAGCCGCATCATCACGTGAATCAGGCCGAGCACCGCGCCCATCACGCCGATGGTGGGCAGGTAGCCGCCCGCGGCTTCCCAAACTTCGGAAGCCACGACATCTTCCCGCGCGGCGCGCGCGGCGATGGCTTCGAGCGTCGGCAACATGTCCTCCTCGGCCGTGTTGTCGATGATCATTTGCAGCCCCTGCTTCTGAAACGGGTCGGCCACAGTCTCCAGCTCGGTCTCCAGCGCCAGCGCGCCCTGGGAACGGGCCAGATTCGACCAGGTCGCAACCTGCTCAACAAAAGCGTACATATCGATGCTTGGCGGCTTGACCAGCCACTGGAAACGGGTCAGCGCTGCCATCGCCGGCTTGACGCCGAATTGCGTCATCACGGCCGCGATGGTGCCACCGAACACGATCAGCACCGCCGTGATGCTGAACAGAGACGTGATCGGATCACCATCGGCAACAGCCGCCAGAATGACCATCGCCACAGCGGCGACGATGCCTACGATCGCTGACATTATAAGGGTTCTCCGTTCAATTCGTCCGCCATATACGCAGCCAGAGTCTGCAACGCACGCTTGCGGATTCGCGAGGCGTAGCCTTCGCTGATCTCGAGAATAGCGGCAATCTCGCGATTGTTCATCTCGTTATAGTAATGCAGGGCCAGCACCTGGTATTCGAGCTTCGAGAGCTGGAGCAGCGCCGCCGCCAGTGTGCTGTGGTCGTCTGAGCGCAGCAGTTGCGCCAGCGGATCTTCGGGAGCAAAGCCGGCATCCACCGCTCTGTTGTCCACCACATCGGCATCGAACATCGCCTCACCACGGCGCAGCATGCCCTCCCGGCGCAGCCCGTTGATCATCGTGCCGCGCACGCGGCGCATCGCGAACGCCTGGAACTCCACGCCGAGGCTGGGGTCGAAGCGTTGCAACGCCTCCAGCATGCCAAGCGCGCCCCATTGCAGCAGCTCATCGAGGTCCGCCCAGGGCATGCGCGCCTTCAGCAGCAGCGCGATGCGCTTGATCCACCCCGCATAAAGGTCCTGCAGGTCGTGCAAGGCAGGCGCCGACAGGGTCTGGCCCGTGGACGGTATCATGGCCTCAGCCCGGCTCCGCCGTCTGCACGACCTGCAGCGGCATGGTTTCAGGAATTTCCTCAAGGCCCAGCACCGGCAGCACGCCGGTTACCGTGCGGGCGACGGCGCGGCGCAGCCCGCCTTGCACCACCAGAACCGGCTTCTGGCCGCGCGCGCGCATGGCGCGGGCGGCATTCTCCGCCGCCTGGCGCAAATGCGTCGCGGTCTCCGCCTCGATCTCCTGGCCGACGCCGGTCTCGCGCCCGGCGCGCACGGATTTGCCGACCAGCTCTTCAAGCTTCTGTTGCAAGACCGCGACCTTCAAGGTCGCCTCGGATCCCGCCACCTGCGTGACGATGAAGCGGCCGAGGCGCTGGCGCACCGCGGCGATGAGTCGCTCCACATCCTTGTTGGCCCCGTCCGAGGCCTCGACCAGCGCCTCGGCAATGCGTTCGAAATCGCGGATCGACACCTCTTCGGCGAGCAAAGCCTGCAACACCTGACGCACCAGCCCCATCGAGAGGTTGGCGCGCAATTCCTCGGCCAAACGCGGCGTGGTCTCGTTGAGCCGCGTCATCAGCCCCTCGACCTGCGGCCGGCCGAGCAGATCGGCGCCGTGGCGTTTGAGGATTTCTGCGAAATGCGTGGCGATGGCGCTCGGCGCGTCGACCACGGTGTAGCCCTGCTCCTCAGCTTGCGGGATGGCGTTTTGCGGAATCCACACCGCCGGCTGGCCGAACGCCGGATCCTTCACGGCCCGGCCGATTTTCAGTTTTTCCACCACCATCGGCCCCTCGATGGCGAGCCACTGGCCGGGCCAGGCTTCGCCGCCGCCGATCGCCGCCCCGCGCAGCGTGAAGCGGTAGCCATGGGCCGGCAGGTCGCTGGAGTCGCGGATATGCACGGGGGGAATGAGAAAGCCCATGGTGCGGCCGTAACGCTGCCGCACGGCAGTGAGGCGGTTCAGCAGCCGCCCCTCGCCCGCCCCGACCATCGGCGTCAGCGCGAAGCCGATGCTCATGCCGAGCGGATCGACGCCGGTGACATCGACCAGCGTGTCGATTTTCGGCTCCGCCGCGGCACCTGGGGCGGCGGGGGCACCAGGCGCACCCGGCTTGCCCCCCGCCGGGGCGCCCAGGGCGGCGGGCTCCGGCCGCGACAGGCGCCGCGCCATGAACCCAAGAAACCCGGCCAGGAGCAGGAACGGGATATGCGCCATCTGCGGGATCAGGCCGATCGCCCCGGTGATGGCGGCCGCGATGCCGAGCGCCTGCGGGAAGCGGCGGATCTGCTGCTTCACCTGTTCGCCGATATCCTCGCCGGTGGAGACGCGGGTGACGACCAGGCCGGCGGCGATGGAGATCGCCAGCGACGGGATCTGCGCGGCGAGCCCGTCGCCCACGGTCAGCAAGGTGAAGGTGCGCAGCGCGTCGGCGAAGGGCAGCCCGTCCTGCAACATGCCGACCATCAGCCCGCCGATCATGTTCACCACGAGGATGATCATGGCCGCGACCACGTCGCCGCGGACGAATTTCGAGGCGCCGTCCATGGCGCCGAAGAAGTCGGCCTCGCGGCGCAGCATCTCGCGGCGCTTCTCCGCCGCCGTCGCCGTCAGCGCGCCGGCATTGATTTCGGCGTCGATCGCCATCTGCCGGCCGGGCAGCGAATCCAGCATGAAGCGGGCGGACACTTCAGCCACGCGGCCGGCGCCCTTGGTCACCACCATGAAATTGATGACGATCAGGATGATGAAAATGATGCCGCCGACGACATAATTGCCGCCCACTGCGAACTGGCCAAAGGATTCGATCACCTGCCCGGCAGCACCGGGGCCGCTATAGCCGTTCAGCAGGATGGCGCGCGCGGTGGCGACGTTGAGTGCCAGACGCATCAAGGTCGTCGCCAGCAGCACCGACGGGAAGGAGGAGAATTCGGCGGGCGAATGAATGTACAGGCTGGCGGCCAGAATGACGAGGCCAGCCGCGATGTTCAGGGCGAACAGAAAGGAAATGGCGATCGGCGGCAACGGCACGACCAGCATGATCAACACCAGCAGGACCACGATCGGCCCCGAAAGCTGGGTGGCGCTGAACGTCCCCGGGCGTGGCTGGGTGGTGTCGCTAGCCATGGATCAGCGACGGAATCGAGGTGATCAGCGTCGTCGCGTAGCGCTCCAGCCCGCGCATCATCAGCGGACCGGAGAGGGTGGTCATCAACGCGACGCAGGCCAGTTTCAGAATGAACGCGATCGAGGCCTCACGGATCTGCGTCATGCTCTGCAGCGCGCCGACCACGAGTCCGACGATCAGCATGGCCAGCAAAAGCGGGGCGGCCAGCTCGGCAAAGGCGATCCAAGCGCCGATGCTGACCTCGGACGACGTCACGCCGGCACGTCCTTGGGTTCGGTCTCCTCGGTGGCGAGCGCGGTCACGCGGATGCCATACTGGTCCTTGGCGACCGAGACGACCTCGCCGACGGCGACACGATGCCCATTGGCGAAAATCGCCAGCGGTTCGCCGACAACCTGGTCGAGCACGACGATCTGACCCTGGCGCAGCTGGCGCAGATCCTTCACGGAGATCTTCGTGCGACCAAGTTCGACGGTGAGTTCGACCTGGACGCGCTCGATCAGGGCCCGGCTCGGCACGGCCGGACCGGCCAAGGTCGTTTGCTCGAGCTGTTCAAGCTCGATGCGCGCGGGCTCGGTCTCGCTCAGACCGTCCGAAAATTGCAGATCCTGTTCCTCGGCCATCAGCTTCCTTGCTCCTGGATTGCGCGGCTGGGGTTACGCATAGGCGCGCACCCCGGACGAGGCGGTGACCTCGGTCACGCCCGCCGTGATGGTCCCACCGGTGCCGCCGCTTCTCGCCGAACCATTCTGCCCCGAGCCCTGCCCGGTTCCCTGGCCTTGGGACTGCTGGCCACCGGCACCGTTGCCACCGACCTGGGTCTGGCCGAGCGTCAGCCCGGCCGCGGTCATGGCATGGCGCAAATCCATCAGATTCGCGTTCAGCAGCTGCGCTGTCTGCGGCACCGAGGGGATGAGCTGCACATTCACCTGGGCACTTGGGCTTTGGGAAATATGCACCGCGAGTTCGCCCAGGCCGGGCGGGTCCAGCCGCAGCGTGGCGGTATTGTTGCCGCTGCGCTGCATGGCCACGATCGCGGCCGCGAGTGCGGAGGGTGACGCGGCAACGCCGGCGTCGGCGGTGGCGCTGGCCGGCATCGGCACGGCGCTGGCCGCGGCACTCGCCACCTGCGGCGCCGGCAACGGCGCGGCCTGGGCCCCGCCGACGCCCGCGATGCTGGCGAGCGTGTTCGCGACCGGCACCGTGCTCGTGGTGGCGGTTGTGGCTGCCGCAGCTTGCGTGGGCGCCGAAGCGACCACGGTCTGCGTTGGTTTCGCCGCCGTACCGGCGTTCAATACCTGCATGCGCGCGGCGATGGCGGCATGCGTGCTGATCGGCGCACGCGGCGAGGCCGGCGCGGTGGCATTGCCGGACCCGTTCACCGCGCTCGTCGCGCCGGTGGTGTCTGTGGCATCAGAGCCATCCGACGTCGCGGCCACGGCGAGGCTGGCGGCGTTGACCGCCGCCGGCGCCACGGCCGGCGTCGCGGCATCGGCCTGCCGTGGCTGGGGTGCGGCGGCCGTTTTCTGGTCTCCGGCCGGCGCCGGCGCGGCGCTGATATTGGCAGCCGCTTGGGCGCCGTCAGCGGGCGAGGCCGCTGGCGCCGTTTCGGGCACGCCCGATGCCGCGGCCGGCTTTGCCGCGTGCGGCGTCGGCGTGGCGGCCGGCGCTGCCGGGCCTGAAACCTCGACGGTTACATCCTTTTTCGTATCGTGCCCGGCGGCATCCTGTTTCGAATCCTGATCCTCCGCCTGCCCATGAACGGCCGGCACCGCGAGCGGGGTGCTAACGTCCGGAGTGGCAAGGACCGGCGTGTCGGCCACAGACTCATGCTCATGCTGGTGCTGGTGCTCGTGCTTGTGCTGAGGCGCATCCGCGCTGCCGGTCTGCTCTTGCGCCGCCGCAGCCTTCTTTTGCGATTTCGGCGCGGCGGAGGATGTCTCCGCCCGCGACTCGTCGCTGCGCGCGTGGGATTTTTTCTCGGCGTGCCGCGATGACGCAGAAGTCTGCGCCGTCGCCTGCGTGTTTGCCGGGGCAGTCTGCTGTGAGGACTGCTGCGCGGATTGCGCGGGCTGCGATGACTGCGAGGACTGCGTCGCCTGGTTGGCCTGGCTCGCCTGGTCCATGGCGGCCGACCACATGGCATCCACCGGCGTTGCCGCATTCGGGCCGGTCTCGGGCATGACCGGCAAAGTGCCGGCCGTGGCAATGGTTCCGCTCATATCAGTTCCTCCGTCGCGCCGATGGCGATGCGTCCTTCGGCGGCGAGACGCAGGGCGATCTCCACCACCTCGCTCTGCGCCGCCAGCGCGTCGCTCTTGCGCATCGGCGGGCCGCTGCGCAGCTCTTCGCGCAGCACTTCGACGCTGCGCGAGGACATGTTTTTGTAGAAGCGGTTGCGGGTGTCCTCGTCCTCCAGGCGCAGGGCCGGCGCCAGCCGCTCGGTGGGCACCTCGCGCAGCAGGATCTGCAGCGCCCGGTCGGTCAGCCGGACGAGGTCGCTGAAGGTGAACAGGTTTTCGCGGATCGTTTCGGCCGTGCCTGAATCGCGAGCCTCGATCAGCTCCATGACCCGCTCGGACATGCCGGCCTGCAGGTGATTAAGAATATCCGCGGTCCGCTTGGCGCCGCCGAGATTCGACAGGCGGCGGCTGCCAACATCGTCACTGGCCAGCAATTCGCCCATCATCATGCGCAGTTCGTTGACCGCGGTCGCTGACACAGTGTCAAGCGTGGTGAAGCGGAACAAGGTGTCGGCGACCAAGGCTTCGGGCAGGAATGAGAGCATAGACGCCCCGGTATCATGCGGCAGTTGCGCCAACAGCAAGGCTAAGGTCTGCGGCCGTTCGCCCGCCACCACATGCGCGAGCAGGCGCGGATCGGCATTCGCGGCGAATTGCGCCGCCGCGCGGCCGCGCTTTCCGCCGAGACGCTGGATGATCTCCTTGGCCCGCGCTTCGCCCAACGCCGCGGACAGCACACGGCTCAGGTAACCGAGCCCGGAATTGGCGTTGGCGCCGATCTCGTCGGCAAAACCGCGCATCACCTCGTTGCGCAAGTCGACCGTAACCTGGCTCGCCGGCAGCACCGAGGCGGTGATCGCGCCGATCGCCGACTCGTCCATGTGGCGCATCACGGCCGCAGCCGTTTCCTCGCCAAGCTCGCGCAGCACGATGGCGGCGCGCTGCGCCCCGTCGAGGCCCTTCATCGCGTCTCGCCCGGCCTTGGTCCCCGCCTCGAGCGCTTCACTCATTTTCTTCCACCCAGCTTTGCAGAAGCTTCGCGATTTCAGCAGGATTTTCCGCCGCCTTCTCGCGCAGACCGATGAATTCAAAGGGCGGCGGCGCGGGCGCGGACTCGATGATCACCGTGGTGGTCGGCGCCGGCAGCGTCGGCGCCGCGGCAGCCGGACGGGCCGCCTTCGTGGTGACCGTCGCCAGCAGCCTGCCGCCCGGCAGCGCCACACCGAACAGCAGCGCCAGGGCCGCGATGACCTCGAGCACCGACTTCGAAACCGGCCCCGCCGCCTGCAGGAGCCAACCACTTCCCGGCAGCACCTCGCTGCGCTTGAACGGCGCGACCAGCACATTCACCTTCACCGGATAGGCGAACGCCCCGGCAATCGCGGCCTGCACCTCTGCCGGCGTGACCGTGCCGAGCGCCGCCTTGTTCAGCACCACCGACACGGCGATCGACTTCACCGTCCAGTTCGGCTTGACGATGTCGCTATCGCTCTGACCGACGTCATAAGTCTGGTCGAGATCCTTATGCGAACTCTGCGGCTGCGGCGGCGCAGCCGGGGCCTGAGCGGCCGGCGCGGCGCCATTGGCGCCATTGGCGCCGTTATTGCCGTTGGGCGGCGGCGGTGCGTTGGCGGTGGTGGCCGCCGGCGGCTCGTTGGAGAGGGCGCCGGGGATGCCCATCGCCGCATTCATGGCGCCGGTCTGGCTCGACTGCGTGCTGCTCTCATGCGTGACGATCTGCGTCGGGCCGTAAGCGATCTGATGGATCCGCGTCTGCGTGAAATCCACGTTGGCCGACACGTCCGTGCGAAAATTCCCCTCTCCCACCAACGGCGTCAGCAACATGGCGATGCGCGTCGAAGCGGCATTCTGCACATCGGCGACGGTCTGAAGTTGCGTGCCGGTATTGGTCGTGCCGTTGACGGGATAGACCACGACACCGCCGGTGGTCTCCACCGTCACCTGCGACGGCGCGAGCCCCGGCACCGCGCCGGCGACGAGGTTAGCGATCGCCGCGCCCTGCGTCTGCGCGCTGTTGTCATCGGCGGCAATCACGACCGAGGCGGTTGGCTTGGGCTGATCGGCGAGAAACGCGGTGTCGGGCGGCAGCGCCAGAAACACCTGGGCCGACCGAATGCCGGACATCGTCTCGATCGACTGCTCGAGCGAAGCCTCCAGCGCCCGCGTGTCCATCGCGTTTTCCGCAAGATTCGACATCGTCATCGGCGCGTTTTCCAGCTTGTCCCAGCCGCTGGCGCTGTCGTTTTCCGGCACCTGGGCCTGGCCGAGTTGCAGCCGCGCTTCGGCCAGCTGCGGCGCCGGCACCAGAATGATGTTGCCCGCCGCCTGCAACTGATAGGGAATGCCCAGCTTCTGCAGCTGCGCAACCACCTCGCCGCCCTGCTGCGGCGACAGCCCTTCGTACAGCGCGACATAAGGCGGCCCGCTGAGCGTGAGCGCCAGCACCGCCACAAAGGCAACAGCGACCACGCCCGCGATCATCCAGGCGAGCATCGGCACGCGCGCCGCCTGCTCCCGACCGAGCCGCAGATACTGCCGCCAGTCTGCCATTAGAATTGCATATTCATAATGGACGAGTAGGCCGACACGACCTCATTGCGGACCGCGACGGTGGCGTTCCACGCCACTTCGGCGCGATCGCTCGCGACCACCGCCTGGCCCAGCGTGGCGCCCGGCGCGCCGACCGCATAGGCCGCCTCGGCCGAGGCGGCCTGGCCCTGCGCATTACTAACGCCTTGCAAGGCAGAATTGACCATATCCAGAAAGTTGCCCGCCGAACCGCCGCCCTGGACCGGCTGCCCGCCGCCCGCCGCGAGAGTCCCGAGGGCCGGAGTAATCGATGCGATCGTCACAAACTTAACTCCAAAATCCTCATTTGCTTTACCTACTCAAAGTTGTAGGGTTGAGCATGAAAAATTACTTATTAATTAACCCAATCGCGCGCAAGCGGTCTTTCGAGGTGAATGAAATTTAATCTACTGTAACAGGAAAACCATTGCTTTTCAGTGCGTTTTTTTGTAGTCGGCACCACAGAGCTCTAAACGTTCTGTTATGAAGGCTGTGTCTAAGCGCTCGTTATTCGGCCGATTTCGCGTTTATGTAAAATTTATGTCACACACCCATAGGTAGTGTCGGAGGTGAGATGCAGATCGGTTTTCTTAATCTCTATGGCGGCATCCTGAACGTGAGGCAGGAGCGCACGTCGCTGATTGCCGACAACATCGCGAATGCCGACACGCCTGGGTACAAGGCCATGGATGTGCCGTTCCAGCAAGCGCTCAGCGCGCAACTGGGCGACACCGCGAGCAGCAGCGTGCCTCTGTACCGCACGGACGGCACGGTCGGCCTCGACGGCAATGACGTGGACCTCGACGGCGAGCGTGTGGAAGCGGCGGAGAACGCCGATCAGACCGAAGCGGCGACCACTTTCCTTCATCAGGCGACCGCGGATCTGATCACCGCGTTGCGCCCGAACCCAGCCGGGAACTAACAAATGGCGGATATCTTCTCCATCGTCGGCAGCTCGCTCGACGCGCAAAATGCGCGCATGAGCGCAATCGCCTCGAACCTCGCCAACGCGGACTCGATCGCAGCACCCGGCACCGCCCCCTACCGGGCGCACGAGGTGGTGTTCGAAGCCACGCCGGAGGCCTCCCCGGAGGCCGACGGTGCGGACGCCGGCGACCCGACCGCGAACGATCCGGGTGTGAGCGTCGTCGGCACGGTGCTCAGCAACGCCCCCCCGAAAATGACCTACGACCCGAGCAGCCCCTACGCCAACGCCCAGGGCTACGTCACGGGTTCTAACGTTTCGCAAGTCAGCCAGATGGTCGACCTGATCGATTCTTCTAACAGCTACAGCGCCTCGGTGGCGGTCCTTCAACAAGCGGACCGCGTCGACCAGCAACTCCTTTCCAGCTTTCAGGTATCCTGATGACCAGTCTCGCCATTCCCAGCGCCAACAGCGTCATGTCGGCGGCTTCAACCACCGGCACCAGCGGCAGCACGCAAAGCTCGTCGACCGGCAGCGGCTCCGCAGCCAATCTGAGCCAATCCGATTTCCTGCAGCTGCTGACGGCGCAGCTGCAATACCAGACACCGACCAACCCCGCCGATCCGACCGCGCTGGCCGGCGAATTCGCCGAGATCTCGACGGTCGACGGCATCGACAACCTGAACACCAAGGTCGCCGCCCTCGGCGCCGCCTCCACCACCTCGCAGCTCGGGCTGGCCACCTCGCTGGTGGGCAAGCAGGTCGCGATGTCCGGCGACGGGCTCATCACCAATGCGAACGGCTCGGCCGAAGGCGCGTTCAGCCTCGCCGGCGCGGCCAACAATGTCACGGTCACCGTGATGAATTCCGCCGGCAAAGACGTCGGCTCCATGAAGCTCGGCGCGCTGGGCGCTGGCCAGCAGACCTTCAACTGGACCGGCGGCAGCGCCAACCAGCAATACACGTACGAGATTAGCGCCACGAACAGCTCCGGCGCCACCGTCTCGACCACCCCCTACACCGTCTTCACCGTCCAGAGCGTCAATGTTTCCGGCTCCGCGCCGTCACTGAATGTGGCGGGTTATGACGTGCCGATGCCGATGTCTCTTGTCCAAACCGTTCTCGGAGGTACCTCTTCATGAGCCTGCAAACCGCACTTTCCGGCCTCAACGGCGCGCAGACCGGCCTGAACACGGTCTCCAACGACCTGGCCAATGCCGACACCACGGCGTTCAAGAGCCAGACCGCCGAGTTCGCCGACCTCTACCCCTATGGCTCGAGCAACGTCCCCGGCCTCGGCGTGACCACCTCGGCCATGGATACGAATTTCTCGCAAGGCGCGCCGGTGAGCACCGGCAACCCGCTCGACGCGGCGATCCAGGGCAACGGCTTTTTCGTGGTCAGCCAGAACGGCACGCAGGAATATACGCGTGACGGCTCGTTCGAATTGAACTCCGCCGGTCAGCTCGTTTCCGCCGCCACCGGCGCCGCGGTCATGGGAATCGGCACCAGCGGCGCGCTTGGCCCGATCACCGTGAACACCGGCGCCATGCCGGCGATGGCCACCAACACGTCGAATTTGGCGTTCAATCTGAGCTCGAATTCAACCACGACCTCGACCAACTATGTACCCGGCGTCGCGCCCGCGGTCGCCTATACCGAATCCTATCCGGTCACGACTTATGATTCGCTCGGCAACGCCAATACCGTGAATCTGTATTTCGTGCCGGGCACCACGGGCTCCGACCAATATACCGTCTATGCGGAACCGGTGACTTCCACCACCACCAATACCGCCTACGTCACCGGGGGAACGACCGGCACCGCCATGGAGCTGGGAACGCTGAACTTCAACACCAACGGCACGCTCGCCAGTTTCGCAGCCTACACCACCAACGGCGCCGGCGCCGCCACCGGCATTACGCAGACCGGTACCGATGGGGCCACCCTGCCCATTACCTGGGGCAACGGCTCGGGACCTTCGAACATCGACTTCAACTTCACCGGCACGACGCTGGGCGCGCAGAGCTTCGCCACGGCTGCCAACAACACCAACGGCTATGCCCCCGGCAACTATAGCGGCACCACGATCAACACCGCCGGCCAGCTGATCGCGACCTACAGCAATGGCCAGACCATCACGTCCGGCACGCTCGCGATCGCCAACTTCATCAATGAGCAAGGGCTGAGCCCGCTCTCCGGCAATCTCTATGCCGCGACCACGACCTCCGGCCAGCCGGTGATCGACGCGCCCGGCACCGGCCAGGCCGGCTCCGTCGCCGGCGGTGAACTGGAGCAGTCCAACGCTTCCACGTCCGAACTGCTGGTGTCGCTGATCGAATATCAGCAGGCCTATCAGGCCAACGCCTCGGTGATCCAGACCGAGCAGACCGACAGCACCCGCCTGACGCAGATCTGACCATGTCCGCCGACTCCCTCTACACCACGATGTCCGGCCTGCAGCAGATCAGCGCCGACATGCAGACCACGGCCGCGAACCTCGCCAACGTGGGCACGACCGGCTACAGCGCCGTTCAGGCGGTGGCGGAGGCAGCACCTTATGTCGGCAGCAAGGCCCCGAGCGGCGCCGACGCCGTGGCCGTGACGCCGAACCCGAACCTCACCGCCGGCCCGCTGCAGCATACCGGCTCAGCCTTCAACGTGGCGTTAAGCGGCGATGGCTGGCTGGAAGTGCAGACGCCGACCGGCAATGCGATCAGCCGCAACGGCAGCCTGCAGATCACCAATGCCGGGATTCTGGCCGACAGCGCCGGCAACCCGGTGCTGAGCACGGCCGGCCAGCCGATCAGCCTGCCGCGCCTGGCCCGGCTGGAGATCGGCTCCGACGGCACCGTCTCCGGCGTGCCGGCCAACTCGCAGAGCGGCCAGGCCCAGGTTTACGGGCAGATCAACATCGTCGCCACCCCGCCCGGCACGCTCACCCCGCTCAACGGGGCGATGTTCGCCGTCCCCGCCGGCGCCGCATTGCAGCCCGCCACCAACGGCGCGCTGGAACAGGGCTATCTCAACGGCAGCAATGTCGACCCGACCCAGACGATGATGAACATGATCTCGGACAGTCGTTCCTATCAGCTGCAGACGAATCTGATGAAAACTCAATCCAATGGCGGCCAGGCGCTGAACACGCTGGTCGCGCAGGGGTAAGCCACTATGAACAGCACGCTCGACGTCATCGCCAGCGGCCTCGATGCCAGCCAGACCATGATGAACACGATCGCCGACAATCTGGCGAACGTGAACACCACGGGCTTCAAGGAGGAAGTGCCGGAATTTCAGACCCTGCTCTACCAGAACGGCATCCAACCGGGCGGGCAGTCCACCGGCCAGACGGTCTATCCCAGCGGACTCGAGCTCGGCACCGGCGTGCAAGTCGCCGGCATCAAGGACGTGGAGACCCAGGGCACCCTGACCACCACCAACAACCCCACCGACCTTGCGATCAACGGTGCCGGCTATTTCCAGATCCTGCAGCCCAACGGCCAGATCGCCTATACGCGTGACGGCTCGTTCCAGCCCAACCAGAACGGCCAGCTGGTCAATGCCGACGGCTATCAGGTGATCCCCAACATCACCATCCCGGCCAATGCCTCGTCCGTCACCATCGGCCAAGACGGCACGGTGTCGATCACCACGCCGGGCACGAACGTCGCCACGCAGATCGGCCAGCTGCAGCTCGCCAACTTCATCAACCCGCAGGGCCTGCAGCCGCTCGGCAACAACCTGTATGCCCAGACCACGGCCAGCGGCAACCCGATCGTCGGTGCGCCGCAGACCAACGGGCTCGGCTCGATCCACCAGAACATGCTGGAATCCTCCAATGTCGACGTCGTCGATTCGATGGTCGACATGATCTCTGCGGAACGCGCCTACCAGCTTGGCACGCAGGCCGCCTCGGCGGTGGACAACCAGCTCAGCGAACTCGCCCAGGCGGCCTCCGGCGCATGAGCGCGTGGCGTCCCGACGCGATGACACTCCTCAGCCTGGCCGCGAGCGGCGCGCTGGTGGCCTGCACGCACGCGCCGGGACCGATCACCATGGTCAAGCCCTCGGCATTTCCGGTGACTGTGGCGCCGCAAGTCGCCTCCGACGGCGGTTCGGTGTTTCCCGCCGCCACCTCCGGATCGCTCTACGAGCCGCGGCGCGACTGGCGCATCGGCGATCTGGTGACGATCAACATCGTCACCTCCGCGACCGCGAACGATACCGATAACTCAGCGCTGAGCCGCAAGGGCGCGATTGCCAACACGCTGACCAGCTTCATGGGCGTCCCGCTGAATTTCGGCATGAGCGCCAACGGCACGCCCTTCTCGCCCTCGATCAACGCCACCAGCAGCCAGACCTATGCCGGCGCCGGCTCGGCCGCCGCCACGAGCAACGTCACCGGCCAGATCGAGGCCGTGATCACGCATATCGACCCGAACGGCACGCTGGCGCTGACGGGCCGCACCAACGTCAACATCAACGGCAACGTCACCAGCATCGTCGTCACCGGCTATGCCAGCCCGGACGATATTGCCGCCAACACCACCATCAGCTCCAATAACGTCGCCAGCATGAACGTCCAATATGTCGGCAACGGTCCCATCAACGACGCCCACCAGGTCCCATGGCTGCAGCAAATCCTTTCCAAATTCTGGCCGTATTAGGTCTGGCGGCGCTGCTGCTCGCTCCGGCCCCGCCGGCGGCGGCGGACGCCACCACGATCGGCACGCTGGTCTCGGTGGCGGGCGCGCCGTCGAACCAGCTTTACGGCTATGGGCTCGTGGTCGGCCTGCCGAGCACCGGCGACCAGACCACCGAGGTGCCGTACACGCAGCAGGCGATCTTGAACATGCTGCGCAACATGGGTGTTGCGCT
>DATJHR010000002.1:0-27461 GCA_035493735.1 Acidocella sp.
AACGTGATGGCCGCTGAGTTCCTCACCTGCATTGGGCTGAAGCCGGGCGCAGAACGGCACCGCCAGCAGCGAGATACCGCCGACGACAATGAAGGCCAGTGCGTAATCAGCCCGTGATGCCGTGGCATGATGCGACGAGGCACTGGCGATCTCCAGCACCGCCGCGCCCACGACGATGCCCAAGGTCAGTGTGAGTTGCTGGATGGTGGTGTAAAGCGACGTCGCCGCCGACATGCGGGCACGCGGAATGTCGCCGTACGCAATGGTGTTGTAGGCGGTGAATTGCAGCGAGCGAAAAAACCCGCCGACCAGAAGGACCGCGTCCAGCACCAAAGGCGGCCAGCTCGGCTGAAACGCGGCGCAGGCGATGATGAAGCCCGACGCCAGCACGCCGTTGACCACGAGCACGTTGCGGAAGCCGAAGCGGCGCAGCAGCGGCTGGGCGGCGGGCTTCATGGTCAGCGCGCCGGCGGCTGCGGCAAAGGTGACAAGCCCGCTCTGCAAAGGCGATTCGCCGAAGCTGAGCTGCAGCATCAGCGGCAGCAGAAACGGCAGCGCGCCGACCGCAATGCGGAACAGGCTGCCGCCGATCACGGAGCTGACAAAGGTGGGAACCCGCAGCAATGACAGATCGAGAATCGGGTTCTCGGCATGGCGCGCATAGAAAACATAAAGGACCAGAGCCATCAGGCCCGCGCCAAGGCTGGCGAGCGTCCAGCCCGCAGGCACGATGTGCCGGCCGATCGTCTCGAAACCGGCCATCAGCGCCGCCATCGCGAAGCCGGTGAGGATCAGGCCCGTGAAATCCAGGCGCCCGCCACGGTCGGCCTCGCGCACGTCGGTGATGAACATGCTGACGGCGATGGCGCCGAGCACGCCGATGGGCACATTGATATCGAACACCCAGCGCCAGGACAGATAGGTGACGATGAAGCCGCCAAGCGGCGGCCCGAGAATCGGGCCGATCAGCGCCGGCATCGTGACCCAGGACATCGCCACGATCATCTGCGACCGAGGGACCGAGCGCAGCAGCACCAGCCTACCGACCGGGAGCATCATGGCCCCGCCTAGCCCCTGCACGATGCGCGCCAGCACCAGAGCGAGCAGGTCGGGGGCGATGCCGCACAGCACCGACCCCAGCGTGAAGACGAGGATCGCGGCGCGAAACACCTGGCGTGCGCCGAAATGGTCCGCCACCCAACCGCTGGCGGGGATGAACACCGACAGGCTGATGAGATAGGAGGTCAGCGCCACGCTCATATGCAGCGGATCGGCATGAAAGCTGTGCGCCATGGCCGGCAGGGCCGTGGCGATAATCGTGGAATCCAGATTCTGCATGAACAAGGCGGTCGCCACGATGACCGCCACGAGCCGCATCCGCCCCCTGGAAATCTCGGGCTCGGCTTCGCTGTCCATGCTTAGTCCCGGCGCCGGCCTGCGGCCTCCAATTGCTGCAGGTAATCAGGCCAGCGCGTGCTGAATTCCTGCCCCAGGGCGTAGAGATAATCCCAGGTGAAAATGCCCGTCTCGTGCCCGTCGCTGAACACCAGCCGCACCGCATAATTGCCGGTCGGCACGACGCCGGTGATGGCGACATTTTTTTTGCCGAAGACGAGCTGCCGCTCGTCCGGCCCATGCCCTTGCACCTCCGCGCTCGGGCTCTGCGTGCGCAGATATTCCGCCGTCAGCCGGAAGACCGAGCCGTCGGTGAAGCTGACCTCCAGGACGTTCTCCGCGCGGCGGAGCTTGATGTCGGTGGGCGTGTTCATGATTCGAGACTGCGCGCTTCATCCGCCAGCATGATCGGGATGCCGTTGCGGATCGGGTAGGCCAAGCCGGCTTTCGGGCTGATCAGCTCATTGCGGCCACGATCATAGGTGAGCGGGCCGCGGGTGAGCGGGCAGACCAGAATTTCAAGAAGGCGCGGATCCACCGGAGTATTCGGCTCCGGCAGGTCTTGTTCTGCATTCATCTCAACTCGCTTTCGGTTCGTCGTCGTCGTCTTCGTCGTGGCCGTCTTCGAAGGCATTGATTTCCAGCAGGGCCAGCAACGCGCGCGCCCGGTCGGCCTCATCTTTGGCTTCCAGCAGAGCTTGTTTTTCCTCCGGCGCGAATGGGCAAGCCATACAAAGCGAAACCACCAGCGCCGAATCGGGCATCGCGGCGATCGCCTCCCAATTGGCGTCCACCCCGGCATTGGCAAAGTAACGGCGCAACGCCCTGAGCAGTTCATCACGCTCGAACGGCAGGGGTTTCGCCCCCGGCTCGAGCAGATCCGCCGCATAGCCGCCCAGCGCCGCCCGCACCCGCCGATAGCCGCGCAAGGGCTCGATCTCTTCGATGATGGTAAAGCGGATCAACCCGCTCAGGGTGATGAGAAACCGCCCGTCATCGGTCTCGCTGAAGGAGGAGATGCGGCCCAGGCAGCCCGTGCGGTAGAGGCCGGGGCCGGTATCGCCACGCGCCAGGCGCTTGTCCGGCTGCACCATCCCGAACATTCGGCCGGCCCCGAGCGCATCCTCCACCAGCGCCAGATAGCGCGGCTCAAACACATTCAACGGCAGCCGGCCACCAGGCAGCAAAAGCGCGCCGTTCAAAGGAAAGACGGGGAATTCCTCTGGCAGGTTGGTCAGTTGTGGATGGAAGCCCGGCATCGGTCAGCTGAACAGGAACGCCGAGAGTTTGCGGCGGGCCGCCATGGTCGCCGCGTCGTCAAACCCCCAGGCCTCGAAAAATTTCAGCAGCTGCAGGCGTGCGGCATCGTCATTCCAGGCGCGGTTGCGGCGCACGATCTCCAGCAGCGCGTCGGCGGCTTCCGCCCGGAAGCCGGAGGCGTTCAGCGCGGTGGCGAGGTCGTAGCGGGCCTGGAAATCGTCCGGATCGGCAGCGAGCCGCGCTTCCAGGCCGGCGCGCGCCGCCTGTGCCTTGCGCCCCTCGGCAACCAGGGCCAGGGCCGATCGGGCGCCGGAGATCTCCGGATGCTCAGCCAGCGTCGCCGGCACTTCCCGCAGCACCTCCTCCGCCTGCTCCTCGTCGCCGAGAGCGATCAGGGCGCGGACCAGGGAACCCCAGGCTTCCGCCTTATCGCGGTCCTGCTGCACCGCGGCGGCAAAGCATTGCGCCGCCGCTTCCGCCTGGCCCTCCTCCAGCAACGCCTTGCCCTCGGCAATCAGGTCTGCGCCAGGCGCACTGGAGCCCGCCAGTTTCAGCAAGGCTTCAATAAAACGCTTCACCTCGCTCTCCGGCAGCGCGCCGGAAAATGTGTCGGCCAGCTGGCCTTGCCAAAAAGCAACCACGGTCGGAACCGACTGCATCGGCAGGCCCATGCGCGCGAGTTGGGCCACCAACTCCCGGTTCTGGTCGATGTCGATTTTCACCAGCCTCACCCGCCCGCCCTGGGCGCGCACAACCTTTTCGAGCGTCGGGGTGAGGGTTTTGCAGGGGCCACACCAGGTGGCCCAGAAGTCGACCAGCACCGGAACCTGGCGGGAGGCCTCGACCACCTCGGCCATGAAATTCGCCTGGGTGCCGTCGATGATCATGTCGGCCGCGCTGGCCGGTGTCGGGTCGTTCATGGAGCTAAGGAGACTGTTCATCTGCGGTGATCCGTATGGGTTTCGACGATATATAGAACATGCCGACCGCCCCTCACACCCCGTGATAGAAGGGACTTGCAATCTCTTTCGGGCTTGAGTAAAGACCCGCTCACGCTTTGCGGGCGTAGCTCAGGGGTAGAGCACAACCTTGCCAAGGTTGGGGTCGAGGGTTCGAATCCCTTCGCCCGCTCCAGCGAATTTTCGGATTTTCTCCGGTTCCTGGCTGTAACGGACAAATGACCCACTTTGTTCCGGCTGGTTCCGGGCGGGCGTAGCTCAGGGGTAGAGCACAACCTTGCCAAGGTTGGGGTCGAGGGTTCGAATCCCTTCGCCCGCTCCAATGAACCTTCGGATCTCATCCGGCCTCAGATCGTATCGAGTTCATTACGGTATTTTGTTCTGAAAGTTGCTCCTTGGCAACTTTGTAGAGTGCCGGATCTTGCCGCTATTTCCCCGCCGCGGCACGGATGGCGGAAAGCGAGCGTGCCGGCGTCAGCGCCTCCGGGTCGACCAGGCAATGAAGAATCGCCGGCTTTTTCGCAGCCACGGCCCGTTCGAAGGCGGGCCAAAATGCCTCCGTGGTCTCCACACGCTCGCCATGTCCCCCAAAGGCCTTGGCATAAGCGGCAAAATCCGGGTTCTTCAGCGCCGTGCCCACCACCCGTTCAGGATAGTCCCGCTCCTGATGCATGCGGATCGTGCCATACATGCCGTTATCGATGACGATCACGATCAGAGGCAGGTCATATTGCACCGCGGTCGCGAATTCCTGGCCGTTCATCAAAAAACATCCATCGCCGGCAAAAGCGACGACCGGACGCGACGGGTCGAGTCGCAACGCGCCGACGGCGGCGGGCACGCCATAGCCCATCGAGCCACAGGTGGGCGCCACCAGGCCGCCAAAGGCACGGAATCGGTAGAAGCGGTTGATCCAGGTGGCGTAATTGCCGGCACCGTTGGTGATGATGGCGTCGTCAGGCAGCTTGTTGCTCAAGCCGACGATGATTTCGCCCAAATTGAATGCTCCCGGCACCGCGGTCGGCTTGCCGCTCCAGGCCAGATACGCCTCGCGCAGATGGGCCACATGGTCCCCCCGCTGCGGCGCCGTGCGCGGCCCCCTGCCCCGCATCGCCTCCAGGAAAGCGCGGGGAGAGACGTTGAACGCAAGGTCAGCCTGATAGACATGGCCAAGCTCCTCCGCGCCAGGATGGATATGCACAAGCCTTTGCGCCGGACGGGGAATGTCCAGCAGGCTGTAACCCTGGCTTGCCGCCTCCGAGAGCCTGGTGCCGAGCAGGATGATCAAATCGCTGTCGCGCGCCGCACCCACCAAAGCCGGATTCGCGCCCACGCCGAGATCCCCCGCATAAGTCTCCGCCGTCGCCGGAAACAAGGATTGCCGGCGGAAGGAGACGCAGACCGGCAGTTCGTAACGCGCCGCGACATCGGTCAAATCCCGCACCGCCGCTTCGTCCCAACGGCTGCCGCCGGCAATCACCAGCGGGCGGCGCGCCGCCGCCAGCATGGCGTCGAGCGCATCAAGATCCGCCGCGGCCGGAACCGCATCATGAATCCGCACCGGCGCGGCGTCGGCGCACGCCGCCGTCTCGCGCAGCATATCCTCCGGCAAGGCGACCACCACCGGGCCGGGCCGGCCGGTCATCGCGACATGGAAGGCACGGGCGATCAGTTCAGGCAGGCGCGCCGCGTCGTCGATCTCCGTCACCCATTTAGCGACGGTGCCGAACACCGCGCGATAATCGAGTTCCTGGAACGCCTCGCGCCCGCGCATCGCCCGCGCCACTTGGCCGACGAACAGAATCATCGGCGTGGAATCCTGCGCGGCGATGTGCACACCTGGGCTGGCATTGGTGGCGCCCGGCCCCCGCGTGACAAAGCAAATGCCCGGCCGCCCCGTGAGCTTGCCCTGCGCCTCCGCCATCATCGCCGCACCGCCTTCCTGGCGGCAGATCGTCAGCTCCAGCTTGGAGTCATACATCGCATCCAGCGCCGCGAGATAACTTTCGCCAGGCACGCAGAACACGTGCTTCACGCCCTGGATTTCCAGCTGGTCGATGAGGATTTGTCCGCCGGTCCGCATGGTTGCCTCTTTGGATTAAGGAAGAGGCCGCTTTTTGAAAAAAGCGGCGCAAAAACTTTTATGAGTCTGGGCCGGTGGCTAACTCTAACGCTTCCGGAGGCGTCGCCATGCGGAAAACTCGTCCAGCGCCTGCGGATCGGTGGCGGGATAAAGGCCGAAGATAGACCGTCCGCCGCGCACCGATTCGGTAACGAAATCTTCGTACGCCGTCATTTCCGTCGCCTCATCGGCTAGTTCGTCCGCCAACTCCGCCGGCAGCACGATAACGCCATCGGCATCGCCGACGACCACGTCACCGGGAAAAACCGGCGCGTCGCCGCAGCCGATCGGGCCGTTGATCTCAACCGCCTGATGTAGCGTAAGGTTGGTCGGCGCGCTCGGGCGGGTATGAAACGCAGGGAAATTCAGCGCGGCGATTTCCGCGGAATCGCGAAACCCGCCATCGGTCACGATGCCGGCAGCACCGCGCATCATCAACCGCGTGATCAAAATGCCGCCGGCAGAGGCAGCGCGGGGATTCTTGCGGCTGTCGATCATCAGCACCGCGCCCGGCGGGCACTCCTCGATCGCCCTGCGTTGCATATGGCCACGGTCACGAAACACGGTGATGGGGTTCAGATCCTCACGCGCCGGCATGTAGCGCAGCGTGTAAGCTTCGCCGACCATGCTCTGCGTCAGCGGACCGAGCGGCCGGACATCCTGAATGAATTGCTGGCGCAGACCACGCTTATACAAAGCGGTCGCCAAAGTGGGCGTGCTGACGCGCTGCAATTTCTCCCGCGTCTCTTGTTTCAAGGCCATTAAATGCTCCCTTTTCGATTAAGAAAGTGGCCGCTTTTTGAAAAAAGCGGCGCAAAAACTTTTGTTAGTCTGGGCCGTGCTGGTTTCACCGCCACAGTCCCAATTTCGAAAAAGTTTTTTGCTTCTTTTTTTCAAAAAAGAAGCCTTACTTCACTTACTTAGTAAATCGCCGGCTCGCCGACCGGCGCACCGAAGCTTGTGGTGAGGAAATCGAAGTCGCAGCCTTCATGCGCCTGAGCGATGTGCTGTGCGAACATCCAGCCATAGCCGCGTTCATAGCGCGGCGGCGGCGGCGCCCAGGCGGCACGGCGGCGCGCGATTTCCTCCTCCGGGACCTTCATGTTGATGCTCCGCGCGTCGACATCAATGCTGATGAGATCGCCGCTGCGCAGCAAAGCCAGCGGCCCGCCGACATAGCTTTCCGGCGCCACATGCAGCACGCAGGCGCCGTAGCTGGTGCCGGACATGCGCGCGTCCGAGAGGCGCAGCATGTCGCGAATTCCCTGCTTGAGCAGTTTTTTCGGGATCGGCAGCATGCCCCATTCCGGCATGCCCGGCCCGCCTTGCGGCCCGGCATTGCGCAGCACCAGAACATGGTCGGCGGTCACGTCGAGATTTTCATCGTCGATCGCCGCTTTCATCTCCGCATAGCTGTCGAACACCAGAGCCGGGCCGGTATGGCGCAGAAAGCGCGGGTCACAGGCGCTGGGTTTGATCACGCAGCCTTCGGGCGCGAGATTGCCCTTCAACACCGCCAGCGCGCCTTGCTCATAGACCGGATTATTCACCGGCCGAATCACATCGTCATTGTAAACAGCGGCACCTTCCAGCTCCTCGCCTAAGGTGCGCCCCGAGACGGTGAGCGCCTCAAGATGCAGATGCTCACGGATATTATGCATCAGCCCGCGCAGGCCGCCGGCATAATAGAAATCCTCCATGAGATAGGTCGTGCCGCTGGGGCGGATGTTGCCGATCACCGGAACGCGCCGGCTGTATTTTTCAAAATCATCGAGGCCGATCGGCACGCCGGCACGGCGCGCCATGGCGATGAGATGGATGATCGCGTTCGTCGAACACCCCATCGCCATGGCCACGGCGATGCCATTCTCGAAGGCCTCGCGGTTCTGAATGCGGCTGGGGCGCAAATCCTCCCACACCATCTCGACGATGCGCCTGCCACAGGCAGAGGCCATGCGAATATGGTTGGCATCCGCCGCCGGAATGGAGGACGCGCCGGAGAAGCTCATCCCAACCGCTTCGGCGATTGCCGTCATGGTGCTGGCTGTGCCCATGGTCATGCAGGTGCCATAGGAACGGGCGATGCCGGCCTCGACCCCGTGCCAGTCCTTTTCAGTGATCGTGCCGGCCCGCAGTTCGTCCCAATATTTCCACGAGTCAGAGCCGGAGCCGAGCACTTTGCCTTGCCAGTTGCCCCGCAGCATCGGCCCCGCCGGCAGATAGATGGCGGGCAGATCGGCGCTGGTGGCGCCGAGCAGCAGGCCCGGCGTGGTCTTGTCGCAGCCGCCCATCAGCACCACCCCATCCACGGGGTGCGCGCGCAGCAGCTCCTCGGTCTCCATGGCCAGCATGTTGCGGTAGAGCATGCTGGTCGGCTTGAGATAGGTCTCGGAGAGCGACAGCGCCGGCAGTTCGACCGGAAAGCCGCCAGCCATGAGCACGCCGCGCTTCACATCCTCGACACGCTGCTTGAAATGCCCATGGCAAGGCTGCAGGTCGGACCAGGTGTTGAGGATGGCGATCACCGGCTTGCCGGTCCATTCCTCCGGCGAATAGCCCATCTGCATGGCCCGCGAGCGATGCCCGAAGGAGCGCAGATCGGCCGGGCCAAACCAGCGGGCGCTGCGCAGTTCCGCGGCTGTTTTTCTCGTGGCTTTCGTCTCATTCATGGCCATTGCCATTCCGTTCCCTCTGCTCGGCCTTATGGCGGCCGGATATTGTCAGCAAGTCTAATTGGCACATCTTTGCGCGTGCAAGCCATAAACAGCATCAATCGATATGAAATTTACAACAACTGGAAGGAAGCGCTACTTTTGTGAACAAAAAGTAGCAAAAAAACTTTGTTAATCCGGACCGTGCTGGTTTCGCTGCCACCGGCCCAAGCTAAGAAAAGTTTTTGCGCCGCTTTTTAAAAAAGCGGCTACTTACTTTCTGTCTGCCTTTCATCCGGTCAGGTGGACTTACCCTGCCGTTCACCCTTATGGTTTGGCCATCGCCGCACGAGGCGCGGCACACCCTATCAACCCCGGATGGTGTCACAGTCATGTTTCCTGATCTTCCACCGCGTTATCCCGATCCTGCGATCGAAGTTCTCGACCCGAGTTTCCTGCAATATCGGCTGTTCAATGCGAGCGTCGAGCGTCTCGCCACCGGCACACGCTGGGGCGAAGGGCCGGTCTGGTTCGGCGATGGGCGTTATTTGCTCTGGAGCGACATTCCCAACAACCGCATCATGCGCTGGGATGAAACCACAGGCCAGGCCAGCGTGTTCCGTGCCCCTTCCAACCATGCCAACGGCAACACGCGCGACCGCCAAGGCCGGCTGATCACTTGCGAGCATGGCGCGCGCCGCGTCACCCGCACGGAATATGACGGCAGCATCACCGTGCTCATGGACAACTGGCAGGGCAAGAGGCTGAACTCGCCGAACGATGTAGTGGTGAAATCCGATGGTAGCATCTGGTTCACGGATCCGCCTTTCGGGCTGCAAAGCGAGTATGAGGGCGCGATTGCCGACTCGGAGGTTCCTGCCTGCGTCTATCGGATCGATCCGCAAAGCGGCGAGCCAAGCATCGTGGCTGATGACGTTTCGGGGCCGAATGGTCTCTGCTTTTCTCCCGATGAAAGCCTGCTCTACGTCGTGGAATCACGCGGCACGCCAAGCCGCAAAATCCGCGTCTTCGACGTGCGCAACGGGACCACGCTCACCAATAGCCGGATCTTCGTCGATGCCGGGCCAGGCACGCCCGATGGCATACGCTGTGACGTTCACGGCAATATCTGGGCGGGATGGGGCATGGGCACGCCGGAGCTCGATGGCGTGATGGTGTTCAATCCCGCGGGCGCGGCCATCGGCCGAATCGCCCTGCCGGAGCGCAGCGCCAACATTTGCTTTGGCGGTGCCAAGCGCAACCGCCTGTTCATGGCCGCGGGCCACGCGCTTTACGCGCTTTATGTGAACACCCAGGGCGCCGTTTGATTTTCCACGGCATGGCGGTCACCGCCATGCCGCTTCTAACTCAACGGAGGATACAACAAATCTAAACGCGCCTGATTGAATAAAATAATAAAAAAACCGAACCCGGCAGCAAGACCAGGTGAGGACAAAAAGGAGGATCCATCCATGCTTGAACAGCAAGCGAACATTGCTGACTTGCCTTATGCGGAAGTTGAAAAATTCCAGCCTTCGCGGCGATTGCGCCGGTTTCAGGTCACGTCTCTCAGCCTCCTGGTGATGAGCGGCATGATCAACATGCTCGACCGCTCGACGCTCGCCATCGCCAATCCGCTGATCCGTCACGATCTCGGCCTTTCCGTCGCGCAGATGGGGCTGCTGCTGTCGTCCTTTCTCTGGGCTTACGCCTTTTGCCAGCTGCCGGTCGGATTTTTCGTCGATCGCCTCGGCCCACGCCTGCTGCTCGGCGCGGCACAGATCGTCTGGTCCGCGGCGCAGCTGCTTTGCGGTTTTTCCCGAGGGTTCGGCACGTTCTGCGCCATGCGGATGCTGCTCGGCGCCGGAGAATCGCCGCAATTTCCCATCAGCGCGCGCGTGGTACGGGACTGTTTCAGCCCGCAAGATCGCGGCCTGCCGACCGGCGTGTTCCTGCTTTCCTCCTCGATCGGTCCGGCCATCGCCGCGCCGTTGATCACCCTGCTCATGACCGCGTTCGGCTGGCGCCACATGTTCGTCATCATGGGGCTCGCCGGCATCGCGGCGGCCTTCATCTGGCTCACTTTCTATCGGTCGCCGGACAAACATGGGTTTCAGCCGAGCGATGCGCGCTACCTCGCGCAAGCGGACAGCAAAGCGCTGCCGGCCACGCCCACGGATTGGCGCAAGCTGTTTGGCCACCGCACCAGCTGGGGAATGATTCTCGGCTTTTTTGGCACGATCTATCTGATCTGGCTCTACACGGCCTGGCTGCCGGGCTATCTGGAAATCCAGCGCCATATGAGCATCCCCCATACCGGCCTGATCGCCGCCATCCCATTTTTTGGCGGCACGGTCGGCAGCATCACCGGCGGGCTGGTGATCGACCGGGTGGCCGCCCGGCAACGCGTCACGCCGCTCACCGCGTGCAAAATGGCGGCGGTGAGCGGGCTGATCGGCATGGCGCTGTTCACCGCCGTGGCCGCGGAGGTGAGCGACAATAACCTCGCCGTGGCTGCCATGACGCTGGCGATGTTCCTGGGCTTTTTTGCGATGTCCGGCCAATGGGCGATGGTCTCGGTGGGCGCGCCGCAGCGCTTCGTCGGCTCGCTCGGCGGGATGATGAATTTCGGCGGCTATCTGGGAGGGGCGCTGGCGCCCATGACCACCGGCTTCATCGTGCAGTCCACCCATTCCTTCGTGCCGGCCTTGTTGACGGCAGCGATCATCGGCATGATCTCTGCCCTGCTCTGCCTGGCGCTGGTCAAACAGCCGGTCTCTATTTCATAAAAGAAAGAAGCCGCTTTTTGAAAAAAGCGGCGCAAAAACTTCTTCGAAACTGGGCCCGTGCCGGTGAAGCCAGCACGGCCCAAGTTAACAAAGTTTTTTTTGCTACTTTTTGTTCACAAAAAGTAGCCTTTCTTCCTTCCTAACGCCCCTGAAATTCCTGCGCCAACGCCTCAACACCACGGGCGAGAATCCCGACATCGATCCCCACCGCCGTGAACACAGTTCCCACCTCGATACAGTGCCGCGCAAAAGCTTTGTCGTTGGTGAGAATCCCCGCCGGCTTGCCGCACGCACGAACCCGACGGATGGCATCCTCAATCGTCTTCTTCACCACCGGATGCGCCTGGTTGCCGGGATAGCCGAGGCTCGCGGAGAGATCGGACGGACCGATGAAAATCCCATCGACACCGTCGATCCTGGCAATCTCTTCCAGCTGATCGAGCGCCTGCTGCGTCTCCACCTGCAGGATGAGGCAGAGTTCCTGCGCCGCGATTTGATGATAATTTTGCACCCGGCCAAAGCGGTTGGCGCGCGTCGTGCCCGCGACCCCGCGAACGCCCTCGGGCGGGTAGCGCATCGCCATCACCGCTGCATGAGCTTCGGCGGCTGACTGCACATAGGGAATAAACAGCGTTTGCGCGCCAACATCGAGGAGCTGTTTGATCTGCGCCGTGTCATTGATCGTCGCGCGCACGGCGGAAGACACGTTGTACGGTTCAGCCGCCTGCAACTGCGACATCACCGTGGTGACGCTGCTCGGCGTATGCTCGGTATCGAATAGCAGCCAATCAAAACCGGCCGGTGCGACAACTTCCGCTGTGTAGGGGCCCGGCAGAGAACACCAAAGCCCGATCTGCTGCCGCCCTGCCGCAATCGCGTGCTTGAAATGGTTTTTGGGCAGCGGCAGCGCCGGCACGGCCCCCGACTGCGCGATTTTCTGTTCCTGGCTCAATGACATTTCCCTTTTCTGACTGTTTTTCACCAACCGAGAGAAAGAAAGGCTACCTTTTGTGAACAAAAAGTAGCAAAAAAACTTTGTTAGTTTGGGTCGTGCTGGTTTCGCCGCCACCGGCCCAAAGTCGCAGAAGTTTTTGCGCCGCTTTTTACAAAAAGCGGCAACTTTCTTACTCACTTTAACACACCCCGCCGCGCGAGATTGCGCATCAGCTGCCCTGTGCCGAAATCCCAAGGCGGGCACTCGTCGGAATAGCGCATGCGATTCACCAGCGCGCCGAGTTGCGGGGTTTCCACGGTCACGATGTCGCCGATCTTATGGGTAAATCCCTTGCCCGGCGCGTCACGGTCTTCCACGGGGGCGAACAAGGTGCCGAGAAACAACACCGCGCCATCCGGATATTGGTGATGCCGGCCGACCATTTGCCCGACCAGGTCCGCCGGATCACGGCTGATCATCGCCAGGTTCGAAAGCCCTTCGAGGCGAAAATCGTCTTCGCCCTCGACCACCAATGTCACTTCCATGCGCCGCACGTCGTCGAGCGAAAAATTCTCGTCGAACAAGCGGATGAACGGGCCAATCGCGCAGCTGGCATTATTGTCCTTGGCTTTGGAGAGCAGCAGCGCCGAGCGCCCTTCGACATCGCGCAGATTGACGTCGTTACCCAAGGTCGCGCCGACGATTTTGCCGGCCGAAGACACCACAACCACGACCTCCGGCTCCGGATTGTTCCAGCTGGACATACGGTGCAGCCCCGCATCAGCGCCGGTGCCGACCGCCGCCATCGGCTGCGCCTTGGAGAAAATTTCCGCATCCGGGCCGATGCCGACTTCCAGATACTGGCTCCAGGCGCCACGCTCGATCAGATGCGCCTTCAAACGCTGCGCCTCCGGCGAGCCTGGCTTGAGCTTGTGCAACTCATCACCGACAATGGCGGTGATCTCCGCACGGATCGAAGCGGCCGCATCCGGGTTGCCGCGGGCCCGCTCCTCGATCACCCGCTCGAGCATGGAAATGGCAAAGGTGACACCCGCCGCCTTGATGGCCTGCAAATCAACCGGTGCAATGAACCAGGGTGCCGAAACATTCCGCTGCGCAGGCGGCGTGTTCTGCAAAATCGCCTCGACCGTGCCGCACAGCTCCCCTTGTGCCGCGGCGAGTGCGGCCGCCGGGTTGGCTTCCTCGCAAACATCCCGCACGGTGGGGAACGCTTTTGTCACGTCCCAAACCTGGCCATTGCGCAACGCCACAACTGCCGGCCCTCCCACCGCGGGGAGCCATACCCGGCCCAGCAAAGTCGCGCGCTCATGGTCTCGTGGCAGTGCCGTGCGGCTCTCCAGCTTGATTTGCATGGTCATCCTGCGTTTGTCTCCCAATTGTCGGCGTGACATTGCGCGGTATTTCGGCCCTAACTTACGGCCATCGTTTCATCCCGCATGTCATTGCGATTCTTTAGCGGATTTATTCTCCGCATCATCAAAGCACCAAACGCGCACCCAGAAAAGCCGGATGCGGTTTTTTCCCGCATAAAAACCTCTTCCCGGCTTGTCATACCGCGCCGCCTCAAAGCGGCGCGGATGAAATCAACTGGCGGATGGCTGGCTCAGCCGACAATCCGCCGGGGCGGCAGGTCCGGTATAGGATGTCCAGCGTTGCGTGAGGCCGAAAATCGGCAGGCCGACATAACCGCGCAAGTGCAGCTGGTGATCCGCCCCGATTCTGAACTGCGCATGATAGGCCGTGCCGTTCCGGGGATTGACAATGGTCCCACGCCACACCAGCCGCCCATCACTTTCGCGCTCCGCTGCCGCGCGAATAATGGTCAGGTCGCACTGACTCGCGCCAGCCCAATCCCGCGGCACAGCATCGGTCGGTTGCAACACCATGCCCACGATCTGCCCACACAATTCCGCCCCACAGGGGACTATTTGAATCACCGCGTCATGGTCCGGCGTCATCCAGCGCCCCGTGGGCATTTGGCCCGCCGTCTGCGCGCTGGCCTCGACCGCGGGCGGCGCAGCATTGGCCGGCGCCAGCGGGGCCAACGATACGACGCCGAAAAGCAGAGCCACAAAGCCTATCCGTCTCACATCACCACACTCCTCTATGCCTCGTCATGGCGCATAGATGAGCTGTTCTTCAATGCGCGCAGCCGGTGCTGCGGCATGGCTCATATCCGCTTTCCGCAACATATCCCGCCGGTCGTCTCTCTTCTGCTTTTTGCAAACCACCCATGCAGTTTTTTGCCGTATTCCGGCTTCCGGATCATCCCGGACCAAGCCAATCTGCGTCGCATCGCAGGACAAGGGAGGAAGGAATGTCGAAGCAAACAGCCATCGTCACGGGGGCTGGAACCGGTGTGGGCCGCGCCGCCGCACTGGCGCTTCTCGAGGCTGGTTGGCAAGTGGCCTTGGCGGGCCGGCGGCAGGATGCGCTCGAAGCCACCGCCGCCATGAGCCAGTCCGGAACCGCCTTGGTCGTGCCCACGGATGTGACCGACCCGGACGCCGTCCGGCACCTGTTTGAACGCACGCATGCGGCCTTTGGCCATCTCGACCTTCTGTTCAACAATGCCGGCGGCAATGTGCCGGCAACGAATTTCGGCGACATGACGTGGGAACAATGGAAAAGCGTGAGAGCCGTCAACCTCGACGGCATGTTCCTCTGCGCTAACGCCGCGTTTCGGATGATGCGCGACCAGTCTCCGCAGGGCGGCCGCATCATCAATAACGGTTCGATCTCCGCGCACACCCCACGCCCGCATGCCGCAGCCTATACCACCACCAAACATGCGGTTACGGGATTAACCAAATCCATCTCCCTCGACGGCCGGAAATTCAACATTGCCTGTGGCCAGATCGACATCGGCAACGCCGCCACGCCGATGACCGAGCGCATGACAACCGGCGTGCTGCAGCCCGACGGCCGGATCATGCAGGAGCCGCGCATGGATGTGGCGGATGTCGGCCGCACGGTCCTCTTCATGGCGAGCATGCCGGCCGACGCAAACGTGCAATTCGTCACCGTCATGGCGACGAACATGCCTTTCATCGGCCGCGGCTGACCGCAAGAAAGGAGAATGTGATGGAGATTCGCTCACCTGACGCTTCGCCCACCAAACGCGCACCGGCCGAATATTTTACCGGAACGGTCTGGCTGGAGACGCTCCATGAAGCGCCGCCCCCGGCCCGCTTGCGCGCCGCCCGGGTCCGCTTCGATCCGGGCGCCCGCACAAACTGGCACACCCACCCGCTGGGACAGACGCTTTATGTGCTCTCCGGCCTTGGGCTGATCCAAAGAGAGGGGCAGCCCGCGCACACGATCCGCCCCGGGGACGTGGTCTGGATCCCGCCGGGCGAAAAACACTGGCACGGCGCGGCACCTGACCATGCGATGACCCACCTGGCGCTGCAGGAAGCGATGGACGGCGTTAGCGCCTCCTGGCTGGAGCCGGTTTCTGCGCCGCAATATGAAGAGGCCGCACGTGCGGGGCGGGGCGGTTAAGAAAGGAAGTGGCCGCTTTTTGAAAAAAGCGGCGCAAAAACTTTTTGACACTGGGCCTGCGGCGGCGAAACCGCACGGGCCCAAAGTAACAAAGTTTTTTTGCTACTTTTTGTTTACAAAAAGTAGCCCTTCTTTTCTAACCATTCGCGCTGTGGATCGCATCGATCACGGCGTCAGTCACCTGTTGCGTCGTGGCCGTGCCGCCCACATCCGGTGTCAGAACACCCGCTTGGGTGACGCGTTCCACGGCATGCATCAGCCGCTGCGCGGCCTCCGTTTCGCCGAGATGTTTCAGCATCTCCGCCGCAGTCCAGAAGGTGGCGACCGGATTGGCGATGCCCTTGCCGGTGATATCGAACGCCGAGCCATGTATCGGCTCGAACATCGAGGGGAAGCGCCGCTCCGGGTCGATATTCGCGGTCGGCGCCACGCCAATGCTGCCCGCCAACGCGCCGGCAAGGTCGGAGAGAATGTCGGCATGCAGATTGGTCGCAACGATCGTGTCGAGGCTCTGCGGCTTCAGCGTCATACGCACGGTCATCGCATCGACCAGCATCTTATCCCAGGTCACATCGGGAAACTCCACGGCGACCTCCGCGGCGATCTCGTCCCACATCACCATGCCGAAACGCTGCGCGTTCGATTTCGTCACCACAGTGAGCAACTTGCGCGGCCGCGACTGTGCCAGCTTGAACGCGTAGCGCATGATTCGGGTAACGCCGGTCCGCGTAAAAATGGCAACTTCGGTACCCACCTCCTCCGGCATGCCGCGATGCGTCCGGCCGCCATTGCCGGCATATTCGCCTTCGGAATTTTCCCGCACGATCACCCAGTCGAGATCATCGGGCCCGACATCGCGGAGCGGCGAGGAAATGCCAGGTAGAATTCTCGTCGGCCGCACATTCGCGTATTGATCGAAGCCCTGGCAGATCGGCAGCCGCAAGCCCCACAGCGTCACATGATCCGGCACATCCGGCGCACCCACCGCGCCAAAGAAAAT
Organism: Acidocella sp.; assembly: GCA_035493735.1. Lineage (GTDB taxonomy): Bacteria > Pseudomonadota > Alphaproteobacteria > Acetobacterales > Acetobacteraceae > Acidocella. The sequence goes on from DATJHR010000002.1 coordinate 16,636, forward strand.
CGCGTCGAACTTTTTCAAAGTTTCAAGGCCATCATGCGGCATCATCACGCCGTGCTTTTTGTAATAATCAGATCCCCAATCGAAATTGGCGAAGTGCAGCCCAAGGTCCCCCACACGTGCTTGCAAGCTGGTGAGCACCGCCACACCGGCGGAGATCACTTCCGGCCCAATGCCATCAGCGGGAATGGTGGCGATATTATATTGGCGCATATGACGTCCTCGATTTATTTGTTGCGATATGCATACAATTTTACACCAAGATTTCTAGCCCTGCAGATAAGAAAGCGCTTCTTTTTGTGAACAAAAAGAAGCAAAAAAACTTTGTTAACCTGGGCGGTGCTGGTTTCGCTGCCACGGGCCCAAACTAACAAAAGTTTTTGCGCCGCTTTTTCCAAAAAAGCGGCCACTTCCTTTCTTTAAGCTGCCTCACCGAAAAACCTACCCAAAATCCCCTCGAACGGCATCTCACCGGGCAAGGCGCCAAAATGGCGTCCGCCACCGGCCAAGCGCGTCTGCACGAAGGCTTCCGCGAGCGGTGCCGGCGCGTGGCGGCACAACAAAGCTGCGGTAATTCCAAGCGCGAGCCACTCGGTAAGCGCGCGCGCGCTCTCTTCCGTGGCGGCCGGCATCTGTCGCAGCCACCCATCAATCCGCGGATGCAGGCCAGCCAGCTCCTGGCGCAGCAAAGGCTCAGCCTCCGGCACCCGCTGCAGCGCCCGCAGCACATCCAGGCAAATAACATTGCCGGAGCCTTCCCACAGCCCGTTCAGCGGTGCGTCACGATAAAGCCGCGCCAGCACATGCTCTTCGACATAGCCATTGCCGCCGAGGCATTCCAGCGCCTCCGCCGCCACCACGGGCGCCCGCTTGCACACCCAGTATTTTGCAACCGGCGCCAGAATGCGGCTTAAGCTCCGCTCTTTTTCATCACGCGCACTGGCATCCAGCGCCGCGGCCGCGCGCATCGAGAGCCACAATGCCGCCTCCGATTCCAGCACCAGATCCGCAAGCACGTTGCGCATCAAAGGCTGTTCGATCAGCCGCCGTTGGAACGCGCGGCGATGGCGGGCATGATGCATGGCCTCGGCCACCGCCTGGCGGATCAATCCCGCCGAGCCCAAGGCACATTCGATGCGTGTCAAATGCGCCATGTCCAGAAGCGTCGCGATGCCCCTGCCCTCTTCGCCGACCAGCCTCGCCTCCAGGCCGCGGAACTCAACTTCTGACGAGGCGTTAGATCGGTTGCCGCATTTGTCCTTCAGCCGCTGCAGCTGCAGAAAATTGCGGCTGCCATCATCGCGCCAGCCTTGCGCCAGAAAGCAGGAAATGCCGCCCCGCGTTCGCGCCAGCGTTAAAAACAAGTCACTGGTGGGCACGGAGAAAAACCATTTATGCCCGGTCAGCTGATAGCCTCCCGCCACCGGCTCGGCCACCGTCTCCGTCTGCCGCAAATCCGAACCACCCTGCTTCTCGGTCATCGCCATGGCCACGCCGAGCGCCTGTTTCTGCGCCGGCGGCAGTGGCCGAGGGTCATAGGCCGGCGAGAGAATTTTCGCCTCATATTCGGCCAAGATTTCCGGCGCGTGCCGCAGGGCCGCGATGGAGGCAAAAGTCATCACCGCCGGGCAGCCCACCCCAGCCTCTCCTTGCGCCCAGAGATAGGCCAAAGCGGCACGTGCGACATGCGCACCCGGTCGCGTCTCGGTCCAGCCCAGCGCATGCAACCCGGCACGGCGGACCATCCCCATCAGCTCGTGCCAGGCCGGATGAAACCGCACCCAATCGATGCGGCGGCCGAAACGGTCATGCGTTTGCAATTCGGGCGTGAAGCGGTTGGCATCCCGCGCCAGGGCCTGCACCTGCGCCGAGCCCACCAAAGCGCCCGCCTCATCCAGCCGCTCCCGCGCCCAGCCAGCGCCAAAAGCCTGAACCGCAGCGCCTAAAGCCGGATCCGTCGTGCAGGCGTTGAACCCCACCCGCTCGGGCGGCTGATTGCGCACCTCATGAGTCGCATACCCGAAATCTGTCATATGACCGGACATCGGCGTTTCCCTTATGGCGAAACTCTAAGCGCGGATAAGGCGGCCTGGCAATCTTGCCGCCCAGCCAGCAAAGGCCGCGCGCGCCACAGGTTCACCATATTGAACGACTCTTCTCGCGCCGCGTTCGCCGGTTGCAAAAGTGCTTATACCAGCCACATCCGCTCTCCCGCACATGCCGAACCGCTTGACTCGGAAAAATCCCCGCTTTATCCAATTGTTACACAAAAACCGTCCTCAACAGTAAAAGAGCAAGACTTTCTGTTTTGCCATTCATTTGGCAAAAACTTAAAAATGGCCGGCCGCCGCACAACGACGGACCGTTTCATACATTGCCTTTCTGTTAACAATAATAACCAGGAGCAAAAACGTTGGCGAATACGAAGCGATCTGGCCTTAGCGGCCGCACAAAAATTCTCTCCGGCGTTGCCGCCCTGGCGATTGCCGCAGGGCTCTCCGGCGCCGTACCGGTTCACGCTCAACAAGCGTCCGGCACGACCCCCACGATGCAGGATTATCCTCAGGCGCATGGCAACAACAGCAGCTGGATCCTGAGTGGCAAAGGCTACGACAATAACCGTTATGTCGCCGACAGCACGATCACGCCGGACAATGTCAAAGACCTGAAGCCGGTCTGGACGTTCAAGATCGATGATAACGGACCGATCGAAGCGACGCCGATGGTCTGGAAAGGCACCATCTTCATCTCCTCGGCGCACGACCATGTCTATGCGATCGACGCGAAGACCGGAAAACTGAAATGGGAATTCCAGGACAACCCGCACGTCATCGCCTTCGCCGCCAATCGCGGCGTCACTCTGCTCGACGGCAAAGTTTACATCGGCACGCTGGACGGCCATCTGGTGGCGCTCGATGCCGAAACCGGCAAAACAGTGTTCGACGTGCTCGCCGTGGCGGACCCCACGAACTCGTTCTACACGGCGGTGCCGATCCCCTATCACAACCCGACCACCGGCAAGGATGAGCTGCTGCTCGGCGTCTCCAACGGCGACTGGGGCGGCATCGGCAATATCTCCGCCTTCGACCCGCAAACCGGCAAGCGCCTCTGGCAATTCGACACCGTGCCTGGCCCCGGCCAGAGAGGCCACAACACCTGGTCCGGTGATTCCTGGAAACAGGGCGGTGCGGCGGTGTGGACGCAAATGGCCATCGATCCGCAAACCGGGATGCTCTACGCCAATGGCGGCAACCCGCAGCCGGACTTCAACGGCCCGGCGCGCCGCGGTTCCAACCTCTATTCCGATTCACTGATCGCGCTGAACATTTCGGGCGCCAAGCCGAAACTCGTCTGGTACCACCAGTTCATCCCGCATGACACGCATGACTGGGATCCGGTGATGCCACCGCTTCTGTTTACCGGAAAGGTGCACGGCCAGACGATGAAACTGGTGGCCGATGGCGACAAGGCCGGCAATTTCTGGCTGCTGAACCCGCAGAACGGCCAGCTGGTCAACCATCTGCAAATCAGCATGCAGTATAACCAGGATTCGGCACCTTCGCTCAAAGGCAACTACGCCTGCCCGAACACCAATGGCGGCGTTGAGTTCAACGGCGGCAGCTACGATCCGCAGACCAACATTGTGTACCTGCCCAGCAGCAACGAATGCGGCTTCTGGCACGCGACCAAGAGCGTCGTCTACATCGCCGGCCAGTTCTATCTGGGCGGCGCGTTCCCCACTTTCGTTGGCCCGAACACTGGGCAGATGAACGCGATCGACATCAATACCGGCGTGTTCGCTTGGCGCTGGCATGACCATCTGCCGATGGCAGGCGGGGCGCTGAGCACCGGCAGCGGCCTGGTCTTCACCGGCCTTCTGAACAACGATTTCGACGCGTTCGATGCGAAGACCGGCAAGGTGTTGTGGAGCTTCAATACCGGCTCGCCGATCATCGCGCCGCCCATTCTGTTTAACCAGGACGGCACGGACTACGTGGCGGTGGCGTCCGGCCCGGCTGGCAACCAGCAAGTGCCGGAAATCCCCACCACCAATAACGGCACCATGCTGACGCTGTTCGCCGTTTCCAACTCGGCTGTTTCACACTCATAAGGACCACGATGATGCGACTGAACGCGGAGATGCGGGCGCCCCGCACTAGCCTTCACGCTCTCTTCGCCGCGATCGGGCTCACCACCGCTGCCGCGGTGGTGATGCCGGCTGCGGCGCGGGCAGCGACTCCTGGCAGCTATGAAGCCGACCACACCCAGGCTGTCGCGGCCCTCGCCGACATCCAGGCGGCGATCACCACGATCATGCACGCCGAAGACGCCGCCACCGCCGGCCCGGCGGCGTACAAAACCTCGGCATCCCAGGCGATCAACGCCCTGGTCGGCGCCCAGGATGGCGCCTTTAACGCCAAGGCGGGCAATCCGGGCGACGCGGCGGGGGCGATCGGCCATGTAAACCAGTTGCTGGACCGCACCGACACGCCACCCTGGGTGCCGGAACTGCACGGCGTTCTGGTCAACGCCCAGGCAGCCGTCAGCGCCCTGCAGGACGCTCATCAGGCGCATGACCTGGACGCGTATGAGCTTTCAGCCTCGCAGGCGCTGACCGATCTCGAAGTCGCCCAAGGCCGCGCCAGCGAATATGACGCACTTGGCGGCCTCTCCGGCGCGCTTGCCAATACCGCTCTTGCCGTCACCGACGGGGCCGCCGTCGAGAATGGCTGCGAGGCACCACACCGCGCCGGGTTCGGCGTGTATCAAGGCTATCTATCCTATCGCGCGGTGCCGCTTTCCAGCATCGGCCGTTCCGGCATCGACAATCCGGGCGGCACCAAAATCCACCTGCATGACGGAATGCTGGTGTTCTACACCGCGGCCGCGCCGCAGGTGGTGCACATCTGCGCCGCCACGCACGCTGAAGCGCAGCGGGCCACGCCGGATGCGGTCTTGTCCGCGCCGGTTGCCCCGGCCGTTTTCGCCAGCACCGGCCGGTCGCCCCTGCTGATTGAAGCGGCTGACATCGCCGGCGGAGCGCCGGCGCTCTACACCACCGCGCAGGCCAGCGCCGGCGCGCAAATCTATGCCCAGAACTGCGCGAGTTGCCACGGCGCGAACCTGCAAGGCGTCGCCGCCCCCGCCCTCGCCGGCCACGATTTCCAAAAAACCGCTGTTAGCGACAAATATAGCGTGTCGATTGTCCGCACGATCGCAACGCAGAACATGCCGCTCAGCAATCCCGGCTCGCTGTCGGACACGCAGTATGCCGATGTGATGGCCTATCTGCTCGCCGCCAACTGCTACCCGGCCGGCACTAAACCGTTCCCCACCCAGGATGAGCCTGCTCTGAAAGTCATCATGGGGCCGCCCAGCGCCCCCAGCGGAACGCCCGACGCCAACGGCGTCTGCGCCGTTCACTAGATGGGAAAAAAACTACTTTTGTGAATAAAGAGCTTTTGCGCTCTATCTGAGATAGCCGCAATGATCAGCTAACGGCACGTCAGCGTAAAAAGGCCCGGAAGCACTCCCGGGCCTTTTCTTTCCCTCCCAACTCTGGAAACCGGCGCAAGCAGCCATATCTCGCAGGTTCCAGCACCTGTAAGGAGCAAAAAATGGAATATCGCAGACTTGGTCGTTCCGGCCTGCGCGTGCCGGTCTTAAGCTTCGGCACCGCAACCTTCGGCGGCTCGAACGAATTTTTCAAAGCCTGGGGATCAACCGATGTGAAGGGCGCGGAACGCCTGGTCGATCTTTGCCTTGACCATGGCGTCTCTCTCTTTGACACCGCAGACATTTATTCCGACGGCATGGCCGAGGAAATTCTCGGCCAGGCGATCAAGGGCAAGCGCGAAAAGCTGCTTATTTCCACAAAGGTCACCTTCCCCACCGGAGAGGGCGCGAACGATTTCGGCTCGTCCCGCCAGCATCTCATCAAGGCGGTGGAAAAGAGCCTGAAGCGTCTGCAGGTGGACACGATCGACCTGCTGCAACTCCACGCCCAGGATTACAACACGCCGGTCGAGGAGACGCTGTCCACGCTCGACCAGCTCGTGCGCGACGGCAAGTTGCACTATGTCGGCGGTTCGAACTTCTCCGGCTGGCACATGATGAAATCCCTTGCCGTCGCGGATCGCTACGGATATCCGCGCCATGTCGCCCATCAGGTCTATTACTCACTGTTGAACCGCGATTACGAATGGGAACTGATGCCGCTCGGCCGTGACCAGGGCGTCGGCGCGCTGATCTGGAGCCCGCTCGGCTGGGGCAAGCTCACCGGCAAAATCCGCCGCGGCCAGCCTGCCAAGCCCGGCACGCGCGCGCATGACATTGCCGGCACCGGCCCGCATTACGAAGAGGAGCGGCTGTTCCGGATCGTCGACGCGCTGGACGAGGTGGCGAAAGAAACCGGCAAGACGATCCCGCAAATCGCTTTGAACTGGCTGTTGCAGCGTCCGACGGTAAGCAATGTCATCATCGGCGCGCGCGACGAGGCACAGCTCAAGGAGAATATCGGCGCCATCGGCTGGAGCCTGAGCCAGGACCAGATCGCGCGGCTCGACGCGGCCAGCGACGTGCCGGCAACCTATCCGGTCTGGCATCAGCGCGGGACACCGCAGCTGAATGAGGCTGGGCAGTAAGGAAGAGAAGGCTTCTTTTTTGAAAAAAAGAAGCAAAAAACTTTTTCGAAACTGGGCCTATGGCGCTGAAACCAGCACGGCCCAGTTTCAGAAAGTTTTTGCGCCGCTTTTTTCAAAAAGCGGCCACTTTCTTAAACCTTAAGCCGCTGACGTCATCCCGCTTAGTTGGGCCGCGCGCGACGGCAGCCACACCATGACCGTCGTCCCCTGGCCCTCGACACTCTCGATCACCAGCCGGCCGCGATGCCGGCTGACCACATGCTTGACGATGGCAAGGCCGAGCCCGGTGCCGCCGACGGCGCGCGAGCGGCCTTTGTCCACACGATAGAAACGTTCGGTCAGGCGGGGAATATGCTCACGGGCGATGCCCGTGCCTTCATCTTTCACGCTGACCAGAACACCCCCGGCCTCGAAGCGCGGGTCGCTCACCGAATGCGCGGCGACGAGCCGGATGCAGCCGCCACGCTTGCCGTATTTCAGAGCATTGTCGAGCAGGTTGGTGAAAACCTGCGTCAGCTGGTCGGCATCGGCCGGCACCCATGGCAAATCGGGCGGAATGGCCACCTCCATCCGCGTGGAACTTTCTTTCAGCATCGGCTCCATCCCGGCGACGATCCGCTCCAGCAGCGGCCGCAACTCCAGCAAGCCCTCCGGCGGCTGGTGCTCGGATATCTCGATCTTCGACAGGTTGAGCAAATCCCCGATCATGCGCTGCATCCGCGCCGCCTGCTCGGCCATGATGCCTAAAAATCGCTTTTGCGCCACCGGATCATCGGCCGCCGGCCCCTGCAGCGTCTCAATAAAACCGATCAGGCTGGCCAGCGGCGTGCGCAACTCGTGGCTGGAATTAGCGACGAAATCCGCGCGCATCTTCTCCAGGCTGCGCTCGCGCGTGCGGTCGGAGAGCAGCACATAGTGCGGTCCGCCGACCGGGATCACGGTGGCGTCCAGGTCGCGCGGCACCGGCACCGACACGGTGATCTTGCTGCGCACGGGCTGGCCGCCGCGCGCCTCCGCCAATGCCGCACGCAGTGCCGGATGCCGCAGCAAAGCCGCGGTCTCGATGCCGAACGCGGCGATCGCGCTGGCATTCCGCCACACCAGGTTCCCGTTCACATCCAGCTTCAACAGCGGGTCCGGCAGGCGTTCCACCAAGGCGCGGTCTTCCGCCGCGCTGCCCATGACCCGCGCCCGCGCCGCATGTTCGGCATGCACCAGCCGAATCGCCTCCTCGCCGAGCGCGCGGATGCCCGGCACCCGCAGCGCGGAATCAACCGCCAGCACTTCACCGCCACTGCTGCGCAGGGCCCGGACCAGGCGGGTCAGCGTCAGCACTTCGCGTCCCAGCAACGCGCCGAATCCGGCCGCCACCACGGTGCACAAGGCCCAGCTGATCAATCCGGGCAGCCAGTGCAGTTCGCCGAACGCCACCAGCAGCCCGAAGACCAGCGTCGGCAGCGCGCCTAGCGCGAGAAAGCTGGCAAAGGTCGCTGGCCACGCCCGCGCGAACTGCCCTTCATCCATCAGCCGACCGGCGGAGCAAGTTGCGTGGGCGCCGGTGCAACGACGGCCGGCGCCCCGGGTGCAACCTGGAACACCGCCAGCCCGCGCTGCACTTGGCCGTCCGGCTGCAGCACCAGCGTGCCGTCAGTGCCCGTGAAGCCGGCCGGGGCGGTCAACACAGACGACGTGTATCCGCCCTGGGATGCCGCCAGCTTGGCGATCGCCGCAGCGTCGAAGCCCAGATTGGCGATGGAGGGCGGTGGCGCACCGTAGGTCGCCTGATATTTGGCGTCGAAAGCCGCCGCCGCCGCGGGGTCCGGGGCCGCATACATGGCGCCCACCAGCACGGATTGATGCGCCATCTGTGTCGCCAGCGGCGCCCACAAAGCCGGCCCGAGAAACTGCACCTGCGGCTGGTTGACGTCATAATACGGGAGAAACGTCGCGAGTTCCGCCAGTTGGTCGGCACGCGTCGAGCCAATAAACAGCGCGTTGAAGGGTGGCGGTGCAATCTGTTGGTGTTCGAGTTCGCGCGCCTGCGCCCGCCCGGCCGCGGTGTCGAGATTCCGCTGGTACCGGATTTCGTTTTCAATCCGCTCGCCGCGCGAGGCGTAGTCGGAAATCTCCCTCACCGCCTGATTCACGCTGCTGAAACTCTGGTCGAAAAAGACGATCTGCGGGCTCGGCTCGCTCAGCCGGGCACTTTCGGAACTGATGTCACTGGCCAGAGCCCGGCCAAAATCGGTGTCTGGCAGCAAGGCCGCCACCTGCGTGCGGCCTTTGCTTGCCGCGACTTCCAGCACCCGGTCCACCTGCTGCCGGGGCGAGATGCCCAGGGGCCAGATGCCGGGCGCCGCCACGGTCCTGTCGTTGGTGAAGCTCAGCACGTTCACCCCCGCGGCGCTGGCGATGGGCGCCACCGCATGCGCCTCCGCCGAAGTCAGCGGCCCGAGGATGATGCCATCCCCCGCGGCAATGGCGGCCTGCGCCGCCGCTGCGGCGCCTTGCGGCGTGCCGCCGGTGTCGCGCACATCCAGGCTCGGCGACGATCCTTCGGGGAAGGCGAGCTTCGCTGCGTTTTCCAACGCTTGGCCATAGGGCGCCAGCGGGCCGGTCAGCGGCACCAGCAACGCCACATTGCCGGCGGTCTTGCCGATCGACGGACCCGGCCGTGCCGGCTGAGCCGCGCCCCCGAGCGGCTGGGGCGCCCCAAAAAGCTGCCCGGGCCCTTGACCGGCACAGCCGGCGAGCGCCAGCGTGCTGAGAACAATCCAGGCTGGCCGAAGATAAGATGAACGAACCGAAGACTGATGAATCAACGATGAGGCCCTCCTCTGCCGAGTCACGATTGGCGGCGGCGGCAGCCCTTGTGCTGGTTTCCACCCCAATCGGCAACCTCAAAGATTTTTCCCCTCGCGCGCAAGAGGCTCTCGCCGCAGCGGACGCTATTTTGTGTGAAGATACAAGGACCAGCTCTGTTCTGCTGCGCGCCTATGACATCCGTACGAAACTGATCGCGCTCCACGAGCATAACGAGGAGGCCCGAATCCCGCAGCTATTGGCGGCGATGCAGGAGGGGGCGCGTTACGCGCTGATTTCCGATGCCGGCACGCCGCTGGTCTCCGATCCCGGCTATCGCTTGGTGCGCGCCGCCATCGAGGCCGGCCTCACCGTCAGCGGCATCCCGGGCCCCAATGCCGCGGTCCTCGCGCTGACCCTCTCCGGCCTGCCGCCGCAGCCTTTCCTGTTCCTGGGCTTCCTGCCGCCCAAGGGCGGGCCGCGCCGGGCCGCGCTGGAGCGCCTGCGCAGCGCCGAAGCGGCCGGCTTATCGGCCACCCTGGTCTTCTATGAGGCGCCGCACCGTCTGGCGGAAACACTCGCCGACGCAGCGGAAGTCTTCGGCCCGCGCCCCGCCGCGGTGTGCCGCGAACTCTCGAAACATTACGAGGATGTCAGGCGGCAACCACTGCCCGCACTCGCCGCCCATTACAGCGCCGAAGCCCCGCGGGGCGAAATCACGCTGGTGATCGGCCCCGCTACGGCGGAGCCTGCCACGGCGGAAACGCTGGATCAGGCGCTCGAACTGGCACTCGGCCAGATGAGCCTGAAGGATGCGGCAGCGGCGGTGGCCACCGCCACCGGCCTGCCGAAAAAACAGGTCTATGCCCGCGCCCTGGAGCTTGGGCGAAACGGTAATTAGGGGAAGGAAGTGGCCGCTTTTTGAAAAAAGCGGCGCAAAAACTTCTTGAAATTGGGCCCGTGCCGCTGAAACCGGCACGGCCCAAACTAACAAAGTTTTTTTGCTACTTTTTGTTCACAAAAAGTAGCCCTTCCTCCCTTTCCATTAGGGATAAAGCCGCCCCGGCGCCCAGCCGGTCTCCGTCCTGGTAAAGGTCAACCGGTCGTGCAGGCGGAAATCCTGGCCCTGCCAGAATTCGAAATAATCCGGCGCCACGCGCCAGCCGGACCAGAATTCCGGTCGCGGGATGGCCGGCCCGGAAAACCGCGCCTCGGCTTCGGCGACCCGCGCCTCGAACAATTCGCGCGAAGCCAGCTCCCGTGACTGATCGGAAGCCCAGGCCCCAAGCTGCGACCCCCGCGGACGGGACGCGAAATAGTCATCCGCCTGGGCGTCCGAGACCGGGGTGACCGCGCCTTCGATGCGGATCTGCCGATATTGCG
>DATJHR010000003.1:0-24928 GCA_035493735.1 Acidocella sp.
GCGGAGCCGTCCGCGTGCCGCGCCAGCGGGCCGTGCGCCACCACCGCATCCAGCGGCAGCTTGCCATAGAGATGGGGAAAGAGCGCGCCGCCGCGCGAGGGTTCCCAGCGGACCAGGGGGCCAAGCGCGGTGAGATCGATGGCGGCGATATAAAGCTCGTCGATACCGGCAAAATGCTTGCGCAGCGTCTCGTCGAGCTGCGTGGCGGTGGACATATGGATGTAGCCGTCCGCGAGATCGACCGGCGCGCCGGCGAAACCGCCGTCACGCCGCAGCGCCGCCCACTCGGCCGGCAATAGCACTTTATAGGCGATCGTATCCTGCATGTTCGGCTCCATCCTGACCGCCCCCTCATAGCCGAGCTGGTTTCACGGCCACAGGCCCAAGCGAGCAAAAGTTTTTGCGCCGCTTTTTTCAAAAAGCGGCCCCTTCCTTCATCTCCCCCACCCGATCCTGTATGGCGGGCGCACTGGGCACGCCACGCCCATCCCAACTGGAGATTTTTCATGGCACCGATCAAGCTTGGCATTCTCGGCGCAGGCATCATGGGCGAACGCCTGTTGCGCGCCGCCCTCGAACAGGCCGCCGACAGCGTCATCATCAGCGGCATCTGGGATCCGGCGCCAGCCGCGATGGGCCGCATCGCCACCGCCCTGCCCACCGTCCCGCAGGCGCAGAGCGCCGCGCAGGTGATCGCCGAATGCGACTGCGTCTACATCGCCTCGCCGCCCGCCACTCATCTGGCCCATATGCAGGCCGCCTTGTCCGCCGGAAAAGCCATTTTCTGCGAGAAGCCGCTGGCCGTGGATGTCGCGCAAACCCGGCAGTTCCTGGCCACGGCCGCGGGTCAGCGCGCCGCCGTGAATTTCCCGATGGCGTCTGCCTTCGCCGTGGACACGCTGAAGGGCTGGATCGCCGAGGGTGCGGTGGGCACGCCGCGCACGCTGGATATCGAGGTGGCCTTCAAAGCCTGGCCGCGCCCCTGGCAGCATGATGCGGCCTCCTGGCTCGACCGGCCGGAGCAGGGCGGCTTCACCCGCGAAGTCGTCTCGCACTTCCTGTTCCTCACCCTGCGCCTCGCCGGCGCCTTCACGCTCAGCGAGCGTTTCGCGGCATTCCCCGAGGCCGGGCGCAGCGAACGGGCGATCCGCGCGCAGTTGCAGGCGGGCAATGTGCCGATCACCCTCACCGGCTCCATCGGCACCACCGCGAAAGACGACCATAATTGCTGGACGCTGCAGGGCAGCGCCGGGGCGATCCGGCTGCGTAACTGGTCCACGGCGGAGCGCCTCGGCCCCGATGGCATCTGGCAGCCTGTGCCGAACATGCTGCCGCACGAGACGATGCGCCCCCTCGTGCTGCGCCGCCAGCTTGAGGGCGTCGCCGCCATGACGCGCGGCGAGGCGCACCAGCTCGCCACACTCGCTGAGGCCTTCGCCGTGCAGGAGGCGGTCGAGGCCATTCTCGCGGCGCAAAAGTAAGTAAGACTACTTTTTGTGAACAAAAAGTAGTAAAAAAACTTTAGTTACTTTGGGCCGTGCTGGTTTCACGACCGCCGGCCCAGTTTCAAAAAAGTTTTTGCGCCGCTTTTTCCAAAAAGCGGCCGCTTTCTTACTGTTCCTCCACTCCTGTTGAACGGGCCCGGCTCGGTTCCCAGCTCTGGGCCACAAGACGGAGGAACGTCCATGTTCAAAAGCATCAACCCCGCGACCGGAGAGGACATCGCCAACTATCCGGAGCTCTCGCGTGAGGAAATCGCGCAGAAACTCGATCTGGCCATGACCGCTTTTCAGCAGTGGCGACGCACGCCTCCGGCCGCCCGCGCTGAGCTTCTGAGCCGCATCGCCGATACTTTCGAACGGAACAAGGATCGGCTGGCCGCCATGGCGACGAGGGAAATGGGCAAGACCCTCAAATCATCCCTGGCCGAGGTCGAAAAATGCATCTCGGGCTTTCGCTATTATGCGAAGGCCGGGCCGGAAATGCTCGCGCCCACCCGCACCGCCCAGGGAAGCGTGGAAACATATTGGCTGCCGCAAGGCGCCGTTCTTGCCATCATGCCGTGGAACTTTCCCTATTGGCAGGTGGTGCGTTTTCTGGCGCCGACCATCATGGCCGGGAATGTCGGGCTGTTGAAGCATGCCAGCCTGGTTCAGGGCGTGGCCAATCTTCTGGAAGAGATGGTTCATGAAGCGGGCGCGCCCGCCGGCTTGTTCCAAAATCTCGCCATCAAGTCGGATGCCGTGGCGACTCTCATCGCCGATCCGAGGATCGTGGCGGTCACGCTGACAGGCAGCGAGGGCGCGGGCGCCGCGGTTGCGGAACAAGCTGGCCGCAACCTCAAGAAGATCGTCTTGGAGCTGGGCGGTTCCGATCCGTTCATCGTCATGCCGTCGGCCGATCTGGACCAGGCGGTGGCCCAAGCGGTCACGGCGCGGATCCAGAATACCGGGCAATCCTGCATCTGCGGCAAGCGCATGATCGTCCACACCGCGATCTATGACACGTTCCTGGAGCGATTTGCCGCCGCGATGCGCGCCGTGAAGGCAGGCGACCCGATGGACCCGCATTCGGATATGGGGCCGCTCTCCAGCATGGGCCAGCGCGACACCGTACTGCGGCAGCTGGCCGAGGCCCGAAAAATCGGCGCCACATTGCTCTGCGGCGGGGAGAAACCCGAGGGGCCGGGCGCCTATCTGACGGCGGGCATTTTAACCGACATCCCGGTGGGCAGCGCGTTCACGGCTGAAGAAATTTTCGGCCCGATCGCCATGATGTTCCGCGCCGCCGACCTCGCTGACGCTCTCCGCATCGCCAATGACGTTCCCTTTGGTCTCGGCTCCTCGGTATGGACGCAGAATGCCGAGGAGCAGGCGCGCTTCATCACGGATCTTCAAACCGGCATGACCGCCTTCAACCAGATCCTCGCCTCCATGCCGGAAGCCCCATTTGGCGGCGTCAAACGCTCGGGTCACGGACGCGAGCTGGGCGAGTACGGCCTGCAGGAATTCATGAACGTGAAATCGGTCTTTTATGCGAGGTGATTTATGGAGGCGACGCTCGCGACGCATCGAACGGCGCTGGTCCTGAGCCTGACCGAGAACGGCGCCGAGCAACTCGCCCAGCATCCTGAATTTCAGCCGCCCGGCGCTTCCACGCCCAAGACACAGCCTCTTCAAAGCCGCTACTACGACACGGACGCCTATGAGCTGAGTGAGGCGGGCTACAGCCTGCGCGTGACCCGTAGCGGCAATATGTGCCTGCAGACATTGGAAAGCGCCCGGACATCCAGCCTGGCGGCAGGGCGAGACGAATGGGAATGGCCTTTGATGGATGGTCAGCCGAACCTCTCATTGCTGACCACCGTCCTGAAGCCGAAATTGTTGCCGCGGTCCGAATTGCGGGAAATTTTTGCCACCGATCTCAGGCGCGTCGAGCGCACACTGGAGCTGGCACCGAACAGCACCATCAAGATTTCATTCGACGAGGGAACCATCAATGGCGCCGCCGCCGAACCGGTGCGGGAGCTGGCGCTTGAAATACTGGATGGGCCTGCCGGCGCGCTCTATCACCTCGCCTTGGACCTGCACGCCAAAACGCCTCTGACGATGGCAACGGAGAGCCCCGCCCTACGCGGCCTTCGCCTCATCTCTGGCAGATTGCCGCCCAGCTGCAAGGCCGCGCCCATCAGGCTTCCTGCCGCGGCCTCGGGTGCCGAGGCATTCCACCGGCTCATTGTCCAATGCCTGAATCATTTGCTCGTCAACCAGCCCGCCGCGTTGGCCGGCGGCGTTGAGGGCGTGCATCAAATGCGCGTGGCCATCCGCCGTCTCCGCGCGCTCCTGAGGCTCTACAAGCCGGCGCTCGACCGCCTCCAGCTCAGCCATTTTGACCAGGAACTGCAACGGATCGGCCGCATTTTTGGGCAGGCCCGCGATTGGGATGTGTTCTGTACCGAGCTTTTGCCGCAAGCCAACCAGCCGACGGACCCTGTCAATCTTTATGATGGCCTCAAAGCCGTCGCCGCGCAGCGGCGTGACGAGGCCCATGAGGCCTTTATCGCCGGCTGCCGGGGCCGCAAATTCACCGCGACGGTTCTTGAACTGGCCGCCTGGGCCGAGGAAGGCTGGAACGAGCCAGACCGCCTCGGCTGCGCGAAGCTCAAGCAGAAGCTGAAAAACCGGGCACCGCGCTGGCTGGACCGGCTTGCCCGCAAAGTCGAGGCCAGAGGACAAGGCATATCCGGCGCCAACAACGCGCAACTGCACAAACTCCGCAAATCGATCAAGAAACTGCGGTACGGCATCGAGTTTACCGAGAGCCTTTGGCCACGAAAAAAATCCCGCCCTTATCAGAAACGCTGCAAGGCGCTCCAGGACACGCTGGGCCTCATCAATGACAGTTCCACCTCCGTCGCGCTGGCCCGGACGCTGCGCCGAGACACGCAAACCGATCTGCGCCCCGCGATCTCCGCCCTGGCGCGATACCAGAAAACGCAGCGTGAAAGCGGTTTGGACGAACTGGGGAAAAACTGGAAAGCGTACCGCAAAGAGGCGCGCTTCTGGTGAGGGAGTGCGCGCTGCGGCATCATCGGCGCAAAAAATTTAATCACGAGCTGTAAGAGAGAGAGAGGGCTTCTTTTTGTGAACAAAAAGAAGCAAAAAAACTTTACTCCTTCAGGTCGTGCCCTTTTCACCGCCCCCGCCCAAATTCGAAAGAGTTTTTGCGCCGCTTTTTTCCAAAAAGCGGCTTTCTTCCTTTTTTGGCATGCGGCTTGCTTAAACCTCCATGTCAAGCTGCCCATCCTGCGGGCAAAGGAGGTTTTAAGGTGACGACGATGAACACAAAGCCCGGTAGCCGCTGGATCCAGCTCGTCCTTGGGCTGATCTGCATGGCGTCCATCTCCAGCCCGCAATATGTTTGGGCGCTGTTCACCAAGCCCATGACCTCGGCCTTTCATGTCGGGTTGCCCGCGATCCAGGTGGCGTTCTCCCTGCTGGTCCTGCTGCAAGCCTTCCTGTCGCCCTTCCAGGGCTGGCTGATCGGCCAATTCGGCCCGCGTCTGCTGCTTTCGGTCGGCGCGTTGCTCACCGGCTTAAGCTGGGTCCTGGCCGCGCATGTCAGCACGGTGATCGGCCTCGACCTCACTTACGGCCTGTTGGGCGGCATCGGCACCGGCATGATCTATGTCGGCGTGGTTGGCCACATGGTGCAGTGGTTCCCTGACCGGCGCGGCTTTGCGAGCGGCATGGCCGCGGCCGGCTACGGGTTTGGCGCGGTCCTCACCACCTTCCCGATCTCCATGGCGATCAAAGCGCATGGCTATCAGCATGCGCTGCTCGAATGGGGCATGATCCTCGGCATCGTGGGCATCGCCGCCGCCCTCGGCCTGAAGCGGCCCGACCCGGCCTGGGAGGCAAACATGCTGCAGGCCTCGAGCGCCACTGCGGCGAAGGGAAGCACCAAGAGCTATACTTCCGGGCAGATGCTGCGCACCCCGCTCTTCTGGCTGATGTTCGTCATGATGACGATGATGGCGAGCTCGGGCCTGATGGTGATTTCCCAGTTCGGCGCCTTCTCCCACGATTGGGGCCTGGCTGACACGCTGGTGTTCGGCCTGCCGGCACTGCCTCTGGCCCTGTCGATCGACCGCATCACCAACGGCCTGACCCGCCCGTTCTTTGGCTGGGTGTCCGACCGGATCGGCCGTGAAAACACCATGCTGCTCGCCTTCGCCACCGAAGGTGTTGCCATCGCCGTGTGGCTGCTGACGCGCAACGATGCGACCCTGTTCGTGCTGATGTCCGGCGTGGTCTTCTTCGGCTGGGGCGAGATTTTCTCCCTGTTCCCCTCAACCCTGACGGACTCGTTCGGCACGAAACACGCCACCGCCAATTACGGCTTCCTGTACATCTCGTTTGGCGTGGCTTCGGTGCTGGGCGGCCCGCTCGCGGCGCTGTTGCATAAGGCCACCGGGTCGTGGATGCCCGTGTTTGAACTGGTCATCGCCATGAATTTCGCGACGGCCCTGCTGGCGGTCTTCGTCCTCAAGCCGTTGCGCCGTCGCTGGCTCACCGCCGATGCCCGGCCGGCCTATGGCCCGGCGATGGTGGGCCGCGAAGCGCTGGACAGCATCTAACATCGGTCGCCTGACCAGGAAAAAACGCCGCGCGCGGGTCACCGCCGCGGCGTTTTTCGTGTTCCAGACAAAGAAAGTGGCCGCTTTTTGAAAAAAGCGGCGCAAAAACTTTTGGCTCAGCTGGGCCTGAGTCTGTGTCGCCGACAACGCCCATAGCCCAGAATCAATAAAGTTTTTTTTCTTCTTTTTGTTCACAAAAAGAAGCCTTTCCCTTGCCAAATGACAAAGCGCAAACGGATGCGCGCGCGCTTCGTATATATTGACCAGCGGTCGAAAGACGCTGGGTTGGTGATGATTCGATAAAAACCCGCATCAGGACGCGAAATAGACGCAAACCTGTCGGTCGGAGCCCAGTCAAAAGCTAACTTTACGGGCTAGTGGCGCAAGAGGGAAGCGATATGACAGGGGCGGCGTGGGGCAAGCGTCTCCACGACAGCCGGAAGGCCGGGAACGACAAGGCCGGGAACGACAAAGCGGGGAAAATCTTCGGCAAGGTTTTCCACGGCGTGATCCGGAGACTCTACTGGCTGTTCTGGCTGGTCGTACTGAGTTTGCTGGGCTGGGGCATGGCGAATGAGGCACGCACCTCTCATTTGCAAGCCCGTTTTTTCACCTGGTTTGACCGCGGAATCGCCTACCATGTGGCGCCGGGGGCGAGCGCATCGATCCGGTTTCCGGGCCCCGGCCCTTTTGATCTACGCCTCGGCTATGCCGAACTGCCCGTGATCGTTCCCGCGTTAACGGCGCATCAGCTCCAAATCAGCCGTCAGGCGCGCTGGTCGCCGCGCCTCGACTGGTTCGTGGACCATGGGGGCTACACGCTCTACACACCGAAACCCCAGGCCGGGCTGCAGATGTTCGACCGCAGCGGCGTGCCCCTGTTCAGTGCGCGCTTTCCGCAACGCCTCTATCAGCAGTTCCACGAAATCCCCAAGTTGGTCGCGAACAGCCTGATATTCATCGAAGACCACGACCTGCTCGACAGCGCGGAACCGCAGCGCGATCCGGCGGTCGCATGGAACCGCTTCCCGCTGGCCGCCGGGGCCCACCTCGCCGGCCTCATCAACCGCCATTGGCAGCGCGGCGGCGCCAGCACGCTCGCCACCCAGATCGTCAAATTTCGGGAATCCCCCGGCGGCCGGACCGACAGTGCCGGCGAGAAGCTGAGCCAGATGGTGACCGCCGCCGCCGACGCCTATCGCGGCGGCCCTGACACGCTGCCGGCCCGGCGGACCATCCTCGTGACGTATCTGAATGCCACGCCGCTCGCCTCCTATCCCGGCTATGGCGAGGTGATCGGCCTGCCCGAAGCGATGTGGATCTGGTACGACACGGATTTCACCCAGGCCGGCCGCCTCTTGGCGGCACCGGCCACGAGCCCGGCTATATTGGCCAGTCAAGGCCTGGTCTATCGCGAGATGCTGAGCCTGCTGCTCGCGGGGCGACGGCCTGCTTATTATCTGCTCCAAAACCGCGCCGCGCTCGAGGCGCTGACGGACTATTACCTGCGCCTGCTGGCCCGCGCCGGCGTCATCTCGCCAAGATTGCGCGATGCCGCCCTGGCCCACCGCTTGCCCTTCCGCGACAATATGCCGCCGCCCGCCCCCTTCTCCTTCGTGGACCACAAGGCGACCGGTTGGATGCAGGCCGAACTTCTGTCCCTGCTGCATGTGCCGAACATATGGAGCCTCGAGCGCTTCGACCTCACGGTCCAGACCAGCCTCGACGAGGCGGCGCAACAGCGTGTCATCGCGGTGCTGACCCGCCTCGGCGACCCCGCTTACGACAAGTCACTAGGGCTGGTGGGCAAATACATGCTGAGCGGCCCCAAGCCCGACCCGGCCGCCATTAATTGGAGTTTCGTGCTCTACGAGCGCAGCGCCGATGCCAATTACGTGCGCGTCCATGCCGACAGCCTTAACGCGCCATTCGACATGAATTCCGGCGCCAAGCTCCAGCTCGGCTCGACCGCTAAGCTCCGTACGCTGGTCACCTATCTCGACATCATAACGGCCCTGCATGAGCGCCTCGTGCCGCTCGGTACGGCAGGCCTTTCGCACGTGGCCGCGACGGCGCCGGATGAACTCACGCACTGGGCGGCCTCCTATCTCGCCACCGCCCGGGACCGCAGCCTGAAGCCGATGCTGGCCGCGGCGATGCAGCGCACCTATTCGGCGGCGCCGGTCACCTTGTTCACCGGCGGCGGCGAAAACGGTTTCGGCAATTTCGAAACCTGGGAGGACAGCACCGTTCCGACCGTCGAATATGCCTTCGAGAATTCGATCAACTGCGCTTTTGTCCGGTTGATGCGGGACATCCGCGATTATGAGGTCGCCGCCGCCGGCATCGATGAAAAATACCTGCTCGCCCACCCCGACGATCCCGCGCGCCGCCCCTATCTGGAGCGCTTCATCCAGGCCGAAGGGCTCCACTACCTCTATCATTTCTACGCGGAAGATAAGGGCCTGACACCACAACGGGCGCTCGACCGGCTGGCCACCCACACCAGGCCGATGGCGAGCCATCTGGCCATGCTGTACCTCTCGGTCTTTCCGCAGGCGCGCGAAACGGCGATGACCGACTTCCTGCGCCAGCACATGCCGAAACCGTCATTCGCCGAGATCAACGCCGAGCGGCTCACAAATCTCTACCAGCAATTCGCCGGCGGCCCATTCTCGCTCAATGACGAAGCCTATATTGCCGGCGTGCATCCCCTCAGACTCTGGCTCACCGCCTATCTGCAGTCCCATCCTCATGCCAACTGGAACGACATCGCCGCGGCAAGCCCGGCAGCCATCGACCAATCCTATGTCTGGCTGTTCAAACGGGGCAAAACATTCCAGCAGAATGTCCGCATCAAGACGATCCTCGAGCAGGACGCTTTTGCGCGCATCTGGCAGGACTGGCACCGCCAGGGCTATCCGTTCGACCATCTCGTGCCCTCGCTCGGCACCACCATCGGCGCCTCGGGTGACCGGCCGGATGCGCTGGCCACCTTGATCGGCATCATCCTGAATGGCGGCGTAAAACAGCCGACCGTGGATTTCGAGCGCCTCAATTTCGCGGATGGCACGCCCTATCAGACCGACTTCACGACCAAACCGGCCCCTGAGCGCGTGCTGAACCCGGCGGTCGCCGACGTGGTGCGGCAGGCTTTGACGGGCGTCGTCCAGAACGGCACCGCGAAGCTGCTGGCGGGAACTTATCACCTGGCCAACGGCAAGCTGATGCCGGTCGGCGGTAAGACAGGCAGTGGCGATAACCGCTATCATATTTACGGTCCCGGCGGGGCGCTACGCGGGGAACGGGTGGTAGACCGCACCGCCACCTTCGTCTTTTTCCTCGGCAACGGATTCTTCGGCACTGTCACGGCCTATGCCCCCGGCGCGCATGCGGCCGGCTTTACCTTCACCAGCGCGATCGCGGCGCAGCTCCTGAACGCCTTGCAGCCTGAGCTTGCCCCGCTGCTGGGCGTGCCCATCCGCCTACCCGCCCCAGCCGCGCCGCCCCAGATCGCATCGCCCGACTAGAGCATGACAAAGAAAGTGGCCGCTTTTTGAAAAAAGGGGCCAAAAACTTTTGGCGATGCCGGGCCATGGGCGCTGTCTGCGCCAACGCCCATGACCCAGCATCACAAAGTTTTTTTGCTTCTTTTTGTTCACAAAAAGAAGCCTTCCCCTTCGCTTGCGCCGGCGTCCTAGCGGCCACTTCCTTGACCTTGATCGCGCCTCAGCCATGTTTGCAGCGGACGCAACAGGAGCATGAGACCGAATGAAGATTTCCGTTATGGGGGCCGGCGCCGTCGGCAGTTTCTATGGCGCCATGCTGGTCCAGGCCGGGCATGATGTGACGTTCATCGGCCGGCCCGCCCAGGTGGCCGCCTTGCGCGAACACGGGTTGCGATTTGAGAAAGGCGGCAGCGTGACGCGCCTGGCCGTGCAGGCCGCGGCCGAACCGAGCGCCGTTGCAGGATCGGACGTCGTGATTTTTTCCGTCAAGTCCAGCGACACCGAGGCAGCGGCCAAAGCCATTGCCCCGTTCCTGTCGCCCCAGGCCGTGATTTTGAGTTTCCAAAACGGCGTCGAGAATACCGAGCGTTTGCAGCAGCTTCTGCCCCAGGCCGTGATCGCCACCGTGGTCTATGTCGCCACCGATATGGCAGCACCCAACCATGTGCGGCATCACGGCCGGGGCGAGCTGGTGCTGGCCGCCTCGCCGCGCAGCGAAGAGCTGGCGGCCTTGTTCAATGGGGCGGGGATTCCCACCGAAGTCTCGGACAATGCCACCGGCGCGTTATGGGCCAAATTCATTTTGAACTGCGCTTATAACGCCCTGTCGGCGATCACCCAGCTGCCCTACGGCACGCTGGCACAAGGGCCGGAAATCGACGGCGTCCTGCATGATGTCGTGCAGGAATGCCTCTCTGTCGCCGGCGCCCTCAGCGTATCCGTGCCCGGAGACGCATGGCAGGCGGTGAAGCAGATTCCGCTGACGATGCCGACGCAACGGTCCTCGACCGCGCAGGATCTCGCACGCCACAAGCCGAGCGAGATCGATCATCTGAACGGCTACATCGTGCGGAAAGGCCGCGAGTTGAACATTCCGACGCCGGTCAACCGTGCGCTTTACGCCCTGGTGAAGCTGATGGAGATGAGGAAGGAAGTTTAAGAAAGCAAAACTTTTGGCTATGCTGGGCCTGATTCTGTGTCGCCGACAACGCCCACGGCCCAGAGTAAACAAAGTTTTTTTGCTTCTTTTTGTTCACAAAAAGAAGCCTTCCCCTTGCTTGGCCGAGCCTTTTTGGTCTGTGCCGTTGAAGGAGCCAGGGTCCTCATGGATATTTCTTGCGCGTGTACAGCCAGGCGATGATGTAAAAGAGCAGATAAATCAGCGGCACCAGGAGAATGAAGCCTTCGAGGATATCGGTCATTGTCTGTGCTCCTCACGCTGAGCGCGCGCTGCCTCCTGCGTTTCGAAAAGCACCGCGCCCGCCACGGCAATCAGGATGATCATCGTCGTGCCGACCAGCCAAGCGAAGTACCAGGGCGCATAACCGCTGGTCACCACCGCGAGCAGGATGCAAAAGCCAAGGATCGCGGCCAGGACCAAAAACTTGATTATCTGGATCATACGGGTCATTCCTCCGCTCAATAGTCATTCCTCCGCTCAATAGGAGTGGTCGTTATCGACGGCGGCGATCTTCACCTTGCCCGACATCACGCGGAACGCCCAGGCGGTGTAGCAAATGATGGTGGGCACGAAGATCGCTGCGAAGACCAGCATCCAGGCCAGGGTATATTTGCTGCTGCACGCATTCCAGATCGTCAGGCCCTGGCTCGGCATGGTGCTGGAAGGCATCAGGAAGGGGAACATGGCGGCGCCGGTCGTGCCGATCGTGCCGATCCAGGCGAGCGCGCCCAACCACCAGCCCAGGATCGGTTGGCGCGCGCTGAGCGCCATCGCGCCGAGCAGCATCCCCGCGAGCCCCATCGCCGGCAACAGCCAGAGCGCCGGCATGGTATGGAAATGGGTCATCCACGCGCCGCTCTGCATCGCCACCGCCGGGCCACCGAGCGGGGTCGCGGCCATCGCGGGATTCACCGGCGCCGTATAGACGAAACCCGTGATGCGCCGCACCCAGACACCGCCGATGACAAATAGCAAGGCCGCGATCAGCCCCGCGACCATGGCGATGCGGCGGGCGCGCCCATAGATCGGCTCCTCGCCGCGGATCATCAGCATCGCCCCGCCCTGGAAGACCGACAGCGCCAGCGAGAGCAAGCCACACAAGATCGCGAAGGGATTGAGCAGATACCAGATGAAGGACTCATCCTGATGGTACTGCCCATTCCAGTCGAAGTGGAAGCCCACCCCCTGCAGCACATTGCCCATGGCCGCGCCATAGATGATCATTGGCACCGCGCCGGAAATGAGAAATGCCCAGTCCCAACTCTGCCGCCACTGCGTGGCATCGACCTTCGAGCGATATTCGAAAGCGACGGGCCGCATGATCATGCTGAACAGCAGCAGGATCATGACGATATAAAAAATCGAGAACGACGTCGCGTAGAGAGTCGGGAAGGCAGCGAAGATCGCGCCGCCGCCGAGGATGAACCATACCTGGTTACCGTCCCAATGCGGGCCGATAATGTTGAGCGCCGTGCGCCGCTCGCCGTCGGTCTTGCCCACGAAGCGCAGCAAGGTGCCCACCCCCATGTCCATGCCCACCATCACGCCAAGGGCGATGAGCAGGATGCCGAGAAGCAGGGCCCAGATCAGTTTCAAAACAACATAGAGTTCCATGATCTCTCACTTCCAGGACTTGGCGGCGTAGCCGGGTTCGCCGAACGCATGGCGCGGCGTCGCCGTGGTTTCCGGCGTCAGCGCTGGTTCTTCGTGAGGCGTGGGGCCGAGGCGCGCGAACTTGAACATCAGGTAAAGCTCAACCGCGATGAACAGGCTGTAGAGCAGCGCAAAGCCGACCAGCGAGAACACCATGTAGCCGGCCGTGTGCGAAGAGGCGGACATGAAGGTCGGCAGCACGCCGAACACGCTCCATGGCTGGCGCCCGTTCTCGGCGGTGATCCAGCCATATTCGCAGGCCAGCACCGGCAGCGGGATCGCCCACATGGCCGCCTTCAGCACCCAGCGGTTTTGTTCCAGCTGGTTCCTCAGGCTGTAATAGGCGCCGAAGGCGAACACCACGACGAACAGGAGTCCAAAGCCCACCATCAGCCGGAACGCCCAGAATTCAACGAACACGTTGGGGATCGAGCCGCGTGCCGTCTGGTCCAGCACCGCGGGCAGCGTCGCCGGCGTGATCTTGGTCAGATCCTGGTTCGGCGCGTAGCGTTGGGCCAGGAAGCCGTAGCCCATATCGCCCTCAAACTTGCGGAAGGTTGCGAGCGCCGCGGGGCTCTTGGTGTTGGCATAATCCTGCAGGGCGATGACGGCCTTGATGCCGTTCACGGCTTTTTGCTTGGCCTGCTGCTCCAGCTCAAAAATGCCGGTGATCGGGGTGTTGAACGAATGCGTCAGCAGCGGCGTCAGCACATAGGGAAGGCCAACGGAGAAAATATCCTTCTGCGCCTTCTGGTCCGGCAAGGCGATGATCTTCCAGGGCTCCTCCGGCGGCTTGGTGGTCCGCCAGTTATCCTCCATCGCGGCGAGCTTGGCCGGCTGCACAGAATAGTCGAGACGGCCGAGCGCGTCGCCGAGCGTGATGACCGCAAGCGAGGAGAGCACCCCGAACAAGGCGGCCATCCGGAACGAACGCGCCGCGAACTCGCGATGGCGCTGATTAAGGAGATAGAAGGCGCTGATGCCCATGACAAACATGGCCGCCGTAACGAAGCCGGCGATGGTGGTATGCACGAACTTATCCTGCGCGTCCTCGCTGAAAATCAGCGCGCCGATATCGGCGAACTCCATGCGCATCGTGTCAGGGTTGAACGTCGCGCCAACAGGTTCCTGCATGAAGCCGTTCGCGATCAGGATCCACAGCGCCGAGAGATTGGAGCCGAGCGCGACCAGATAAGTGACCGCGAGATGTGCCGGCTTGCTTAAGCGGTCCCAGCCGAAAAACATCAGGCCAACGAAAGTGCTCTCCAGGAAGAACGCCATCAGCCCCTCAACCGCCAGCGGCGTGCCGAACACGTCGCCCAGGAAGTGCGAGTACATCGACCAGTTGGTGCCGAATTCGAACTCCATGGTCAGGCCGGTGGCGACACCGATCGCGAAATTAATGCCGAACAGCTTGCTCCAGAAAAGCGTCATGTCCTTGTAAATCTGCTTGCCGGAAATGACGTAAACCGTCTCCATGGCCGCGAGCAGGAGGGTCAAGCCGAGCGTCAACGGCACGAACAGGAAATGGTAGAGCGCGGTCAGCGCGAATTGCAGTCGTGAAAGCTCGACCACTGTTGAATTTATCATCACGTACTTCCTGCTCCTGTTGATACGTACGCGTGGCCGCGCGCAGGCGCCGGGCCGGCCGTGGCTGCACAACCTCTCTAGAACATGAAAAACGCGGCAACCTTGATCTGCATCAAGAGGTTTGGCGCGTCACGATCGCGAAGACACAGCCGAGCTGTGGCCTCACTTGTGAGTTGATCACCAGGAAAAGGGCCGCTTTTTGAAAAAAGCGGCGCAAAAACTTTTGGCAATTCTGGGCCATGGCCGTTGGCAGCGCCAACGCCCATGGCCCAGCATCATAAAGTTTTTTTGCTTCTTTTTGTTCACAAAAAAGAAGTCTTTTCCTTTGCTTGCGCCTGCACGCTTCCAGCGCTCGTGGATCCGCTGCGGCCGCGAGGTAACGAGCTCGGTCTTCGGGCAGGACATCGGCGCTCAGGGCGAGGATCGGCACCGCTGCGGCCGGGGGCGGCAGCTTCCGGATCTGGCGAGTGGCCTCCACCCGTCCATCACCGGCATTTGGACGGTCATTGATCCGGGCCAGGAGGTGCCGACCCGACCTTTGAATCCCCGCCAAATATTCGCGCTCCTTGGCCGGCAGGTCGGCAGTCAGGAGCACGTCCGCGAGCCGCAGGACTCCGGTCAGACCGACGATGGGCCGCCACGACGAGCGCATTCGTGGGATAACCTAATACTAGGTTAGTAAATCAGGCGTCTTGTCCAGCCGCCCCAGGCTGTGAGCCACTCTACCTCACTCGGAGCAAAGCTAACGCGAATTCGACCTCATCTTTTCGCCGTTCGACGGGCAACCTGGGGCCGGACGAGGGTTTTTCCCTGTGTGTGTTATCGCAAATGTCATGCTAAGGGGTGCCAGCATGAACCCAAAGCCCTTCAAACAGCCCAGACCGGCCGGCGCCAAAACATCAGCCCTTACTCTCTGAAATGGAAGCCCCGTCCGCACCCGCGGCAGGAACGCCGTGCCATTTTCCGGATCCACATACTCTCCCTTCGAAACAGATGACCGACACCCAATTCTTCCTTGGACGCCAGCCCATCGTCGGGCGTGATCGTGAATTGGTCGCCTATGAGCTGCTGTTCCGCAGCAGCATGACCAATGCCGCAACAGTGCTCGACGACGTCGCCGCCAGCGCCACCGTGATCCAGCACACCTTTTCGGATCTCGGCATGCCCCTGGCCCTGGGCGACAAGCAAGGGTTCATCAACCTCCCCACGTCCCTGCTGATGAGCGACCTCATCGAAGTTCTGCCGCCGGAACGGGTCGTTCTGGAAATCCTCGAATCCGTGACATTAACGCCAGAGGTGCTGGCCCGTTGTCAGCAGCTGCAGGAGGCGGGCTACCGGCTGGCGCTCGACGATGTCGTGGCGCTCGCACCCGACACGCAGGCCGTTCTGCCGCTGGTCAAGGTGGTCAAGCTCGACGTCATGGCGCTGTGCCGGGAGCAGATCATCGATCTGGTGCGTGATCTGCGCCCTTATGGCCTGACCCTGTTAGCGGAAAAGGTTGAAACGTTGGCGCAATACGAGTTCTGCCGCGAACTCGGCTTCGACCTGTTCCAGGGCTATTTCTTCGCCAAGCCGGTGATCCTGACCGGGCGGACGGTGCCGCCTTCATCCCTGGCGCTGCTCAGATTGCTCAGCCTGATCATCGCCGATGCCGAGGTCGAGGAACTGGAACATGCCTTGAAGCAAGCCCCGAGCCTGACCCTGCGCCTGCTCAAAATGGTCAACGCCGCGGCGTTCGGCATGAAGAAGAAAATCTCCACCCTGCGCGAAGCCATTCTCATGATTGGCCGGACGCAATTGAGCCGTCTGGTGCAGATCATGCTGTTTGCTCAGCAAAGCGGTCTCGCCATGACATCGGATCCGGTGCTGCACACCGCGATCGTCCGCGCCCGGCTGATGGAGGGATTGGCCGATGCGGTCGGCTGGCCGGGCTTGCGCGATCGCGCCTTCATGGTCGGCATGCTTAGCCTGATCGACGTTGTGTTTCAGCAGCCCATGGCGGACCTGCTCGCCCTCATCAATGTAGAAGAAAACCTGCAGAGCGCCATCATGCACCGCAACGGCCCCCTCGGCTGCCTGTTGCAGTTGGTCATGGCGGGCGAGAGGGAAGATGGCGCGGAACTTACGGGCTTGTTGCCGCAATTTCCCCAGCTGCAGGCCGAACAGTTCAACCAGCTCCAGGTGGAAGCGTTGAACTGGGCAAACCGTATTTGAAACACCCCCCGCGCCCGGTATCCGCCTAACGATAGGCATGGCTCCGGCTGACAAAGGCCGCCGGCGCCAATGCAACAACCGAAGATTGTATAATTTCGGACATTTTGCTAATGGCTGCGGCACCTGCGTTTTCTTCCCAAAAAGGGGGGCCGCTTTGCCTATCACGACGCCTGTTCAGCGCACGATCTTCATGGTGCGAGACCGATCATGCGCGCCTGCGGCCGGCCATAAAGCCGCTTGCATGCCGCTGGCAGGTCGGGCTGCCCCGCCTGGGCGCAACCTTTGCGTGCGTACGACGGCTTTGCCCGCGGGCCGGGATCATACGTGACCTGGACTAACAGCCCGTTCGAAACGACCCGTCAACCGGCACGAACCGCAGCCCGGCTGCGCGTATGGCGCTTCGTGTTCGTCCCGGATTCCGCCACGCGCAAGCCTGGCGGATACGCCATCCCTCCTCACCATCAGGATCTACGCGTTTCAGCGCGGGATCAAACGGGACCGCGCCGCGCTTCATGAGCGCGGGGAAAAGCCTTGTTACTGGAGTAAAGGATCGTATGTCGACACAACAAGCCCCCCTCCCCGGCATGTCCCGCGAAGCTTGCGCGCGGCCAGGCCGTCGCCGTCTGCTCCAAGGTGCGGCGGCGCTGGCCGGCGCCGGTCTCCTCGGCGTGCGCGCGGCGCGCGCCATGAACGCCACCCCCGTGGTCGAAACCACCGCCGGCAAGCTCCGTGGCGTGCAAGACGGCACCAGCATCAGCTTCAAAGGCATTCCCTACGCCGCCTCGACGGGGGGCGCGAGCCGCTTTCTGCCGCCCGCGCCGGTGACCCCCTGGGCCGGCATTCGTGATGCCGCCACGTTCGGCGATTCCGCGCCGCAGAACCCCGAAAGACTGTCGCCACTGAACGACTGGTATTCGGTGCTGCAGCCGATGAGCGAAGACTGCCTGTACCTTAATGTTTGGACGCCCGAGCCGAAGGCGCGTCGCTTGCGCCCGGTGATGGTGTGGCTGCATGGCGGCGGATGGAGCACCTGCGCGGGCACGGCCCCCGGCTTTAACGGTAGCACGCTCGCCGCCCAGGGCGACGTGGTGGTGGTGACCGTCAACCACCGCCTGAACCTCTTCGGCTATCTGGATCTGCGCGGCAGCGACGAGCGTTTTGCCGATTCAGGCAATGCCGGCGTGCTCGACATGGTGGCCGCCTTGCGCTGGGTGCGCGAGAACGCCCAGGCCTTCGGCGGCGACCCGAACAACGTGACGATTTTCGGCCAGTCGGGCGGCGCCTCGAAAGTGGCCGCGCTGATGGAAATGCCGGCGGCGAAAGGCCTGTTCCACAAGGCCATCGCCCAAAGCGCGACCGGCGCCCTGCGCCTGGATGGCCCGGACGAGGCCGCGCGCCAGGCGGCGCGGCTCGCCGCGGCGCTTGGTCTGCCCCGCGCCGATGGCGCAACCTTGCAAAAACTGCCGGCGGCGCAGTTGCTGGCGGCGATGAAGAAGGTGCACGACCCGTTCCGGCCGGTCCTGGATCACCGCTCCTTCACCCGCAACCCGTTCGACCCCGATGCCGGCAGCCAAAGCCTGGACGTGCCGCTGTTGATCGGCAACGCCTCGACCGAGAGCACGCTGTTCCTCGCCTCCGACCCGGCCAATTTCACGGTCACCACGGCGCAGGTGCAAGCGCGCCTCAGCCGCTTCCTGCACATCGACGCGGCGCGCAGCGCCCAGTTGACGGACTCGTACCAAACCTTCCTCCCCGGCGCCTCGCCCTTCGATCTGCTGGCGCAAATCACCACCGATTACGTGTTCCGCCGCAACACCATGGAAGTTGCCGCGCGCCAGGCCGCCCGCGCGAGCGCGCCGGTCTATGCTTATGTGTTCGATTGGCGCACGCCGGTGATGGGCGGCAAGCTGCACTCGCCGCACACCTCGGAAGTGCCCTTCGTGTTCGGCACCACGGCGACGGCCCCCGGGCTGATCGGCACCGGCGCCGATCTCGCGCCGCTGACACGCCAGATGATGATGAGCTGGGCCGCCTTCGCGCATACCGGCAGCCCGAACAACGCGACGCTGCCGCATTGGCCGCGTTTTGACGGCGCCACGCGCGCAACGATGCGGCTCGACTTGGAGAGCCGGATCGCGCTCAATCCGGGCGGGCCCGAACGCACGGTGCTCAACGCCCTGCCGTTCTACCAGTACAGCATGGGGTTCGGCTTCATCCACGCATAAACCCATTTTCCGGGAGACACGGCACGCCGCGTCTCCCGCCACGCTGACGCACCCTCGGCCCGTTGCCGCCCAGGGCGCCGGGCGATTTTCTTTACGACAGGGAACTAGGGCTATGAAGAACATTCCGATCATCGGAAAATTTGGCGCAATTCTGGCGGTGTTCGGCGTGTTTTCCATCGCCGTCGCCCTCTACGCGACATCGCAGATGCGGACCTTGAACACCGGCTATCTCGCCATGCGCGCCGGCCCGACCGACGCTCTGCTGCAACTGATCCGCAGCAATGTGGATATTCAGTTCATCCGTGAATACGGAAATCAGCAGATGACCACCAGCGATGCGGTCACCGCCCAGCACGATCTCGCGGCGGTGAAGCAAGACAGCGCGCGGTTTGCCGAGTTCATGGGTCTCGCCGCCAAGGACGTTCCGGCAGAGGCCGGGGCCATCCAGGCCGTGGAAGCGCAGGTTCTGCAGTACGTATCCGGGGTTTGCACCAACCCGGCCATGCTGGCTGCCTCGGCCGCCAGCACCTCGGGCGGCACCGCGCCGCCGACGGGACTGCTGTACCGCACTCAATGCATCCCGCAGCTCATCACCCTGACCAACGACATTCAGCCGATCATCAACAATGTCCGCAGCGATGAGCTCACTGATGTGGCGGCGCTGAAATCCACCACGAACACCTCCATCACCCTCACGCTCTGCCTGATCATCGTCGGCATCGCCGCGGTGATGATCGGCGCCTTCTTCGCCATCCGCGCCTGGGTCATCACCCCGGTCAACGCGCTGCAGGCGACGATGAGCAAACTCTCCGGCGGCGATCTGCAGGCCAAGGTGATCGGCATCGACCGCAAGGATGAGATCGGTGGCATGGCCCGCGCGGTGCAGGTGTTCAAGGAGGCCGGCCTCGAGAAACAGCGCCTGGAGGGCGAAGCCGAGACGCAGCGCACGCTGATCGAACAGGAACGGCAGGCGACCGACCGCGAGCGCGCCGCCACCCTGGAGCAATTCGCCTTCATCGTTGAATCGGTGGGAACGGGGCTGGAAAAACTCTCCAGCGGCGACCTGCTGTTCCGCCTGAACGGGCCGTTTGCCGCCGAATATGAGAAACTGCGCAACGACTTCAACACGGCAATGCTCAAGCTGCAGGACACGATGAAGGCGATCGCCGCCAATGCCGAGGGTGTGCGCTCCGGCGCCGAGGAGATCACCCACGCCTCCGACGACCTCTCGCGCCGCACCGAGCAGCAGGCCGCGAGCCTGGAAGAGACCGCCGCAGCGCTCGATCAGATTACCGCGACGGTGCGCCGCACCGCGGAAAACGCCACCGACGCGCGCAACACCGTGTCGGCCGCCAAAACGGACGCCGAACGTTCCGGCGCGGTGGTGCGCGACACGGTCCAGGCCATGAACGAGATCGAAACCTCGTCCAAACAGATCGGCAACATCATCGGCGTGATCGATGAGATCGCCTTCCAGACCAACCTTCTGGCGCTCAATGCCGGGGTGGAAGCGGCGCGCGCCGGCGATGCGGGACGCGGCTTCGCCGTGGTGGCGACCGAAGTGCGGGCACTGGCGCAGCGCTCGGCCGATGCGGCGAAGGAAATCAAGTTGCTGATTTCCGCTTCCGGCGCGCAGGTCGCCACCGGCGTGAAACTGGTGGGCGAAACCGGCCAGGCCCTGGAGCGAATCGTGGCTCAGGTGGCGCAGCTGAACGGCCTGGTGACCGACATCGCCGCCTCGGCCCAGGAACAGGCGACCGGGCTCAACGAGGTCAACACCGCGGTCAACCAGATGGACCAAGTGACCCAGCAGAACGCGGCGATGGTCGAGGAGTCGACCGCGGCCAGCCATGGCCTCGCAGGCGAGGCCCAGGAACTCGCGCGTCTGGTTGGCCAGTTCAGGATCGGCCAGGAAGCGGTCAAGCTGGCGGAGAAGCCCTCCTCCCGCAAAGCCCTGCCACCGGTCGCCACGCCCAGCTCCGAGCGCGCCTCCGGCCGCAAGCTCCTGGCGTCGCCGCGCCGTGCCGCCGCGCAGCAGCAAGCCCTGACCCATGAAGCTGACAACTGGGACGAGTTCTAAAACCGTCTTTGCCGAGGGCATGATCGACCCAGCTCGATCATGCCCTCGAGCGGGATTACCTGAAATCGCATCGCAGTTCGCTTGGGGCGCACAAGCGAAGGGAAAGACTTCTTTTTGTGAACAAAAAGAAGCAAAAAAACTTTATTGATGCTGGGCCATGGGCGTTGGCGCTGACAACGCCCATGGCCCAGCATCCCCAAAAGCGTTCGGCTGACAGCACCATTGCGCGCGGTTCTTCCCCGTTTTTCACAACGTTTTACATGCCAAACAGCCGCGACGAACTTAGAGTCGCGGGAGTTGAGTGTGCGGCGTAGCGCGCTCCCAACCCTCCTTCGGCAGGACTGCATTGCACACGGTTTCACCGATTCTCCCTGGTACGATCTTCTCTCCTCCGCCGAGCCGGACGACGACACGGCCGCCACCAGCCCCAAGCGCGCCGCACCGGTATTTTCCTCATCCTCACCGAATGTCCGCCCGCATCCCAAACCGGAAGCGCAGCCCGCCCTGCCCGACCGAAGCGGTGACGACAGACAGGCCACGGCCACCGTCATCGCTGCCAAGCTCATCACGCTCTGCCGCTCGGCCGGCGCCGGCGATGCCGGGTTGGCAAGCTTCCTCGACGATCTGCTCGCCGCGGTGACCGCCCGTCTCGACCGCACCGATGAGCACGGCAGCGCGCCGCCGCACCGCCTCACCCCCTGGCAGGAAGGCGCTGCGAAAAAACTGATGACACAGGACCTGACCTGTCCGCCGACCCTGCAGGCTTTGGCCGCGGCCTGCGGCATATCGTCCAACGGCTTCGCGCGGGCGTTTCGCGGCTCGACCGGCTTGTCGCCGCGGCAATGGCTGATCTCTTTCCGCATCACGCGGGCGCAGGAGATGCTCGCCGACTCC
Organism: Acidocella sp.; assembly: GCA_035493735.1. Classification (GTDB taxonomy): domain Bacteria; phylum Pseudomonadota; class Alphaproteobacteria; order Acetobacterales; family Acetobacteraceae; genus Acidocella. The sequence goes on from DATJHR010000003.1 coordinate 21,485, forward strand.
GCCGTTCCGCTCTCCGACATTGCCCTTGATTGCGGCTTCTGCGATCAAAGCCATTTCACCCGCACCTTCACGCAGACGGTCGGCAAGACCCCCGCCGTATGGCGGCGGGAGGCGCGGCATCGTGTCACCGCGGCGCGGGCCGCACCCGCGGAACTTTGCGCCGCCGAATAGGCCGTGGCTTTGCCCCTTAGAGCATGATACCTTTGATCACTCGTGCGCCCAATCGGCTTCTCGACAAAGAAAGTGGCCGCTTTTTAAAAAAAGCGGCGCAAAAAATTTTACCATGCTGGGCCTGAGTCTGTGTCGCCGACAACGCCCACGGCCCTGAGTCAATAAAGTTTTTTTGCTTCTTTTTGTTCACAAAAAGAAGCCATTCCCGTGCCCACAGAAGGACCAGATAAGGCATTCATCCTGTCGATGAATGCCTTATTTCGTGTGGGCGCGGCCCGCGATCGCGCTGCCCTGAGCACGCCATGAAATGGCGTGATACATACAATTGCGTGATATTTATGAAACGTTTAAAACTTATGGTTGCCGCACGCTTGGGGGGCCCCGATATGACCGACTTCGCAGAACAATACATGAGGGTCAGGCCTCCTGACCGGTCGACCCGCCGCCCCGGGATCCGCTCGATTTTTCTAACTATAGGTTAGCGCAGTAATGACGCAGATCCCGGCGCCGACCATTGTGATCATCGATGACAGCGCCACCAACCGGCAGATTTATGCCCGGCTGGCGCGCCAGCTTGGCCTGGACGTCACCGCCCACTCTTTCGCTCATCCGCAGGAGGCGCTGGACTGGCTCGCCGGGAACAGCGCCGATCTCATCATCACCGATTACAAAATGCCCGGCATGACCGGCGACGAGCTGGTGCGGCGGGCCCGGGCTGAAGATCCCGACGTCCCGATCATCGTCGTTACCGCCTATAGCGACCGGCACTTCCGCGTCGCCTCGCTTCAGGCCGGGGCCACCGATTTTCTGCTCAGTCCGGTCGATCATGTGGAATTCTCCACCCGCGCCCGGAATTTGCTGAAATTGCGGACGCAACAACGCCAGATCAAGCACCGCGCCGACTTGCTGGAGCGGCGGCTGGAAGTCAGCCTGACCGCTCACGAACAGCTGCTGCGCGAGAGCCGCGAAGCTTTGGCCCAGGTGATCGACACCGTTCCCGCCTTGATCAGCGCCGCCGATCGCGAGGGACGCTGCGTGTTTGTGAACGCGTCGCTGGCGGCCTCGGTCGGCCTGCTGCCGGCCGACCTGGTTGGCAAGCCGGTCGAACTGTTGTTCGGCACGGAGCGGGCAGCCTCCCACCGGCGCTTGGACCGGCTGGTGCTGGAAACCGGCCAGCCAACCCCGACGCGCGAAGAGGACATCGCCACCGCCTCCGGCGACGTCAGAGTGTATCTCACCAGCAAGGCGCCGCTGCGCGACTGCCAGGGCAAAACCGCCTGCGTGCTGACCACTTCGGTCGACATCACCGACCGTCGCAATGCGGAAAAACGCCTGCAACATATGGCCAGTCACGATGCGCTCACCAACCTGCCCAACCGCGCCATGCTGCGCGACCGCATACGGCGCGAACTGGCGAGGGGACGGCGCGGAGACCAGCAGTTCGCCTTGCATTACGTCGATCTCGACCGGTTCAAAGCGATCAACGACGCGCACGGCCATCATGGCGGCGACGATGTGCTCTGCCGGGTGGCCGCTGCGCTCACCGACATGGCCGGCGCGGGCGTCATGGTGGCGCGCATCGGCGGCGACGAATTCGTGGTGCTGCAGCCGGACATTGCCAGCCTCGACGAGGCCCGGCGCATGGCCGACGCCATCATCGCCCGATTGAACCAGCCTGACCATGTACCCGGGGCGCTGAACGTCGGCGCCAGTGTCGGCATCACCCTCTCGCCGCGCGACGGCAGCGACCCCGACGACTTGCTGAAAAACGCCGACCAGGCCATGTATTCGGCCAAAAAAAACGGCGGCGGCACCAGCTGTTTCTTCGCCGCGGACATGCGGCCGCGGGCAACCCAGATCGCCCAACTCGAGAGCGAATTGCGCGGCGCGATCTCGCGGCAGGAATTCCTGCTGCATTACCAGCCGCAGATCGACCTCAAGAGCGGTGTCGTCTTCGGCGCCGAGGCTCTGCTGCGCTGGCAGCGTCCCGGCCATGGGCTGGTGAGCCCCGACCAGTTTCTCTGCCTCGCCGAGGACACCGGGCTGATTGTGCCGATCAACGAATGGGTCTTACGAGAAGCCTGCCGCCAGGCCGCCGCGTGGGAAGCCGCCGGTCTTGCCGGCCTGCATATCTCCGTCAACCTGTCGCCGATTCAGTTCCGTCGCCGCAACGTACTCAACGCCGCCGCCACCGCGATCAAGGCCGCCGGCGTCACGCCCGCGCTGATCGATCTCGAACTGACGGAGGGCATTCTGCTCGGCGATGCGGAGGATGTGATCTCGCAGCTTCATGCCTTGCGGGCGCTGGGCGTGAGTCTGTCCCTGGATGATTTCGGGACCGGCTATTCCTCGCTCAGCTATGTCCGCAATTTCCCGCTCGACCGGCTGAAAATCGACCGCACCTTTATCCAGGGCCTGGGCACCAACCAGAATGATCTGGCGATCGTGCGAACCATCATCGATCTCGGCCATATCCTGAATCTGCGGGTGCTGGCGGAAGGCGTCGAGACAAAGGATCAGCTCTGCCTGCTGCGGGCGGAAGGCTGCGATGAAGTGCAAGGCTTCCATTTCAGCGCGCCGGTGCCACCGGAAACATTCGTCAGTCGGTTCATGCAGGGGCCGCGCCTCGTGACCACAGCCGAGCCGGCGGCGCGGTAAGGGAAGAAGAAGAACTTCTTTTTGTGAACAAAAAGAAGCAAAAAAACTTTATTAATTTAGGCCATGCTGGTTTCACGGCCACAGGCCCACAGTCGCAAAAAGTTTTTGCGCCGCTTTTTTCAAAAAGCGGCCCCTTTTCTTGCTTAACATAGCAGCATGACCGAAACGAGCCGCGAGGATACCATTCCTGCCGCGCAACGCGACATCGCGGATTTTTTAACGCGCCTGGCCGGCCGGGCGCCGATTACGACGCATATCTCAGCCGTTTTCGTCGGAGCGGACGAGGTGTGGAAGCTGAAGAAAGCGGTGCGGCTGCCTTTTCTCGATTTTTCCGCCCCGGCAAGCCGCAAACATTTCCTGCTGCGCGAACTGGAGCTCAACCGCCCCTTGGCGCGGGACATCTATCGCGACGTGACCGGCATCGCGCGGACCGCGCAGGGCCTGACCTTCTGCGATCGTGACTCGCCGGCGGCGATCGACTGGGTCTTGCGGATGGCGGTGATCCCGCCCGAGGATTTTCTCGATACCGTCGCACCGCGCGCCTTCACACCGCGATTATGCCGGGATCTGGCCGATATGGTGGTCCGGCTGCACACTGCGGCCCCGGCCGGCGCG
>DATJHR010000004.1:0-82193 GCA_035493735.1 Acidocella sp.
AGGGTCGCGGCGCTTCCCTTGGCAAAGCGGTTCAATCTGTGCCCATTGAGCATCGGTCAGAATAAGGCGATCCATAAACAGCGTGAATCACAACTACCCAGACCAGGGGAATCCCTTAAATCCCAACAGGCCCTGAAAAAAAGAAGCAAAAAACTTTTTTAAACCGGGCCGTGCTGGTTTCACCGCCACAGGCCCAAACCAACAAAAGTTTTTGCGCCGCTTTTTTCAAAAAGCGGCCACTTTTCTTAACCCTCCAACCAAGGTGCTTTCGCATGCATGTATTGATCATTGGCGCCGCCGGCATGATCGGCCGCAAATTGACTTCGGCGATCGTGAAAGATGGCGGTCTCAACGGCCAGCGCGTTGAGCGGCTGACGCTGCTCGATGTCATCGCCCCGCCGGCGCCGGAAGGGTTCACCGGCGCGGTGGATGCCTACGCCGCCGACATCGCCGACCCTGCCACCGCGCAACGCGCCATCGCGGCGCGGCCGGACGTGATTTTCCACCTGGCCGCGATCGTCTCCGGCGATGCGGAAGCCAACCTTGAAAAAGGCTACCGGATCAATCTCGACGGCACGCGCCTGCTGTTCGACGCGGTGCGGCTGGAGCATGAGCGTTCTTCTTATTATCCGCGCGTGGTCTTCACCTCCTCCATCGCGGTATACGGTGCGCCGTTTCCGGATGTCATAGAAGATGACTTCGAGTTAACACCGCTTACCAGCTATGGCACCCAGAAGGCGATGGGCGAGCTGATGCTGTCCGACTATTCCCGCCGCGGCATCATGGATGGCATCGGCCTGCGCCTGCCGACCATCTGCGTGCGCCCGGGGAAGCCCAACCTCGCCGCTTCTGGCTTCTTCTCGGGCATCATCCGCGAGCCGCTTTCCGGGCTCGAAGCGGTGCTGCCGGTTGCCGATACGGTGCGCCATTGGTTCGCAAGCCCGCGGGCCGCGGTCGGTTTTCTGCTCCATGCGGCCAAGATCGACCTCGCCCCGCTCGGCGCGCGCCGCAGCATCATGCTGCCCGGCCTGTCGGTCACCGTGGCCGAGGAGATCGAGGCTCTGCGCCGCGTCGCTGGCGACAAGGCGGTGAGCCTGATCCGCCGCCAACCGGATGAAAAAATCGCCACCATCGTCAATGGCTGGGCCAAGGCCTTTGCGCCGCGCCGGGCCGAGGCGCTCGGCTTCGTGGCCGACAAATCCTTCGACGAGATCATCCGAATCTATATCGAAGACGACATGCCGAAGGGCTGAAAGCCATCGAGCGATAGCGCGGGCGCGGCCGGCAATGCCGCGTCCACTGCCACCACATTAAGCCAACATATGAAATCAGACGGCACATATGTCTGGTTTGCACTGGAATCACAGAGCGTTCCATCGCAAATTGGGGGCCGATTATACCCCGGATTTGCCCGCCCTTCATGGAAAGTTCCTCTAACGCCAAGGCCACCACGCGTGGGCCTTCGTCCAATCAAACCGTGCAGATTTTGGCCACGGTGTTCTTCAACCTCATTGGCTATTTCCTGATCGGCCTGCCCTTGGCGGTGTTCCCCGGCATCGTCCACAATCAGCTCGGGCTGAGCGCCATGCTGGCTGGGTTCCTGATCAGCCTGCAATATGTCGGGACCTTCGCAACGCGCTCGACCGTGGGGCGGCTCACCGACACATTGGGGCCGAAATGGGTGGTGCTCGGCGGCCTGGCCAGCGGCGTGGTCAGCGGGCTGTGCATCCTCGAAGCCTCAACCCATAGCAGCGCCACCGGCATCCTGGTCTGGCTGTGCCTGAGCCGCCTGTTCCTCGGCGCGGCGGAAAGCGGGATCAGCACCGGCTGTGTCACCTGGGGCATCGGCCGGGTCGGCGCCACGCATACCGCTGAAGTCATTTCCTGGAACGGCGTCGCCTCCTATGGCGGCATCGCCTCCGGCGCGCCGATCGGCGTCCTGCTCAGCCATGTCCATGGGCTGGCCGCGATTGGGCTCGCCACCACGGCTCTGCCGCTCATGGCGCTGGGTCTGTGCATGCTCAAAAAACCCGTGCCCGTGGTGCGCGGCACGCCGATCGCCCTGCACACCGTACTTCGCCGCATGTTGCCCTTCGGCGGGGGCTTGGCGCTCGGCTCGCTCGGCTTTGCCACCATCGTCGCCTTCATCACGCTCTATTTCTCCAGCCGCCATTGGCAGGGCGCCGCCTATGCTCTCTCCGCGTTCGGCGTCGCGTTCGCCTCGGTGCGGATTTTCTTCTCCGGCACAATCCGCAAATTCGGCGGCTATCGCTGCAGCCTGGTCTCCTTCGTCATCGAGTTTTTCGGCCTGTGCATGATCTGGCTGGCGGTGGCGCCCTGGATGGCGATCTGTGGGGCGATGCTGACCGGGTTCGGCCTGTCCTTGATCTTCCCGGCACTGTGTGTGGAGGCCCTGAAGACCGTACCCGTCTCCAATCGCGGCGCCGCGATTGCCGTTTACACCGCGTTTCTCGACGTCAGCCTCGGCGCGACCGGCCCCCTCGCCGGGCTGGTGATCGGCCGCTTCGGTTATGCCTCGGTCTATCTGCTGGCGGCGTTGGCGGTCGCCTGCGCTCAACTCCTCACCTGGCGGCTTTCGGTCCTGGCGAAGACCCGGCGCCTCCCGCTGGTCATCGAAAGCCCCGCCGGGAGCGCGCCGCCGGCGCAAGCGGTGCGCGCTCGTACGTAGCGCAAAAACTTCTTTGGCTTTGGGCCTGCGGCGCTCGAGCGGCACGGGCCCAAATTGACAAAGTTTTTTTGCTACTTTTTGTTCACAAAAAGTAGCCTTCCTTCTCCTCAGGAGGCCCCCTTGGCCGACACACCGCCGATTTCCGCCGCCGCCCTTGCCGCCGCCGAGCCCCTATTCGGCATCTGCTACACCGAGGCCGAACGCCAGCTGATGCTCGACAATCTTGCCGAGCAGATCGCCTGGGCGCAGCAGCGCCGCGCGGTGGCGCTGCCCTCAGCCTTGGGCCCGGCCACCCGGTTCGACCCCCGGCTGCCAGGCTTTCAGCCGCCCTCGGTCGGGCCGTTCCAGGTCACCCCGGCCGCAGCCCCACTGCCGGACCATGACGAGGACATCGCCTTCGCGCCACTCGCCACGCTGCAGGGCTGGCTTCAGAGCCAAAAGCTGACCGCCACGCGGCTGACGAAAATCTATCTCGAGCGCATCGCCCGGCTGAACCCAAGCCTGTTCTGCTTCTCCACCGTCACCGCCGAAGCCGCGCTGCAACGCGCCGCCGAACTCGACCTGATGACGGGGCAGGGCAAAAATCTCGGCCCGCTGCACGGCATCCCCTACGGCATGAAAGACATCATCGACACGGCAGGGGTCGAGACGAGCTGGGGGGCGGAACCTTATCAGGGCCGTGTGCCGGAGCAGAACGCCTTCATCAGCGACCTGCTGCATGAGGCCGGCGCGATCATGCTGGGCAAGACCGCCGTCGGCGCGCTGGCTTATGGCGATCTTTGGTTCGGCGGGCGGACGCGTAACCCGTGGAATTCGCAGGAAGGGTCCAGCGGCTCCAGCGCCGGTTCCGCCGCCGCCACCGCCGCCGGCCTGGTCGGGTTTGCCATCGGCACCGAGACGCTTGGCTCCATCGTCTCGCCCGCCACGCGCTGCGGCGCGACCGGGCTGCGACCAACCTATGGGCGCGTCTCCCGCCGCGGCGCCATGCCGCTCTGCTGGTCCCTCGACAAAATCGGCCCGATCGGCCGTACAGTGGAGGACACGGCAATCGTGCTCCACGCGCTGAACCGGCCTGACCCGCAGGATGCTTTCCAGATCGCGGCCCCCTTCTCCTATGCGTCCGATGCCGCGATCGAGGGCCTGCGGGTCGGCTATTTTCCGGAGGATTTTGCGGCTTCGGAGGCGCAGACGCTGGACGCTCTGGCGCTGGAGCGTGTCCGCGCGCTGGGGTTGGAGCCACTGCCCCTCACGCGCCGCAAGCTGCCCTATCATTCGCTGGCCGGCCTGCTCTACGCCGAAGCCGCTGCCGCCTTTGAGGAACTGACGCTGAGCGACCGCGACGACATGCTGACCTGGCAGGACGCGGCAGCCTGGCCGAATGGTTTCCGCAAGGCGCGGTTCCTTTCCGCCGTCGATCATGTGCAACTCGACCGGCTGCGCCGGCTGGTGATGGCGGAGATGGACGCGGTGTTTGCCGAGGTGGATGTGGTGATCGGGCCAAGCCTGGTCGGGCCGATGCTCGTGATCACCAATTTCACCGGCCATCCCTGCCTTTGCCTGCCGGCGGGCTTCTTCACCAGCCCGACCAGAGACCCGCTCGGGCTGTCGCGCTACCTCCCGGCCGCCGAACAGGCGGGGGACGCTGTGGCGCACGAGGTGCCGTATTCGGTGTGTCTCTGGGGGCGGCTGTTCGACGAAGGACCGATGCTCGCCCTCGGCCGGGCGCTGGAGCGGAGCTTTGGCCCTCCCCGTCGCCCGCCAGTGTAAACCGCGCTCGCGTCAACGCCACAAGCCCAGACTCACAAAAGTTTTTGCGCCGCTTTTTTCAAAAAGCGGCCACTTTCCTTGCTAACTCCTGAGCGCGCCAGGCCAGCACGCCCTGCCCCGCCGCCCGGCCGGAGGCGAGGCAGGCTTGCAGCAGATAGCCGCCCGTTGGCGCCTCCCAGTCCAGCATTTCGCCCGCCGCGAACAGGCCGGGATGGCGACGCAGCATCAGGTTTTCGTCCAACTCTTCTCGCCTGATCCCGCCGGCGGTGGAAATGGCGCGCGCCAGACCGCCGGGCGCGACCAGGCGCAACGGCAGGGATTTGATGAGGGCGGCCAGGGATGCGCCGCTGCCGGCATGGCGCGCTTCCCTGACCAGCCCGATGGCGACAGGAGACAGGCCCCCACGCTTGCGCAAATGATTGGACAAGGATTCGCGCACCGCACCTGCCAAACGGTCCGTCAGCCGCTCGACGCTCACATCAGGGCGCAGATCGACAAGCAGCTCTGCCGCGCCGTCACGCGCGATCATCTCCCGCGCTTGTGCCGACAAGGCATAGACCGGGCCGCCCTCGACGCCGTCTTTGGTGATCATCAGCTCGCCCGGAACCGTCTTCTCGCCGCATGACAAGGTGATGCGTTTGAGCGGTGTGCCGGCGAAACGCTGCGCGAAATGGGCCGACCAATCGACCCTGAAGCCGCAATTGGCCGGGCGCAGCGGGGCGATGCCGACATCGGGCAGAAGCGCGGTCCAGCTGCCATCCGCCCCCAATCTTGGCCAGGAAGCGCCCCCCAAAGCCAGCACCACGGCATCGGCCTTATGGACAGAGCCATCGGCGAAACTAAGGCCGCCGGGGCCCCAGCCGGTCCATTCCGCGCGGGTCACCAGCCGCACGCCCAAAGCCTCCAGCCGCGTGATCCAGGCGCGTAGAAGGGGGCTCGCTTTCATCGCGGTGGGGAACACCCGTCCGCTACTGCCAATATAAGTGGGCTGCCCCAGCCCCGCGCACCATTCCCTTAACGCCTCCGGCGGAAAGGCGCTCAGCCAGGGCGCGAGCCAATCCGCGGCCTCGCCATAGCGGGTGAGGAAACGCGCCATCGGTTCGGAATGGGTGATGTTGAGCCCGCCCCGCCCCGCCATCAGCAGCCGGCGCCCAAGGCTCGGCATGCGGTCGAACACGGTCACGGCCAAGCCGGCTTGCGCCATCACCTCGGCGGCCATCAACCCGGCAGGGCCGCCGCCAATGACGGCGACGCGGTAAGGCGAAGAGATTTGCTGATCCACGCGGCCTTATGCACTGGCTAACGGGCTAAAGGAAGAAAGAGGCCGCTTTTTGGAAAAAAGCGGCGCAAAAACTTTTTTGAATCGGGGCCGGTGGGCGTCGCCTGACGTTGCGTTATCGGAAGATCCACAGAAATCGGGATAAGCTTGTGGATCTTCCATGTATGACGCTGCACATGGCGCGGCTTGCCTGGGCGTGGCTTGGTTTGCTCCCCGTGCTGCCTCAGCGCCACAGACCCAAAGGAGCAAAAGTTTTTGCGCCGCTTTTTTCAAAAAGCGGCCTCTTCCTTCTACCGAAGCTCCTTCAAAGGCTGCATCAAATCAGCCAGACGCGCCGGCGCCACCGCCTTGCGTGCGCCAACCAGGCGTTTCGCGGCCATGAACTCGCCCGGCCGGTTGACCGCGTCGGCGGCGATGACGATGCCGCCCTTAAGGTAGAACATCATGAAGCCGGCGGCGGAGGGTTCGCCGCGCATGACCAGCTCGTCATGCCCTTGCGCGAGACCGACCATCTGCAGCCGCAGCTCGTACTGGTCCGACCAGAACCAGGGCGGCGCCGCGGCGGGAATGGGTTGGCCGCAGATCGCGGCGGCGGCGATCCGCGCCTGTTCCAGCGTGTTGGGCACGGATTCGATGCGGATCGGCCGCTGCAGAAATGCATGATGGGCGTGCATGGCACAGTCGCCGATGGCATAGATAAACGGGTCCGAACTCTGCGCGCGCTCATTCACGACAATGCCGTCCTCGACCGCGAGCCCCGCCGCTTCCGCAAGCTCGGTATTCGGCACCAGCCCGATGCCGATGACGACCAGGTCGGCTGCGAGACTGCCATGCGCGCCCAGCTCCACCGTGCCGACGGCATCCCCCTGCCCCACGCTGAACCCGCGGACTGCGACGTTGGTATGGATCTGCACGCCTGCGGCGCGGTGCATCCGTTCGTAAAATGCCGACAGTTCCGGGGACGTGACGCGATTCAGAACGCGCGGGGCGCGGACCAGCAGGGAGACATTCAGCCCGCGCTTCGCCGCGACGGCGGCGGTCTCGAGGCCGACATAGCCGCCGCCGATGATGGCGATGCGGCGTCCAGCCACAAGATGCGGCCGGATTTGTTCCACATCGTCCCGCGTGCGCAGATAGAAAATGTTCTTGAGCTGCGCACCGGGCACCCCTATCGGCCGCGCCCGGCCGCCGGTGGCCAACACCAGCCGGTTATAAGCCAGCATCTCGCCGTCAGCGAGGATGACGCGCCGGCGAGCGCGATCTATCCGCACCACACGCGCGCCGGTCCGTAGCGTGATCGCAGCATCGGCATAAGTCTTCGCCGATTTGTATAACAGTGCCTCTTTGCCGACCTCGCCGGCGAGGAAACCTTTCGACAAAGGCGGCCGCAGATAGGGCAGATGCGCTTCATCCGCGAGAATCACGATCTCACCCGCATGGCCGTTCTGGCGCAATTGCGCGGCCATCTCGGCACCACCCTGGCCACCACCGATGATGACAATGGTCCCGTTCAAATCTGCTGGTGTTTCCATGAGGTCAGGTAAACCAAGGGGAAGGCTTCTTTTTGTGAACAAAAAGAAGCAAAAAAACTTTATTGACTCTGGGCCGTGGGCGTTGTCGGGGACACAGACTCAGGCCCAGCATAGTAAAAGTTTTTGCGCCGCTTTTTTCAAAAAGCGGCCCCTTTCTTTGTCGATCACGCGCTAATCGGGCTCGGCGATGGTGGCGCGCAGCCCATCCAGCGCCGGGGTTAGGATGAGCTGGCAACCGAGCCGGGAGGTGGGCGTGACGGTGGACATGTAGTCGAGAAAATCCACCTCTTCCGGGCCCGCGGGTGGCAGTTTTTCAAACCAGTCGGGGGCAATGATGAGATGACAGGTGGCGCAGGCCAACGTGCCGTTGCATTCACCCTGCAGAGGCAGGCCGGCATCGCGGACGATATGCATGAGGTCGTCGTTTTCCGCCCCTTCAAGCCGGTGCTCGACTCCGGCGCGATCGGTGATGAACAAAGTCGGCATCGTCTAACTCTCCTTCACCATGGCATGGACGCCACGACCATGTGCCCTCGCTATGACAAGCGGGTTCGTCCGGCCAGAACGTTTTTCGCATAGCTCGAATTTGCTCCGTGTCGTTTCAACGCCACCGCCCAAACTCATAAAAGTTTTTGCGCCGCTTTTTCCAAAAAGCGGCCACTTTCTCTTTGCGAGCCGCTGGCAAAAAAGGCCCGCCCAGAAGGTTCCAGGCGGGCCCTTGGCTATTCGACCGTAAGGTCGAGACTTATTCGACCGGCAGGCCGCACGCCTTGGCCACACCGGCACCATAGGCGGGGTCCGCTTTGGTGCAGTTGGCGATGTGGCGCTTCTTCACCTCGACGCGGGCATCGCCCAGGGCGCGTGCCGTGTTCTCGAACAGCACCTGCTGCTGCGCCGGGGTCATCAGGCGGAACAGGTTGCCGGGCTGCTCGAAATGGTCCTCGTCGACGCGGTGGTCCCAGTGCGCGGCGTCACCCTCGAGCGCCAGAGCCGGCTCGGTCGCGTAAGGGTTGTTGTCGGTCCACTCGCCCTTGCTGTTCGGCCAGTAGGACACGGCGGCGCCCAGATTGCCATCGGTGCGCATCGCGCCATCGCGATGATAGGAGCGGAACGGGCACTTCGGCGCATTCACCGGAATGTGGTTGAAGTTCACGCCCAGACGGTAGCGCTGCGCATCGCCGTAGGAGAACAGGCGAGCCTGCAGCATGCGGTCAGGCGAGAAGCCGATACCCGGAACGATGTTCGCCGGCGAGAAGGCCGCCTGCTCGGTCTCGGCGAAGTAGTTCTCCGGCCAGCGGTTCAGTTCGAGCACACCGGCTTCGATCAGCGGGAACTCAGCCTTCGGCCAGACCTTGGTCAGGTCGAACGGATTGTGCTTGTGTTTGCGAGCCTGCTCTTCGGTCATCACCTGGATGGACAGCGTCCAGCGCGGGAATTCCTTGCGCTCGATTGCTTCAAGCAGGTCGCGGCCATGGGTCTCACGATCCTTGCCAACCGCCGCGGTGGATTCCGCATCGGTCAGGTTCTGGATGCCCTGCTGGGTCTTGAAGTGGAACTTGACCCAGACGCGCTCGTTAGCGGCGTTGATCATCGAGAAGGTGTGGCTGCCGAACATGTTCATGTGGCGGAACGTCTTCGGAATGCCACGGTCGGACATCACGATCGTCACCTGATGCAGCGCTTCGGGCAGCAGCGACCAGAAATCCCAGTTATTGTCGGCTGAACGCAGGCCGGTGCGCGGGTCGCGCTTGACGACGTGGTTCAGGTCCGGGAAGCGCATCGGATCGCGGAAGAAGAACACCGGCGTGTTGTTGCCGACGATGTCCCAGTTGCCTTCCTCGGTGTAGAACTTGATGGCGGTGCCGCGGATGTCGCGCTCACCGTCAGCCGCGCCGCGCTCGCCGGCAACGGTCGAGAAGCGGACGAACACGTCGGTTTTCTTGCCAACGGCGGAGAAGACCTTCGCCTTCGTGTACTTCGTAATGTCCTTGGTGACGGTGAAGGTGCCGTACGCGCCCCAGCCCTTGGCGTGCATGCGGCGCTCGGGGATCACTTCGCGGTCGAAGTGCGCGAGCTTCTCCATGAGCCAGATGTCCTGGAGCAGAACCGGGCCGCGCGCGCCCGCCGTCATGGTGTTCAGATTGTCCGCCACCGGCGCGCCGGTCGCATGGGTCATGCCTTTGTATTCAGCCACCGTTTTTCTCCGTGTCATACAAACCCGCGCTCATCACGACCGCCGTGATGCGCGTCTCTCATTGGCCGATATTCACTACCGTTGATTCAAAGCCCCCCAAAATATAATCACTGGATGGGACAAATAGGTAACACCTATGAGAAGCCGGCGGCTAAAAGGGACAGGGCACGTTTCTAAATCCGGACCCGTACCTATATGAGGCCGCAGTCAATTCAGGAGCTTCACCCCACGATGCACACGCCGCGCCGCTTCGGCCCATACACGGTCACCGCTTTGCTGGACGGTCTCTTTGAGGCACCTTCCGACGTCCTGATCCACGCCGCCGGAGAAGATGCGCGCCGCCGCCTGGTTGAAGATCGCGCCGGGCGGGGCATCAAAGTCCCCGTGAACTGCTTTGTGCTGCAGGGGCCGGACGGAATCACCTTGATCGACGCCGGTGCGGCCGACGTGTTCGGCCCGGCCCTCGGCAAGGCCCGCGCCGCGCTGCAGGAGGCCGGCATCCGGCCCGAGCAGATCGACCGCGTGCTGCTCACGCATATCCACGGCGATCACGCGCTCGGCCTGCTCGACGGCGCCAGCCCATGGCTGCCACGCGCCGAACTGCTGGTTCCGGAAGCGGATCTTGCCTTCTTCACGGACGAGGCCACCCGCGCGGCGCAGCCCGAAACCAAACGCGGCCCCTTCGATATCGCCGCTAAGCTGGTGCACGCTTACGCAGGCCGGCTGCGCGCCTTGCCCAACGGTGACATACCGAGTCTGGCCGGCATCGAAGCGCTGCCGCTGCCTGGGCACACCCCCGGCCATACCGGTTATCGCCTGAAGAACGGCAAAGAGAGCCTGTTGATCTGGGGCGATGCGTTGCACCTCCAGGACGAACAGCCGGCCGACCCAGAGGTCGGGCTCATTTACGATATCGACCCGGCCCTGGCGCTGCGCACGCGCCGCGCTTTGCTTGAACACCTGGCAAACGAGGGCTGGATGGTTGCCGGCAGCCACATTACCGGCTTTGGCCGCGTGCGACGCGTTGGGAAGGCGTTCAGTTTTACGCCGGTCGGGTAAGCAGAAAGAAAGAAGCCGCTTTTTGAAAAAAGCGGCGCAAAAACTTTTTTGGGCTGGGCCTGTGCTGTTGAAACCAGCACGGGCCCAATTTCAAAAAAGTTTTTTGCTTCTTTTTTTCAAAAAAGAAGCCCTTCCCTTTCTTCCTCACACCTCATCGGCATTGGGATCGCCCGGCGCCGTGGCCCAGGCCAGTTCCACCAGCGTGACGATCCGCCTGCCGGCGCCGTCCTGCTGGCAGACGATTAGCCCCTGCTCCTCCATATAGCTCAGCACCCGTCGCGCGCGGCCCAGGGAGCGCGTGCCATAGGCCCGTGCGATGGCCGGGTCGCCTGGGCAGGGCAGTCCTTCATGAGCGGCGCGGGCGAGCATCATGAAAATGCCTTGCATATCCTCGGGCAGGATCGCGGCGCGGGCGGCGATGTCCTGCCAGATCTCATCTTCCGCCATCTCGGCGCTCAAACCGGCGCGCGCGCGGGTGAGCATGCGGCGGAAGCTGTTCAGGTCCGGTGCCCCGGTGCCCAGCCCCTCGATCCGGCAGCGCACCAGGAAATCCTGATAGAGCACGCCGATGGCGCGGAACCCGGCCTCCGGATCGGCGAGAATGGCGCTCAAAATGCGCTCCAGCCGGGCCCGCCGCTCCGCCAGTTCCTCAGGGCTCGGCGGCGCCTCGATGGTTTCGGGGCGGTTCTCGGCGGCGGCGGGTGCGGCCGCCATCAGCTGGCTCAGCAGGTCGGGTGCCGGCGGCGGCGGTGGGCGGCGCTGGGGCCGCACGGTCTCGGGCGGGGCCGCCAGGATTACCGCATACACGTCCTCCAGTGGCGCCTCCGGTAGCGGCATCAGCCGCGGCGTGGTGCTGGGCGGCTGGGTCTCGGTGGCGCCGATGCGCACGCTTAGAGGCCGGCGGGACAAAGCCGGGCCGAGCGCCATGAAATGCCCGCGCTCCAGATCCCGGAACGCTTCCGCCTGGCGCCGCTCCATGCCCAGCAGATCGGCGGCGCGCGCCATGTCGATGTCGAGGAAGGTTCGGCCCATGAGGAAGTTGGAGGCCTCAGCCGCGACATTCTTGGCGAGCTTGGCGAGGCGCTGGGTCGCGATCACCCCCGCCAGCCCGCGCTTGCGGCCGCGGCACATCAGATTCGTCATGGCGCCGAGGGACAATTTGCGCGCCTCGTCCGACACCTCCCCGGCGGCGGCCGGCGCGAAAAGCTGCGCCTCGTCCACCACCACCAGCATCGGGTACCAATGGTCGCGCTCGACCTCGAACAGCCCGCCGAGGAAGGCCGCGGCGCGGCGCATCTGGTTCTCGGCATCGAGACCTTCGAGATTGAGCACAGCGGACACACGGTGGATGCGCGCCCGCTCACCCGCCGCTTGCAGGCCCTGCTCGCTGTGCGCCTCGGCATCGATCACCAGATGGCCGAAGCGCTCCGCCAGCGTCCCGAAATCCCCTTCCGGATCGATGATCGTCTGCTGCACCCAAGGGGCGCTCTGCTCCAGCAGCCGGCGCAGCAGATGGGATTTGCCCGAGCCCGAATTTCCCTGAACCAGCAGGCGGGTGGCCAGCAGCTCCTCAAGGTCAAGCGTCGCCGGAGCGCCTGCCGTTGTTTGTCCCATCCCGATCGCAATCGTCATATCCGAACTCAAAGCCTCCTTGCGGGGAGGGGCTTATCAACCTGGCCGCGGCCCGTCGAGCATCGCGCCCATCGGTTGGAAATGGCGGGAGAGCCACTATAGTTGCGGGGAGGCCGGTGCCCGCCTGGCCAGCGCGCCGAATGCCGCGCGCCCTGTCATCACATCGAGAGGAGTTCCACTCATGGCCATCGAGACCAGATCCGAGCAACTTTGCTTCGGCGGCGTCCAGGGTTTCTACAGCCACGCTTCAACCGCCACCGGCACGGAGATGCGCTTTGCCGTTTTCGTGCCGCCCCAGGCCAAGGCGGCACCCGTTCCGGCGCTTTATTATCTGGCCGGGTTGACCTGCACCGAGGAGACCTTCGTCATCAAGGCCGGCGCGCAGCGCGTAGCAGCCGCCCTCGGCCTGATGCTGGTCACCTGCGACACGAGCCCGCGCGGATTGAACCTGCCCGGCGAGGATGATCATTGGGATTTCGGCACAGGCGCCGGCTTCTATCTCGACGCCACGGCCGCCCCCTGGTCGGCGCATTACCGCATGGGCACTTACGTAGCCGCGGAGCTGCCCGCGCTCATCGAAGCGCATTTCCCCGCCGCTCCCGCCCGGCGCGGCATCTTCGGCCATTCCATGGGCGGCCATGGGGCGCTGGTCACCGCGCTGCGGAATCCGGACCGCTACAAATCCATCTCCGCCTTCGCGCCGATCGCCAATCCCGTCGCCGTTCCCTGGGGCCAGAAGGCGTTTTCGAACTATCTGGGCGCTGACCGGAGCGCGTGGGAGGCCTATGATGCAAGCCTGCTGCTGCGCCGCCGCCCCCTGCCCTACGCCCTCCTGGTGGATCAAGGCGACAAAGATCAATTCCTGGAAGAACAACTCCACCCGCAAGCCCTGGAAGCCGCCGCCGCAGCCTCCGGCCAGGAACTCGTTCTGCGCCGCCAGCCGGGCTACGACCATTCCTACTATTTCATACAGACCTTCGTGGAAGATCACCTTCGCTGGCACGCGGCGCGGCTGATCGGCTGAAAAGAAAGGGCTTGTTTTTTGACTGGGCCCGCGCTCGTTGCACTTGCCGCGGGCCCGGTTTCGCAAAAGCTGGTGCGCCGCTTTTTTCAAAAGGCGGACACGTTCCTCAATCGATATGGCTTCAGCGCGTCAATGGTGATATGAGTTTCTCTGAGGCAATTGGCCGGCACAGCTGCCGGTGCCTCAGCCCCTGCATCTTGTAACCGACCCCGAGTCCATGGGTGACCGCGGGCTGATATGTTTCGCTATCCTGGCGGCTGGTTGCCCCATGGTCTCGCCACAAACGAAGGAGAGAACCATGTATGTTCGGGAAGTGATGACCTCACAGGCGGAATGGATCGCGCCGACGCTGTCGCTGAGCGAGGCGGCGCAGAAGCTGCGCGATCAGAAGATCGGCTGCCTCCCCGTCGGTGACAATGACCGTCTGGTTGGCATGCTGACGGACCGTGACATCGTCTGCCGTGCCGTCGCTGACGGCGCCGACCCCGCGACGACAAAGGTCGGGGATGTCATGACCAAAGGGATTACCTACTGTTTCGAAGACGATACCGTTGAAGCCGCCATTGACCAGCTCGAGGCCAATCGAATCCACCACATCCCGGTTTTGAGCCGGCAGAAGCGGATGATCGGCATCGTCTCACTGTCAGACCTTGCTTCGCGTGGGCCACAAGACCTGCTGTCGCGCGTGTCCCAGCTGGCATCACGCGATTCAAGCCAAAGCGCCACACATTAAGGCAATCGCTGCGGATGGATGACGACGAGCAGCCTCTGTTGAAGGCATGTGGCTGATGGGAGTTTTGCTGGTAGCCTAGGCCTGAGACCAGAAACCTCCTCTTTCTCGCTGGAGCATGATCGATCCAGGCTTATCATGCTCTGGCGCTCACCCCGCTACGATCGCCCCTTGCTACGAGCGCCGCGCCAAGCGTGGGTGACCGCGCTTCGGCCTGGGCGTTATCATTTTTAATGATTCGTCTAAATTTTCTATCATTGCAACGCAGGGTAATCCACATCTCCTTGAATTTTCCAATTCAAGTGAAACGCATGATGGCCCGTTAGAACAAAGCCGGCAGCGTACGACGAATTCCCTCATTAGATCTTCACGCGCGCCGTCTCCCTGTATTAATAAAATCGTGGGCGAAATGGTAGGACTTCTAACCACCATGGGCGTGACAAAAGGCATCATCTTGGCGTCTGCGCTTTATCATCCTGCCGGCTTTCATCCACAAACCGTATTAACTTCAAATTTAAAAGGGCTTTCTCATGACGTTCATTTCCGATGCCAAGCACGCTGCCGCTCGCGTCCAGTCGATTTCCGTTAGGGATGCTGAACAGCTCGCGCCCCAATCTTCATTAATGTCTTCAAAAGCAAGTTCAGCCGCAGACCATCTCTCCGAACAGACGGCGGGGTTCCACCGGCGCTACCCCGAGCTCGACGTGCAGATTACCCCCGAGGATCGCGCCTTCTGGGCCTTCATGCGCCCGCAGGCACGGCCGAGCTTCACCCCGCAGCTCTTGCAGGATCTTACCGATATGCAGACGCTCATCGGCGAGTTGTGCGCGGAAGGCGAAGCCCCCTTCGACTATTTCGTTCTCGGCTCCCGTTCCCCCGGCGTGTTCAATCTCGGCGGCGATCTGCCATTGTTTCTCGAGAAAATCCGCAAAGGCGACCGCGAGGGTCTGCGGCGCTACGCCTATGCCTGCACCCGCACCGGCTATGCGAATTATTGCGGCTACGACAAAGGCATCGTCACGATCGCCTTGTTTCAGGGTGACGCCTTGGGAGGCGGGCTCGAATCCGCGCTCAGCTGCGACATTCTGATCGCCGAACGCCGTGCCAAATTTGGCCTTCCGGAAGTCTTGTTCAACCTCTTCCCCGGCATGGGCGCCTACACGTTCCTGGCGCGGCGAGTCGGCATGGTGAAAGCCGAGGAAATCATTCTCGGCGGCCGGACCTATTCCGCCGAGGAGATGCTGGCGATGGGCGTGATCGACCAGCTCGTGGAAGACGGCGAAGGCGAACGTGCGGTCAAGGAATATATCGCCCGCAACCGCTCCCGCCGGCGGAGCCTCTCCAGCGTTTACCAGGTCCGCCGCCGCGTCAACGCCGTTACCTTGCAAGAGCTGTATGACATCAATGATATCTGGGTGGATTCCGCCATGCGCCTCACGGAGCAGGATCTGCGCCGCATGAGCCACATCGCCGCGGCGCAAGACCGTTTCCGCGCGCGGCAGACCCATCAAGCCGCCGCCAAAATCGCCTGAACCCGCGATGATGAGAGAGGGGGCCCCTCTCTCATCCTCGACCTTGAACGCTGTCCGGTGTCGCGAGCTTCACCAAAGCGTTTTCAACGCGCGCCAATTCCAGAACCAGCTGTTCGATCCACATTTCGGCCCGGTTTTGCAAATCATCGGCCGAGCATGTCTGATAGGGCAAGCAGCTTTGCGCCAATCTAACGGCGCCGACATTGGCGGCAACGCTTCTCAGCCCGTGGCTGACGGCCCGAAACTCCTGGATATCCCCGCCCCTCAACGCATCACGAAGCGCCGCCAATTTCCCGCGCGCTTCACGACGAAAGATGTCGATCACGTCCTCAACAAAGGCGTTGCCGCCAAGCGACCGCAGCTGCAGGATCACCTCGGCATCGACAACCGGCGCCGCATTGCCCCTAAACCGCGGGTGGGCGGCGATTTCAGTGACACGGGCCTCCGTGGCCGGCTTCGGCGGGGGCACGATCTTGCCGCCCGTGCGCAACACATCGTCTATAACAGCCACGAGCCGCGCCGGATCAACGGGTTTCACGAGACATTCGGCCATGCCGGCGGCCAGGCATCGTTCCCGCGTTTGGCCTGTCGCATCGGCCGTCACCGCGATGAGCGGCACCAGATCGTTTCCCTCGGCGACCATGCGGTAAATTTTCGCGGTCTCGATGCCGTCCAGAACCGGCATGTTGACGTCAAGCAAAACCACGTCGAATTCGGCCTGGCTCATCTCCTCCAAGGCTGCTTCGCCATCGCCCACCAACGTCACCGCATGCCCCGCTTTTTTTAGGATCATCTCCATGACATTGCGGTTGATTTCATTGTCATCCGCCACCAGGAGATTGAGGCGCTGTGTGCTCTGCGGCGGGTCATTCCGAGGTTCGCGCGTCGCCCTTGTCGTCGCGATCAGAGACGAGGCGGCGTCAAGGATATTGATCAGCTCCGCATCCGTGACTGACTCATAAAGAGTGCTGAAACAGTTTCTTTGCGTTTCCTCATCCGGCAGGCCTGGCTCATGCCGTCCCCGCATCTCGGCGACAACCAGTGCGCCCTCTTCCTTCAAGGCGGCAAATTCGCCCGCTTGCCACGGCGCATCTTCCTTCATGAACGCGACCTGACAAGGCGGGATCGTATCGCTGGCACCCGGAGTCTTTGCATGGACTTTGATATATTCGAGACCGACGCCATGTGCCGCCATCCGGGCCAGCAAAGCCGCATCCGCTGCGGTTGGACGCCCGCTCACGAAGGCCCGCATATCGGCAAACCGGGCGGGCCGCGCCGCTGGCGCCTCCGGCGGGAGAAAGGGGAGCTCGAGCCAGAAACGTGTGCCTTGGCCGAGCTCGCTGGTGACACCAATCTCGCCGCCCAGGCCGTGTACCATTTTCTGCGCAAGGGAAAGGCCCAGGCCCGTGCCGCCAAAACGGTTCAGAATCGTGTCGTCAGCTTGGGTAAAGCTCTCAAAAATGCGCGGCTGAGCCTCGCGGGCGATGCCAATGCCCGTATCGCTGACCTCGAGGCGTAGCTTTGTTCCCACACCGTTGTGCTCCACCGCATCAACGGCCAGCGTGATGCCCCCGGTCTCGGTAAATTTGATCGCGTTACCCACCAGGTTGAGCAGAATTTCATGCAGCTTTCCGGCGTCGCCGCGCAACGTTAGCGGCGTGCGTGGGGTCAAATGCAGATTGAACCGCAGACCTTTGGCGCGGCTCTGAACGTAGAAAATGGTTTTGATATTCACAAGGATCTGCAAGAGGTCGAAGTCTGCCGCGGTGATGATCATCTTCCCGGCCTCGATCCGGGAAAAATCAAGCAGCCCGTCAATCAAGCTCAGCAAGGACCGGGCCGATGTCATGATCGACCGGCTCATAAGGGTTTGCTCGCCATCGAGCGCACCACTTTCAAGCAAAGCCCCCATGCCGATGATGGCATTGAGCGGTGTCCGCAACTCATGGCTAACGCTGGTGAGGAATTTTGACTTTGCGCGGCTTGCCGCTTCAGCCTCCAGCCGCGCCTGCGACAGACGCTTGACCAGCGCCATGGCGTAAAGAGGCACCACCGCGAGACACAGCATCATTCCAAAACACAGGCTTGGCTGGCTGCGCCAATAGGGCGTCGTCGCCACCACGCCGCCATACCCTACCAGCGAGGCCAACATGGCATAGGCCTGCAGACGGACACCGAAGCGAAACCCGTTGCCGAAGATCACCCAAAGAAAGCCGGCAACAAGCCACCCTGCCTCCCCGCCCCCCAGGTGAGCCTCGTATGAAATGGCCGCGCAGTCGAGGAGCACGGCACCGATCCGGCGCGAATCCGTACGGTCTGGCCATGCCAAGGCATGGGCCAACAAAGCACCATTCGCGACAAGATAAGGAAGCGGTACACAGAGCAGGTAGAAGGGCACCTGGGCGTGAGCCCGCAGCCAAATGTTGAAAAGGACGACGAGCAGCCCGGCGATAAAGCGGTTGATGACCATCTCCAAGTCATCGCGGATGGGCCGGCTGCGCCAGGTCGCGCGCAGAGTTCTCAATTGCTCATACATTGATCTGCCCACCCGCTTCGCCGCCTACCGTATTGTGCGCCATGTCCTGGCCAAAGCTCAGCCGCCTCGATTGGCTCTGGGCAAGGATCTGCTGGAATTGCGCCGCTTCCATTGGGCGCCCTGTGAAAAAGCCCTGAACGAGGTCACAGCCGAGCGCCTTGACCATATCGAGCTGAGACTTGGTCTCCGCCCCTTCCGCGAGGATCTCAACGCCCAGCGCCCGGCCGAGGCTGACAACCGCTTTGATGATCGCGGGGTTATGCTGGCCGGCGGCGTGCGCGACAAAGGATCGGTCGATTTTGATAATGTCAATCGGCAAGCTCGACAGGCGGGCAAAGGAAGAATAGCCCGTGCCAAAATCATCGATGGCCAAGCGGACGCCCTGCTTGTGCAGCGTTTCAATTTCCTGGTGGCGCCGTCCCTCGCCGAGCAGAACTTCTTCCGTCAGTTCCAGCTCCAAAAGCGCCGGCGGAAGCCCCTCTTTCCGCAACGCCTCCATGATCGTTGCGCTGAGATTTGGTGAGCAAAAGGTCTGCGTGGAAAGGTTGATCGAAACTCTGATCGGCCGTGGATGAGTCGCGTTCCAGCGCTGCGCCTGACGGCAGGCTTCCTGCAACACCCACGCATCAATGGCGCGCATCATGTCGCTTTCCTCGGCCAAGGGGATAAACACAGCCGGGCTGATCAGGGGACCTTGACCCGGCGCCCAGCGAATCAGCGCCTCGGCGCCAACCACGGCACCCGTCTTGAGATCGAGTTGCGGTTGATAATGGAGCCGAAATTCGCCGCGCTCGAGCGCGCCACGCAACTGGCCACGCAGGTGAATCTCGTTGCGCACTTCGGAGAACATGGCCCGGGTAAAACTCTCGGCCCCATCCCGCCCTCGCGCCTTGACACGATACATGGTCAAATCGGCATTCCGCAACAATTCCTGAGCACTCTTCCCGTCCCAGGGATAAATTGTCACGCCGATGCTCGCATTCGTCGTTATGTCCTGGCCATCAATGAGAAACGGCTCCTGGAGACGCTGCTTGATGCGCTCGGCAAACGGGACGGCCTCTTCGAGAGACCTGACCCCAAGCTGCAGAATGGCAAACTCATTACCTCCCATCCGGGTGACGATATCATCGCTGCCCACCGCACGCTGCAACCTCTTGCCAACTTCCTGCAACAGCTTGTCACCGAAATGGTGGCCCAGGCCGTCATTGATGTGTTTAAACCGATCAAGGTCGATACGGTACAATGCAAAGGGGCGCCTGGTCGCGCCGACGGCGTCGATCTCCCGGGCCAACCATTGATTCAGATAATGCCGGTTCGGCAATGCCGTCAGATGATCATGCTCGGCAAGAAACAGACGCTCTTTCTCCGCCTGCTTGCGGTCGCTGATATCCAAGGACGTGGTCAGAACCGCCATGACCCCGCCATCCGGCGACAGCAAAGGGGATTTCGTGGTCAGGAAGGTCCGCTCCTGCCCGTTCTGATCGGTGATCTGCTCCTCGTAACTGGCCACCGCTTCACCGGAGCTGAAGACCGAATGATCTCGTCCATCGATGCCGCGGCGCCATGACGGCCCGAGAAGCTGCGCTTGATAGGCATTACTGAAAATGCTGTCGCCATGGTGGTCAATCGCGCTGATCAGCGCGGGAATGGTGTCGATCACCTGGGACAGCTGGGCATGGCTGTCACGCAGCGCCTGGTCGCGCAAATGCCGGGTTTGCTGCAACTCCTGCTCCAGAAGCCGGGCCCGTTCACGGGCAATGATCTGCCGGCTGTTCAGCCTGAGAAGGTTGCGAATACGCGGCTGGAATTCGCTGAAATCGATGGGGCTCAACAGGAAGTCGGTGGCGCCGGCCTCCAGCGCCTCGATACGGAAATTTCGGTCCTGATAGGCGGTCACGACGACCACCGGCACTTCCGCGCACAGCGGCAGGCGCCGGACCTGGCGCGTCAGTTCGGCCCCCGTCATGCCCGGCATTTTATAGTCGGCTATGATGAGCGACGCCTCCCTCTCTTCCAGCCATTTCAGCGCGAGATGCGGGTTGGAAAAGCCCTTCACCAAGGCGTCCGGACAAGCGACCTCCGCCAGCTTCGAAAAGATTTTGATGTTAGAGCTGGAATCATCGATGATGACGATGGTTTTCACGGCCTGCTGCTCTCCGCTGCCGCGGGCGAACCCAATCTCGCTTCCAGCTGTTTTTTCAGGTTCAGCGCCTCTGCTCATTGCGATACCGTGCTTTGGTTTGCCTCCAAAAGATGGGGGAATTCGGGGATGCTGTCCAGCCGGCGACGGCGTCGGACGACGCTGAGCGTCTCCGGAGTCGTCACTTTTTCTGAAGGTTTCGTTAGCTCACGCGCGCCCCCCTGCCGCCAAAGACCGCATCGCCGCAACATGAACTATACTGCAAATTTCAGGTCAGCGCACGTGACATGCCATCACCGGAGGCAGGAATGCTGGTGTTAACGGCCTGCCTCGGGCTTGGAGCGCTCCTGCACCGGCAGGACCTATCTGTGGCTGGGCCTGTTTTTGCGTAGCCACGCAAACCTTCCCACATAGGAATCTTTGTTGTAAGCGTTTCCCAAAAGCCTCGAGGAAAAAGCGTTGCGTCTCTCAACCACAATATACGGCAGTGCTACTGCTTTGATTTTGACTGTTTTCACGGCCTCCCAGGCCGACGCGCATGCGGTTGCGGGCGCCCGGGTTTTCGTGAACACCTTGCTCATCGACGATCCCGGCGTGGCTGACGAAGCCAGCCTGCCCGTCCTCTCGGAGCAAAGTCCGGATGGGCAAACCAAGGACATCGCGGCGACTGTCGAATATGACAAAACCATTTTCAGCAATGTCGCGGTCGGTGTCGGCGACACCTATCACCTGCTGGTGAACGATCAGGCCGATGGGGGCAAAACGCATGGCGGGTTCGATGATCCGTATCTGCTGCTGAAATACCGTTGGATCGTCCTGCCGGAACACGAATTCATCAGCTCGGTGGCGGTGACGCGGGATTTCGGCCGGGCCGGCACCCCTGGCTTCGACGCTGGCTACAATTCCACGACATTCTCCGGCTATTTCGGAAAAGGGCTGGGCGATATCCCATATAACCCGATCCGGCCTTTCGCGATCACCGGCGAGCTGGACTATACGGTCCCTGATGCGGGGATGGCCGCGGGGACCGGCGGGTTCATCCAAACCTGGTCGGGCGGGCTAACACTGCAATATTCGATCCCGTATCTGGAATCGCAAATCCATGATTATGGCCTGCCGCCGCTGCTCGCCAACCTCACCCCGCTGGTCGAACTCGCCTGGACCTCCGCCGCAGGGCGCTCCGCGATTGGCCCAGCGAATTATCCGACCAGCTTTCAGCTCGGCACCGGTGCGGTATGGACCGGCGCCTGGTACGCCTTGTCCGCGGAAGCCGTATGGCCGCTGAACGGCGCTACCGCTTATGGGATCGGCTTCATCGGTCAATTCCATTTGTATTTCGACGATCTGTTCCCCAATTCCATCGGCAAACCCTTGATCGGAACATCGATATGAAACTCTTAACCGCCTCTGTCCTGCTCGCCAGCCTCGCCGGACTGTCACCCGCTTTCGCTCATGCGTTTCTGGTGAAGGCTGAGCCGGCGGTCGGCAGCACGGTCTCCACCGCGCCCGCCCAGCTGCTGATGACATACACTGAGGGGCTCGAGGTGCCGTTCTGCGCTGTGACTGTGACGAGCGTCTCCGGCACCATCGTCAACGGCAAACCGCACGCGGTGCCCGGCCACAACAACGAGATGTCAGTGCCGCTTCACATCACCGCGCCCGGCACATACCGCGTGACCTGGCACGCCGTGGCTGTGGATACCCACCATACGCAGGGAAGTTTTGAGTTTACGGTCTCGCGTTAAAGGAAGTGGCCGCTTTTTGAAAAAAGCGGCGCAAAAACTTTTTCGACTTGGGGCCGGTGGCGCCGAAACAAGCACGGCCAAATTAGGCAAGGGAAAGGCTTCTTTTTGTGAACAAAAAGAAGCAAAAAAACTTTATTTACTCTGGGCCGTGGGCGTTGTCGGCGACACAGACTCAGGCCCAGAATAGCAAGAAGTTTTTGCGCCGCTTTTTTCAAAAAGCGGCCACTTTCTTTATCTAGAAGCCTCCTTGCCTCCTCATCCTCTCCACCCGCCGCCCAAGGCTCTGACCAGATCAACGCTGCTGACAAGGCGCCTTGTGGCGATCGCCAATGCCGCGCTCTGCGCGTCGAGATCGGCGGTTTGCGAGGTCACCACGTTGAGATAGGTGACCGCCCCTTCAGTGTATAAGGCAAGCGAGAGATTCAGCGTATGATTTGCCGCGGCGACGGCGTCGTTCTGTTGCGCCGCTTCCACGGCAAGATCGTTGCACAGCGCCAACTCGTTCTCGACTTCCTGAAACGCCGTCAAAGCGGTCGATCGATAGGCCTCGCTCGCCTGGTTGAACTGGTCGAGGGCGATTTTCACCGCCGCCCTGCGGCGCCCGCCGTCAAACACCGTCAGCGCCAGAGAGGGGCCCAGGGACCACATGCTGTTGGAAAGGTTGAACAGATTAACCCCGCCACCATCACTTTCAAAACCGCCGGACGCATTGATGCTCACGGTCGGGAAAAATGCGGCCCGGGCGACTCCGATCTGCGCATTCGCTTCTGCGGCGCGCCGTTCCGCGGCCGCGACATCCGGGCGCCGCTCCAGCAGCACGGAGGGGGCGGCCACCGGTATCGCGGGCGGTGAAGGCAAGGCCGGATCTACGGGAAGCGAAAATGACGGCGCCGGCACCCCGATGAGGCTGGCAATCTCGTTCTGATACAGAGCGCGTTGGGCGATAACATCGGTCAATTGCGCGCGCGCTGTGGCATATTGCGTCTGCGCCTGCCCCACATCCAGGCCGGACACAATGCCGCCATTGTGCTGCGTTTGTGTCAGTTGCAGCGCGCGGCCGTAAGCCGCGACCGTTTTGGTGAGCAGCGCCGCCTGCGCATCCAGCCCGTGCAGCTTGAAAAAGGCATCGGCGAGCATCGCCTCCAGGCTGAGCTGCACGGAGGCTGCGTCGTCCTTGGTCGCCTGCGCTTCATCCTTCCCCGCCGCCACCGCATTGCGCACGCTCCCCCAGAGATCAAGCTCGTAAGAGAAGGCTCCTTGTAGCAAATCAGCCTCGTAATAATCGGGGCCGTTGACACGAAGCGGCCTGTGGGCCGATTGGCGATTCTGCGTGGCGGTGCCGAATACATCGATTTGAGGATACTGCGCCGCCGCCGCCTCGTTGACATATTGCTGCGCCTGGTCGTAGCGCGACAGCGCGATGGCGAGCGTGGGATTGCTGGCATCAACCTCGCGCTCAAGCCGATCCAATGTGGTATCGCCATAAATGAGCCACCACGCGCCCCGTGGCCTTCGATCGGCCGGGCTGGCGGGCGTCCATGGCCCCATATTGGTGTAAGCGACCGGCGTTGTCAGCGACGGCGGTACATAGTTCGGGGCGAAGGAACAACCTGCGAGCAGGAAAAAAAAAGCCACTGCCCCCCATTTGAATTCACCGGCGGGCATGGCTGTTCGACGCGTTTGAAGAGTTCGCTTGCGCCGCCTGAACGACGTCTCCGGCCTCAAGCGTATCCGGTGGATTCTCGATCACCCAGTCACCCCGGCTCAAACCATCGGCAATTTCGACGGTGGCGCCAAAATCGCGCCCGATGGAAACGTGGCGTATCACGACATGGTCGTGCGGCCCCAAGACCGCGACCTCCATGCCGGAATCACGGAACATCAAGGCGCTGGCTGGCACGGTCATCACAGGATCATTTTCCGAGAGGTCGATGCGAACCTGGGCATAGTCGCCCGGCCGCAACAGTCCGCCCGTATTGGCCATCTGAAACTGGACCAACAGCGTACCGCTGCTCGCGGCAATAGCATCGGCCGTCGAGGTCAAAACCGCGTGGAAAATTTTTCGCGGATATTGGGGAACCGTGAAGCTCGCCTGCATGCCGGGCTTGATGTCCGCCGTATAATATTGCGGCACGCTCACATAAACGCGCAGCTTTCTCTCGTCATCCACCGTGAATAACGGCCGCTGCGTGGGGCTGCCCACGGAAATGAGAGCGCCAATATCGGTGGCGCGGCTCGTGACAACACCATTGAAGGGTGCAACGATTCGCTTGAATGCCTCCATCGCCTCCAAGCGATGGACATTCGCCTGTGCGGCCGTAACCGCGGCGGCCTTGGCCTGAAAGTCACCGTTGCGGTCATCCACATCCTGCTGCGAGACCGCGTCCCGCGCTAACAGCGCATCCCATCGCTTCGCGGTGATGGCCGCCAGCCGCTCATTGGCCTCCGCCACTTGCAAATCAGCCTGCGCCTGCCGCAATTGCTGATCGAGATTCGGCGTGCTGATGACCGCGAGCAGTTGCCCGGCGGTTACCCTCGTGCCGATATCGGCATACCAATCCTGCAGATAACCGCTCACCTGGGCATAAATCGGCGCTTCATAGAAGGCGCGTATGTCACCGGGAAGCACCAGGACACGCTGGCTGCTCATGCCCGGTTGAACGATATCAACGGTCGGGACGGCCTCCGTCGCCGTGACCGCCGCCAGATGCTGGCGGGCGCGCAGCCGGTCCAACAGGCCGACCACGATGACGCAGACCGCTAACAACAGCACCAAAACGCCAAACGGCTTGAGCCGTCTCGGCGGCGTATAGCGCAGAGGGTCCGGTTCAGGCATGGGCATCTCCGCTGGTCTCTTCCTTGTTCGATGTCGCGGCATGGCCGCCCGACCGGCCATGCACAATGCTGAACACCACGGGCACGAACATCAAGGTCGCGCACGTGGCAAAAATCAGACCACCGATCACGGCGCGGCCAAGTGGCGCGTTCTGCTCGCCGCCCTCGCCCAAACCCAGCGCCATGGGCGACATGCCGATGATCATCGCCAGCGCGGTCATGAGCACAGGACGAAAGCGCGTGACCCCGGCTTCAACAGCCGCGATGGCGGCGCTACAACCCGCCGCCAGACGCTCCCGCGCGAAACTCACCACCAGGATCGAGTTGGCGGTGGCCACGCCCATGCACATGATGGCGCCCGTCAAAGCCGGCACCGATAGCGTGGTATGGGTGGTGAACAGCATCCAGACAATGCCCGCCAACGCGGCCGGCAGCGCCGTGATGATCACAAACGGATCGAGCCAAGACTGGAAATTCACGACGATCAGGAGATAGATCATGACGATCGCGCCGAGCAGCCCAAACAGCAGACCGGTAAAGGCGGTGTGCATCGTCGCGACCTGGCCGCGGATGACGATTTGCGATCCGTGCGGCAGATCTTTTTTCGTCTTGTTCACCAATGCCTGCACATCGGCGGCAACACCGCCGAGATCCCGGCCTTGAGTGGTGGCAAAAATATCGATCACCGGCACGACATTATAATGATCCACCACCGCCGCCGATTGTGTACGGGTGATGTGCGCCACGCCCCCCAGCACCTGAAAGGCCCCTGCCTGGCCGGCGCTGGTGATCGGCAGATTTTCGAGGTCAGATAATGTGTCCACCCGATATTCAGGGGTTTGCACGACGATCGGATATTCGACACCGCTCGCCTGGTCCAGCCAATAGGCCGGCGCCGTCTGCGAGGTGCCGGCAAGAGCGGTCGCGACGCTGTTTGTCACGTTGAGTTCGGTTAGCCCAAACTGGTTGATCCGCGACCGGTTCACGACAACGTTGAGCTGGGGATTATCCGATGATTGTTGGATGCGTACATCCGCGATGCCGGGAATGCGGCGCATCTGCCGCAACAGATCCACCGCATAGGCCTGATTGGCGGCCATCCTCTGGCCGATGATTTGCACATCCAAAGGCGCCGGGGAGCCAAAATTCAGGATTTGGCTGATGATATCAGCCGGCAAAAAGGAAAATGTCACGCCGGGAAAGTCAACCGGCAAAATCTTCCGCAATTGCCTGACATAGCCGGCCGTCGGATGATGATTCGGCCTCAGGCTGATGAACATATCGCCTTCCTGGTAACCGATCAGGCCCGAGTTATTGTAGATCGTGTTGATCGAACTGGTCGGCAGGCCGATGTTATCGACAATCGCTTGAAGCTCCGTCGGCGGAACCACGTGGCGTATCTGCTGTTCAACCTCGCCGAACAGGGTCGAGGCATCCTCGATGCGCATGCCGACCGGGGGACGGACATGCAGGGTGATTTGCCCGGAATCGACGGAGGGGAAGAAATTTTCGCCCAGGAACGGCACGAGTCCCAAGGAACCCAGCGCCACCAGAAGAAAGGCGGGAACGAAGATTTTCCGATGCGCCAGCGCCATGGCCAGCAGGTTGCGATAGCTCTCCCGGAAGGCTTCAAACCTTCGTTCGAACCCATACCGGAACCGTGCAAAAATACCGAGCACCCCCTGGGTTTGGCCGTTGTTCCCGGCATGCCCCTGGTCATGCGGCTTGAGCAGATACATCGCCAAAGTGGGAACGATCGTGCGCGAAAGGCAGAAAGAAGCGATCATCGCGAACACCACAGCTTCCGCCATCGGTGCGAACAAAAAGCCCGCCACCCCCTTCAGCATGAACATCGGCACGAACACGATGCAGATGCATAGCAAGGAGACGAAAGCGGGGGCGACGATCTGCTGCGCGCCGTCGAGAATCGCGGTTCTGACGTCCTTGCCGTGCTCGAGATGCCAATTGATGTTTTCGATGGTGACCGTGCCATCGTCCACCAGAATACCGACGGCCAGGGCGAGCCCGCCGAGCGTCATGATGTTCAAGGTCTGCCCGATCGCGGAGAGCGCCGCCACCGAGCAAAGGATTGATAACGGAATGGAGGTGGCGATGATCAATGTCGATCGCCAACTGCCGAGAAACACCAGAATCATCAGACTGGTTAGGGCCGCGGCGATCACGCCTTCGCGAATCACCCCCGAAACCGCCGCTTTGACGAAGAGCGACTGGTCATTGATGGTGCTGATATGGAAGCCGGGCGGCATCGTCGCCTCAATTGAGGGCAGCATGTCCTTCACCCCCTGGACGACGGCGAGGGTGGAGCCCGACCCGGTCTTCAGAATGGATGTCAGGACCGCCCGGTGGCCGTTGACATGCACGATATTCTGCTGCGGCGGCGCGCCATCGCGCACATTGGCCACATCCCGCACATAAATGGTGGCGCCGTCGACGGTCTTGATCGGCAAGTTGTTAAGCGCCGCAATGGTTGGCGCCGCATCGTTCAGATGCACGGTGTATTGAAACGAGCCGATCTTAACCATGCCCGCCGGGAGGATCTGGTTTTGATTGGTGATGGCGGTCTGCACGTCCTGGGCGGACAGGCCCCGCGCCTGCAATGCCTGCGGATTCAAATCGACCTGAATCTGGCGCACTTTGCCGCCATAGGCATAGGGGATGGCGGTGCCGGGGATCGTGCTGAGCGGGGGGCGCATGAAATTTTGCGTCAGGTCGAGGATCTGCTGCTCGTTCAGCGTCTCGCCTGACGTCACAACCTGAATCACCGGCACGGTCGAAGCATCGTAGTTGAGAATCAACGGCGGCGTCGTGCCAGGCGGCATCTGGCGCAGGGTCGTCTGCGAAATCGAGGTGACCTGGGCGGTCGCCGTGCGAATATCAACGTTCGGCTGGAAATAGATTTTTACGATGCCCATGCCGGGCAGCGATTCACTTTCGACATGCTCGACATTGTTCACCGTCGTGGAAATCGAGCGCTCATAAGGCGTGATGATTCGCGCCGCCATCTGATCCGGCGACAGGTTGGTATACGTCCAGGCGACGCCGATCACCGGGACCCGAATGCTGGGAAAGATGTCCGTGGGCGTGTTCAGCGCCGCCAACGGACCCAGGATCAGGATAACAATCGCCAGGACAATGAACGTGTAAGGGCGCGAAAGCGCAATCCGAACCAGCCAGGTCACAACAGCGCGCTCCTGGGCGGTGTGCGCGACTCACGGGCTGCTGAAAAAAATACCGTCAATTCAACCTGACAGAACGATTTAAAAACAATGACAAAAGCGCCGCATCACCCGCTTTTTAAAAAGCGTGCAATTACACTTCGTTTCAAACCTCTATGTTTTTCTGTGCAGGACCGGCATTATTTCCTCAAGCTCTTCTGATCTTCCGACATCGTTATCATAAGCGGTCAGTGAGCGCTAGAGCGTGGTTACTTAGGTCAATTCAGGCAAAAGGAAGCGGCCGCTTTTTCGATCAAAAGCGGCGCAAAAACTTTTGCTCAATGCTGGGCCATAGCTGTTGTCAGCGCCAGCGCCCATGGCCCAGCATCAATAAAGTTTTTTTGCTTCTTTTTGTTCACAAAAAGAAGCCTTCCCCTTCGCAATCCACACCCACCGATCCGCCTCCCGTCGCGGAGAGGTGGTTATATTTCTTATCCCAGTGTTATCGCGTGGCGCGACGGACGATCGGCGCCACCCCTTGCCCGAGCAGCTCGATCGAGCGGTTCATGCTGTCGGGTCCGAGGGAGGCCGCGCTCATTTGGAAGGTGATCCGCGAGATCCCGCCGAGCACCTCGCTGGCGTGGAGCAGCTTGCCCGCCACGGTTTCAGGATCGCCGACCAGGAATGCGCCATGCGGCCCGCATAAGGCTTCAAACTGCGCGCGCGTCGCCGGCGGCCAGCCGCGCTCGCGGCCGATTTGCGTGAACATATGGCGCCAGCCAGGGAAGAAAGCCTCCTTCGCCGCGTCGGTGGTCTCGCCGACGAAGCCAAACGCGTGGACCCCCACACGCAGCGCCTCGGGCGCATGGCCCGCGCGCGCACCCGCCTCGCGGTATAAATCGACCAAGGGCCGGAAGCGGCCGAAATCCCCGCCGATGATGGCCACCATCAGCGGCAGGCCCAACACCCCGGCCCGCACGAACGATTGCGGCGTGCCGCCCACGCCCTGCCAGATGGGCAAGCGGGGCTGATGGGGGCGCGGAAACACGCCCTGCCCGGTCAACGGCGGACGGAAGCGCCCGGCCCATGTCACCTCCGCGCTGTCGCGCAGCTTGAGGAGCAGGTCCAACTTCTCGGCGAACAGCGCGTCATAGTCGCTGAACGCGAAGCCGAACAGCGGATAGGCTTCACCGAACGAGCCGCGGCCGACCACGATCTCCGCGCGGCCTTGCGAAATGAGGTCGATGGTCGCGAAATCCTGGAACACGCGGACGGGATCGGCCGCGCTCAGCACGGTGACCGCGCTCGCCAGGCGGATGGTCCGGGTGCGCGCGGCGGCGGCGGCGAGAATGACGGCCGGCGCGGCGTCAAGAAATTCCGCGCGGTGATGCTCGCCGATCCCGAACACATCAAGCCCGACCCGATCCGCGGTCTCCACCTCCGCGATCAAGGCGGCCATGCGGTCAGCCGGGGACGGAATGCGGCCGGAAACAGGATCGGGCAGAAGGGCGGCGAAGCTGTCAACGCCGATTTCCATTTTCATCGCGGCGCGGCCCCTGGGCCGTTGATGAAGATGGGGAGTTGCTGGTGCATAGGACGATCTTTCTTCGGTGAACCGCTCCATGCTTCAGCATGGTTTCCGCCCCTCTGAAAAGACGGGATATTCCGATCTTACGTATCGCGATATTCGATATCAGAAGGAAGAAAGCGGCCGCTTTTTGAAAAAAGCGGCGCAAAAACTTTTGCTCAATGCTGGGCCATAGCCGTTGTCAGCGCCAGCGCCCATGGCCCAGCATCAATAAAGTTTTTTGCTTCTTTTTGTTCACAAAAAGAAGCCTTCCCTTGCCTGATCGCGCTCTAGACCCGCACCGCGGGCGGCCGGACGATCCGCCGGTATAAATGCCAAGTGGAATGGCCCAGGATGGGCAAAACCACAACCAGCCCGATGAAACACGGCACCGCGCCCAGCAACAAAGCCACCACGACCATCACGCCCCATAGACCGAGTTCGACCGGGTTGCGCCGCACCGCCGTCGCTGACGTCGCGATCGCGGTGCTCAGCCCGACGGGCCGGTCCAGCAGCAAGGGAAACGACACCACGCTGATCGCCAGAACGCAGACCGCGAAGAGCAGACCCACGCTCCATCCCAAGGCGATCATGGCCCAGCCCGCCGGCGTGGTGAACACATCTTGGATGAAGCGCCACGGCGAGGCCGGCGGCGCCGGCCCCATGGTGACATCGTAGATCCCCTGCGCCACGGCCAGCCAGGCCAGGAACAAGACGATCAACAGCAGACCGAGCGCCGCAATCGCGCCGATCGAGGGAGAGCGCACCACGTTGAACGTGTCGACCCAACTGAGCTTGCCGGTCAACTCGCGTTGCCGGCTCATCTCATACAGGCCGACCGCGCAGAACGGCCCGATCAGCGCGAACCCGGCGACCGTGGGGAACAAGAGCGGCAACCAATCCCCCAACGCTTCGGCGAAGACGATGAACAAAACGAGGATAGGATAGATCAGCCAGAGGAACAGCCAGTCGGGCCGGCCAGCCGAAAAATCATGCAGGCCGCGCCGCACCGCTTCCCGCAGATCCGCCAGGGTGATTTTCTGCACTTCGGGTGCCCCGACCTGCCGCGTTGCCGGCCAATAAGCTTCGGGCGGCGCGCTGCCAACAATGTTGGGGGCTTCGAACTGCGCCACCACCCATTCAATGGGATTGCGTATATGCATGGCACGGGTCCCTCCAGCCATGTGGTGCTTTGAGCCGCACCGATCGATATTAGCAGAACCCGCGCCACAAGTCCCGAAGTTCATAACCTGATCCCGGCGCCCCACGCCGGCGGTGCCTTGCTTCAGTACAAGCCGGCTTTCATGCGCTCCGGCAGATCCTTGTCATAGGCGGCGGCGTCAAACGCGCCGCCGCTGAGGCGCTTATGGATGGCGCCCGGGCTGGGCAACCGGGCGCGTTCGACATGCTTTTCCGGGTTCCAAAGATCTGACCGAACCAGCGCCTTGGAGCAGTGAAAATAAGCCGCGTCGATCCTGACCATGATGACCGTACGCGGCAATTTGCCGTTCACGGCAAACCAAGCAAGACACTCAGGGTCCACCGTGATTTCAGCGCGTCCGTTGACCCGCAGCGTTTCATCTACGCCGGGCACTAAAAACAGCAGGGAGACCCGGTTGTCAGCCACGATATTGCGCAGATTATCGATCCGGTTGTTGCCCGGCCGGTCGGGGATGGCGAGGGTCCGCTCGTCAAGGATCTTCACGAAACCGGGGACATCCCCTTTCGGAGAGCAATCGGTCCCGCCCTCCCCCACGGAAGCCAAAATGACCAGCGGCGAAGCTTTCACGAAGGCCTGATAATCCTCATTCAGAAAGGTGATTTCCTTCCACAGTGCCCGCTCATTTGGCGTTCCGTAGATGGCCTCCAATTGCGCCACGCTGGTGATCGTGTGTGTCATGTCGAACGCTCCAAGGAAGAAAGTGGCCGCTTTTTAAAAAAAGCGGCGCAAAAACTTTTCTTAGCTGGGCCTGAGGCGCTGAAACAGCGGCAGCCGAAATAAACAAAGTTTTTTTGCTACTTTTTGTTCACAAAAAGTAGCCTTCCCTTGCTTACTCAACTTCGGACCATGACAACGCCGGCAATCAGCAACCCCGCGCCGATGAGGCGAACCAGGGTCGCAGGGTGCTGCGGGAGTCCGAGCAGGCCGAACTGATCGAAGGCGAGCGAGCCGATCATCTGTCCGACGACGACAAGGGCGAGCACGGTCGCGGCCCCCAAGCGCGGGACCGTGAGGATGGCCGTGATGATGAAGATCCCGCCGAAAATTCCGCCGCTCCAAACCGGCAAGGTCGTGCGCGATACGGTGGTGAGCGACAAGCGCGGCCCCGGGGCCAGGCAAGCGAGCGCCAGCATCAGCAGCATGCCGACAAA
Organism: Acidocella sp.; assembly: GCA_035493735.1. Lineage (GTDB taxonomy): Bacteria > Pseudomonadota > Alphaproteobacteria > Acetobacterales > Acetobacteraceae > Acidocella. The sequence continues at coordinate 31,811 of DATJHR010000004.1, forward strand.
ATAGCTGGCAAACCCGGCCCACCAGGGGGAAGCGAGCGAGGCGCGCAGCTTTGCATTCAAGACCTGTTGCAAGGCAAGGCTGGCGCCGGCGCCGATCACGAGAAGGTAGCGTGCGAAATCAAGAGTGGCTGACATGTCTGGCTCCAAAAGGACGCGCTTCGAGCGACGCCCAGGAAAGCTAGAAGCCAGGCCAGCTTTCTGTCTGGAACGGATGTGATCGCTCCCATCCCGCCCGGTAGGCGCCCGGCGTGACCCCGAAGGCACGCCGAAAGCAACGGCCCAGATGGCTTTGGTCAGCGAAGCCGGCCTCGGCAGCGGCGGCCGCCAGAGGGAGACCGGCGCGCAGCAGAAGCCGCGCCTCATTGAGCTTCGTCAAGGACCGGAACAGGCTTGGCGGAACACCGCGGGTCCGGCGAAAGCGGCGTGAAAACGCCTCGCGACTCATGCGGGCCTGGTCCGCCGCGTCCCGAACCGTGCCATGCGCATCGAAGGGCAAGACCGCACGGGATCGCCTGACCTGATCCACCAGGCTTTGCCTATGCGTACGGACCATCCCGGAAAGATCCCCCAGAGAAAAACACGCCTCCCTGGCCCAATGACGCGCCATGTCTTCAACCAGCGCGGGGAGCGCGCTCATCCCGGCGCGCAAATAGGCATTGAAGCAAACGACGCCATCGGGTTCGGGCAGGGAGCTGTGCGGCGTGCCCGCCGTGATGAAGAGCCCCTGCCCCCGGCACAGCTCGATGAGATTGCCATCTATGCGGAAACGCCGCCGCCCCGACAGGATGAAGGTGAGCTGGTCCTCGTCATGGAAGTGAATTGGCAGCGACACGTCCGCCCCCTGGACGATCGCGAGTTCGACGAACTCCGGCGTTGGCGGCCGCCGGTAGAACCACGACCCGGCATCACGCTGGCGGCACGCCGCTTGATTGATCCGCGACAAATCGCCCATTTCCCTTCCCACGGTTTTCGTCACATTCTCCTGGCCTTTGCCTCGAATAACAAGCCGGCGCAAACTCCCGCGTGCGCTCCCGAATGCCGAGGCCAGCGCGTGAAAGAGGTGCATGACTGCCCGCCGTGTTAGACAGGATACTTGACACAATTGCCAAACCGGTGTCGTTCTCGCCGTGCAACTACAACCTTTAGTAGCGCCGTGATCTAGCCTCATACTGCCCCGTGTTGCGGTCCGGTTGGAGTTCGGCGCAACCATGAGAATTTAGGTCATGACCTTGACGGAACAAAATACCGCGGCTCTGAACGAGATGATGCCCCACGATCGCGCTGAGCTGGCCGCGGCGCTTCGGGAGCTGAGCGAGAAAATCAACAGCAATATCGAAAAACAGAACGAGGCGTTGATGCGGCTGGGCTATAGCACCACGACCCTTAATTCGGCCGCCACGGATACCCTCGCCGCAGCGAAATTGTTGGGTAGCGAGCAGAAGAAACTTGCTGAAATCGTCGCCAGGCCGGCGCCCCTCATGCGCCAGAGGATCTATATCGCCGGGGCCCTGGTTGTGGGCCTGATGATCGGCCTGGTCGGGCCGGTGATCGTGGATTGGATCAGCAACTGACGGCCGGCCAGTCGCCGAGCCGCGATCGCCCGGCGCAAAAGCGTTTGCTCCTGTAAGCCGGGCAATGAGGCCCAAACGGCTCACAGCTCCAGCGTCTAATTCGCCGCCAGCTTGGCATAATCCGCGGTGGAAATGCCACGATCCTTCCGCAGGAACGCCGCGAGATCCCAGATCTGCTGATCCGTGAAGCTGCTCCCGAAAGCCGCCATGCCGGTCATTTTCACGCCATTCTTGATGACCCAGAACATCTGGTTCGGATGGTTTTTGCGGGTGGCCGCGAGCAGAAACGGGGCGGCGGGATAAATGCCCCGCCGCAACGGGGTCTCCGCCACGCCGGGCGCACCATGGCACATGGCGCACGTCGCGATGTAAAGATGCGCACCATCCTCCACGTTGGCGGCGACTTCCAGATTGGCCGGCGCTTTGATGCTGGCGGAGTCTCTTTCCATCGAATGCTGATAGGTTTGATGCACGGCCAAGCGACCAAGCGTGTATGGGGCGTCACGGCCGTCACATTATAAATGCCAGACTGAATAAACAGGAAAGCGCCCCCGGCGACGCAAACACCGATTGCCAGGACGCTTGCTAGGCCTTGAACCAGAATTTTCATGGTAGCTTCCAATAGCTTTGCCGACCCTCTGCTTAGGGACCGGCGATCCTCGCATCAAATTCGTAAATCTCATGCGCAATATTCATCGAGAAAATAATTCAGGACGTTTTGTCCTTGTTTGTTGATCTTCAAAAACCATGGTTTGAATTGTAGCTCTCAGCCGGCAAAACCATTTGCAAAACGAGCTCGCTGTTGAAATTAAGGCCCCCAATAAAATCTCATTTCAATTTCTCTCGTTGCAGGGGGATTTTTAAATTATACGGCGTAACGGCCGCGCCTCATTCTAACGCCGGAATACCGTTACAAAATTATGTTTCGGACGGCAGTTTTCCGCGCATCTTTCCCTTCTCAGGGACTTATGCCAAAGAGTGGCTGCCGTGATTTGCGTACTAACACCACTTGCGCTCGACGTGCTTCGTGCAGCAAGCGATACAATCCCCGCGCTCAACAGAGCGAACATCACCGTTTCATCCGTCAGGCATGTCGGGCCAGGCGATGGTGCGTGCCTGGCCACCGTGCAGTTGAGCGATGGGCAGATCGCGCAGCTACGTTATGCGGTCGGAAACCAACCGCAGGTCATCGAGAACGTGCGCATTATCGGATTAGGCCTGCCCGTCGCGGCGGAACCCAGCACGAAGGTGGCACCATCCTCCTAGAGCATCGGTAAGCGCCTCGAAAAACTCTCGCACCTTGAAACGTGTGGCGCCGCGGCCGCCAGCCCCGACCACGGCAGTCTTTGCCGGACTGATCGGGGCGTGGGGACCGGGGGCCAATGCCGCCCAGCCGTAAAAAATGCTGCGGCCCAGAAATATTATGTTAAAAGAGGGCGCTCCTGGAGCCACTCTGCGTTCCACCGGACCGGCCGGTCCGGCGAAACACAGATCAGGGTTCGCCAAAGCATAACGCGACAACAAGCAACAACAAACAACGCAATAACCAGGCGATCCGGAACGGGCACAAGAAAATTTACCGTTCTGGCCATAGGAAAAATCCAAAAACAATCAATGGGGGAAAAATGTCACAGCCGGCGCCGACCTCCGAAAGGGTCCGAAAAATCCAGCGCAGCGCGCTGACCATGCTGCTGATCTCAGGCTCGATCAACTACATCGACCGCGCCACGCTTGCGGTCGGCAATCCACTCATTCGCCATGATCTTGGCCTGTCGATCGCAGATATGGGCTATCTGCTTTCAGCCTTCCTCTGGGCCTATGCCTTTGCCCAACTGCCCTCGGGCGCGCTGGTGGATCGGTTCCGCCCCCGCGTGCTGCTCACCCTCGGGCTCTCGCTCTGGTCCCTGGCCCAGGTCGCGAGCGGCTTGGTCGCCAGTTTCGGGCAATTCTATGTCGCCCGTCTCTTCCTCGGCGCGGGCGAGGCGCCGCAATTCCCGACCGCGACGCGGGTGACGCGCGATTGGTTCAATCCACGGAACCGCGGGCTGGCGTCGGGCATCTGGAACAGCGCCGGGCCCCTCGGCACCGCCATCGGCGTGCCGCTGCTCACCGCCCTGATGCTCGCGTTCGGGTGGCGCTGGATGTTCATCATCATGGGGGTGGCGGGCCTCGTCGTCGCCGCGATCTGGTTCACGCTCTACCGCAACCCCTCGCAGGTTACCCTCACGGATGAGGAAATCGCCTATTGCACCGAAGGCGATCCGGCGACCCGCCGCAGCCCGGTGACGTTCCGGGAATGGAAAATGCTGTTCAGGTTCCGCACGACCTGGGGGATGATCATCGGCTATTTCGGCTGCATTTACATGACGTGGATCTACATGGCCTGGCTCCCCGGCTATCTTGAGATCCAACGCCATATGAGCGTGAAATATACGGGCATCGCCGCGGCAATCCCGTTCGCTTTGGGAATCGCCGGATCGATGGCCGGCGGTTACAGCGCCGACCGCCTGATCCGCGCGGGGCAAACCGCGTTGAACAGCCGCAAGATCCCCGCCGCGCTCGCTCTGGTCGGCACCGCCAGCTTCACCATCGCGGCCGCCTATGCGCAAAGCAACGCGCTCGCCATCGCCTGCATCTCCGCGGCGATCTTCCTGCTCTACGTCACCAGCACCTGTTCCTGGGCGTTGAGTTCGGTGGCCGTGCCGCCCAATCTCACCGCTTCGGTGGGCGCCATGATGAATTTCGGCGGCTATCTGGGCGGCGCGCTCGCGCCGACCGTGACCGGTCTGATCGTGCAACAGACCGGCTCCTTCGTCGTCGCCCTGGTGGTCGGCGCCGTTATCTCGCTTGTGTCGGCGGCCTCCTATATGTTTGTCGTCCACAACGAAATCTCCGAGACCCATCTTGACGTGCTGCATGCCTCGCTTGCTGAATAGAAGCGGCTGAATGGGTTAGACCGGACGCAAAGGCTGGTCGCCCGCTTGGCGGCCGGCCCAATCGCCGGGGAGGATCGAAATATGCGGGGCGTCTGGCTGGGCCCATGGTGTCTGATGGTTTTTTTCGCGTTGGCAACGCCTTCCTGGGGCGGGCCGGCTTCCTCCCGGCATCTGGCCCCGGGCGATATCAGCGTCAGCGGCTTGGTGCCGCCCCTCAAATTTACCATGCGCGACGCCGTCACAGGCCGGCTCGTCACGCAGCAGGATTTCCGCGGCAAAGTCGTAATGCTGTATTTCGGCTATACGAACTGTCCGGACGTCTGCCCTGATACCCTCTACAAGGTACAGAGACTCTTCAGCTTTCTCAAAGCCGATGCCGAAAACATCGTATTCCTGTTCGTCACGGTCGATCCAGATCGGGACACGCTGCCGATCCTCAAACAGTATCTGGAACTTTTCGATCCCCATTTCATCGGGCTACGGGGAAATGCCGACCAGCTCTATCGCCTCGCGCGTCGCTATCGCGTCGTCTTTGCCGTCCATCCCTCGCCCGATCCTGAGAAATACGCCGTCGTTCACTCGGCTCTGATCTATGTCTTTACCCCGCAGGGCGATGCCGATTTCGCGATCTCAGATCTCAGCCTGTCTCAACATCCCGATTTTCAGAGCATCGGCGCCGATCTGCGGCATGCGATGCACGCCAGACCGGATCAAGGCATTTTAAGTTGGCTCACGCGATTGGATTAAGAGCAAAGCGGCCGCTTTTTGAAAAAAGCGGCGCAAAAACTTTTTGGCGATGCTGGGCCATGGGCGTTGTCGCGCCAACGCCCATGGCCCAACGTCATAAGGTTTTTTTGCTTCTTTTTGTTCACAAAAAGAAGCCTTCCCCGCCCTAGATCGAGTCGTGGTCGACCAAATGCCGCAGGTCCCGGGTTATTCCTGGCATGTCCGGAGTCTGGCTGGATAATCCCGCGATCATGAATTCCGGTTTGCCTTCCCTGTTAAAAACATAAATCGCCGCGCTATGGGTCACGGCGTATTGAGCAGGATCCGGCGAGGGATGGACTGAGTACGCGGCATGGTAGCGTCCGGCGACCGCCTGCAACTGTGCCGGACCGCCCCGCAGCCCAAGAATTTCGGGCGCGCCGAAGAGGGCGACATATTTATTCAACGTCGCCAACGTATCCCGATCGGGATCGACGGTAACAAACAGGAAACGGACGTCCCTGGCCGAATTACCGAGGCTCCGGACCATCTGGGCGACATGATAGAGCGTCAGCGGACAAACATCCGGGCAGTTCGTGTAGCCGAAATACAGCATCACCACCTTGCCGCGGAACTGCCCGGCGGTCACAGTCTGTCCCGTCTGCGCCTCCGTCAAGGCGAACTGTAACGGTGGCAGGGCCTTCTGCACGTTGATGTCCTGGGCGTCCAACTTCCACGGCCTGTGGCAGGACGCCAACGTCCCCAGCATAGCCAAAGCGGCGAGGCTGCATGCCGCTCTTCGCCACATTGCCGTTACTTCGCCTTCAGGCTGGCAAAATAGCCGGCGACAGCGGCACGTTCCGCTGGTGTCAGGGAGACTGCGATGTTCTGCATCACGGCGTTTGTCCCAAGCTTTCCTGCGGCGATCGCATCGAGCGCCGCAAGGGTCGTCGCCGCGGGTTGGCCGGCCAAAGCTGGGGCGCCAATCGAAGGATTACCCTGGAAGACCGTGCCATGACAGACCATGCAGGGCAAAGCGCCATGATTGGTTCCGTGCAAAGCAATGTCCGCTCCACGGGGAGCGGCCGCGCCGAGCGGCAGAGAGATCAGCACCAGCATCAGCCGCTTCATGGTGAAGCCTTCTGGCCGCTGGCTCCGTAGACGGGGAACGTGACGGTGATCGGGGGGGCGTTCTGGAACAGGAGCGTGACGGGGACCGTCTCGCCCACCTTCATCCGTGGCTCCATGCACATCACGTGGTACCCGCCGGGTGAGAAGGCAAAATCGTCATGCGCGGGCACGGTGATCGTCTGCACCATGATCATCCTCTCGGCCCCCCCACTGTTGACGCTCTCATGTAGCATGGCCATGCCGCAGGCCGGCGAACGCACGCCGTCAAGCACGATGGGCTTGTCGTTCGGGTTATGAAGAATCATGAAACCGCCTGCCGGAATTTGCGGTAGGAGATAGCGAAACCAGGGGTGGCTGACGACAACCGGATTGGCGGCAAGCGCCATGGCGGGAAAGCATGTCGCGGCCATCGCCACGGCGAATGACGTTTTCATTGTGGGCTCCCCGAGCGTCAATCGTTCAATCAAGCGACCGACTTGGTCAATTTTTGATTTTGCCACGGCGCGGCGCCGAGACAATCGATCAAAAATAACGCTCCGTCAATTGACCTGCTGGTTTCAATACCACAGGCCCAAACAAACAAAAGTTTTTGCGCCGCTTTTTTCAAAAAGCGGCCACTTTCTTATAGGCTAAAAGGTCATTCCATAACGCCGAGTGTAGCCAACAGCATGGCGCGTTGCGCGATGAAGGCAGCGCTGTCATGGCGGCGGGGCCGTGGGATATCAACGGCGGCATCCAACGCGATCCGTCCTTTGTCGAGGAGCAAAACCCTGTCTGCCAGGCGCAGAGCCTCGTCAACATCATGCGTCACCAGCAGCACAGCGGGGCGATGCGCCTGCCACAAGGCGCTGACCAGCAGCTGCATCCGCAGCCTGGTCAAAGCATCGAGCGCTGCAAATGGCTCATCGAGCAGCAAAAGTTGCGGTTCACGCACCAGTGCGCGGGCCAGGGCAACGCGCTGCGCCTCGCCGCCCGACAAAGTGAGTGGCCAGGCATCGTGCCGATGCGAAAGCCCGACCTCGTCGAGCGCCATTGCGGCACGGTGACGAGGTGCTGCCACCCGGAGGCCAAGGGCTACGTTCCGCCACACCCGTTTCCATGGCAGCAGCCGCGGTTCCTGGAACACCGCGGTGGTGGCCGCCGGGGCGCGCAACGTGCCGGCCGGCGCTGGGTCCAGCCTTGCCAGCGTACGCAACAATGTGGATTTGCCCGAGCCGGAGCGGCCGAGCAGAGCGACAAACTCACCGGGCCGGATCGTCAGGTCGAGCTCCTGCAGGATGACATTCGCGCCAAAACGGCGTGTCAGACCGCGCAATTCAACGGCATAGTCGGAGTCGGCGCTGGCATGTTCGGTGGTGGCGCGGGCTGCCGCCTCGGCAAACGCGTTCATGACACTCTCCCTCAGTTTGCGAGCAGAATTGGGCGCCAGGCGAGCAACCGGCGTTCCAAGCTGCGGACCAGACGGTCGGTGGCGAGGCCGAGCACGGCATAAATGAGCAATCCGTCGAAGATCACGTCGGTTTGCAGGAACTCCTGCGCGTTCATCACCAGATAGCCGATGCCGGAGGTGGCGTTGATCTGTTCGGCGACGACCAGGCTGATCCAGGCGATGCCAAGGGCTTGGCGCAATCCGACCAGGAAGCCAGGAAGGGCTGAAGGCAGCACCACATCCCAGATCACCTCTCGCCTGGAGAGGCCGAGCATGCAAGCGGCCTCCAGCAATTTGCGATCCGCGCCACGGATCGCCGCGAAGAGGTTCAGATAGATTGGAAAACTGGCACCCAGCGCGATGATGACGATTTTCGGCGCCTCGCCGATGCCGAACCAGAGAATCATCAGCGGAATTAGGGCGAGGTGCGGCAGGGTGCGCGCCATTTGCACGGTGGGATCAATAAAATCCTCACCCCTGCGGCTAAGGCCTGCCGCCAAACCCAGCACCGTGCCGGCAGTAACCCCAACGGCCAGCCCCACTGCCACCCGAAGCAGCGAGACCAGAAGGTTTGGTGCAAGCTGGCCGGTGACGATCAGCCTCCAAAGACTGACAAGGATCAGCGATGGCGCCGGCATGGTTTGCGAGCTGGTGAAGCCCAACGAGGTCACCGCTTGCCAGATGGCCAGCAACGCCAATGGGGGGGCGATGCGACGCAAAGCGACAGGCGGCCGCCAGGCAGGCAGGGACGCGGAAATTGTTTCGGACAGGATTGGCATCGCGGCGCCCCACATTATATATTTTTCCTATTTCACAGGTGGAATTTATATGCAATAATAATTTTGTTGGTACTGGAGTGAAGCCATGCGTAAGCGTTCCCTACTTGTGACCGCCTCCTTAGCGATCCCGATGCTGATGACCCGCCGTTATGCCGTGGCAGCGCAGCGCGGCGTTTTGCGGATCGGCTATCAGAAGGCTTCGGTGACCCTCGTCCTGGCCCGCACCCAGGGCGTCTTTGAGAAAAAGCTGAATCCGCTGGGTTATGATGTCGATTGGGCCGAATTCACCTCCGGCCCGCCGCTCCTTGCCGCGCTCAATGCCGGCGCCGTGAATTTCGGCTTCACCGGCGAACCGCCCATGATTTTTGCCCAGGCGGCCGGCGCGCCGCTGGTTTATGTGGCCGCGACCAACCCAAGCCCGCGCGCCGTCGCCATCTTGAAGCCGGCCGGGAGCGGGCTGCGCGCGGTGCACGACCTCGCCGGCAAAAAAGTTGCTGTCGCAAAAGGCTCCAGCGCGCATTACCTGCTCGTCGCCGCCCTGGCCGCTGCCAACGTTCCTTATCAGCAGGTCACAAAGGTTTTTCTGCAGCCGGCCGATGCGCGTGCGGCCTTGGGCAGCGGCGATGTCGATGCCTGGTCGATCTGGGATCCCTATTATGCCGGGGCGCAGGCGGCAGGCGCGCAAGTGCTCACTGATGGAACCGGCTTGATGCCGAACCGCTCTTTCTATTCCTCGACGCGGGACTTTTCCGCACGCCATCCCGATGCCCTGAAAGCGGCGATCGACGTCATTAACAGCGTGGAAGCCTGGGAGGCACGGCACATCGCCGAATCAGCTTTGGACATCGCGCCGCAAATCGGCCTTCCCGCTTCCGTGCTTCATACCTGGTTCGACCGCCAGAAATACGGGGTGGTCACCCTAACGCCCGAGATCTTCGCCGGGCAGCAAAGAATCGCCGATGCATTCTTCAAACTTAACCTGATTCCCAACCACATTAATGTTTCCAGCGCCGCCTGGAGCGCATGAGGAGAAAGCAAATGTCCCTGAAACGCGCAACGGATGCGAATATTCTCTGGTTTTTGCCGACTCATGGCGATGGGCGCTATCTCGGGACACAAATCGGCGCCCGCGATGTGGATCATGCTTATCTCGCCCAAGTCGCGTGTGCGGCGGACCGGCTCGGCTATTACGGCGTGCTCATCCCCACCGGCCGCAGTTGCGAGGATAGCTGGGTGGTTGCCTCGTCGCTGGTGCCGCTGACCGAGAAGCTCCGCTATCTCATCGCCTTCCGGCCGGGCCTGCTCAACCCGTCGCTCGCCGCGCGGATGGCCGCAACCTTCGACCGGATTTCCGGCGGAAGATTGCTGATCAACATCGTCACCGGCGGCGATCCGGCCGAGAATACCGGCGATGGCATTTTTCTCCCCCACGATTCCCGCTATGCAATCACCCGGGAATTCCTGAAAATCTGGAAGTCGCTGCTGAACGGCGAGACGGTCGACTTCACCGGCGAACATTTGCGCATCGAGAAGGGGCAAATTCTGTTCCCGGCGGTGCAGCGCCCCCACCCGAAGCTGTTTTTCGGCGGCTCGTCGGAGGCCGGCATCGAGGTCGCGGCCGAGCAGGTCGACACCTATCTTACCTGGGGCGAACCGCCTGCCCTGGTTGAGGAGAAACTTAAGCGTGTGGCGCGCGCGGCGGAACAGCGCGGACGCCGCTTGAATTTCGGCATCAGGCTGCATGTGATCGTGCGCGAGACCGCGCAGGAGGCCTGGGAAGCCGCCGAAAATCTGATCCGCCATGTCGATGACGCGACCATCGCCAAGGCTCAGCAGCGCTTTGCCGGCATGGATTCGGTGGGGCAGCAGCGCATGGCAGCCCTACATGGCGGCTCCCGCGAGCAGCTGGAAGTGTCGCCGAATCTGTGGGCCGGGGTCGGGCTGGTCCGCGGTGGCGCCGGCACCGCTTTGGTCGGCAATCCGGACCAAGTCGCGGCGCGGATCGAGGAATATATGGAACTGGGCATCGACCATTTCATCCTCTCCGGCTATCCGCATCTGGAAGAAGCCTATCGCTTCGCGGAGTTGGTCTTTCCCAAGCTCCCGATCCGCCATCCCATCATGACGCCGTCCGGCGCCGCCCATCATGGCCCGTTCGGGGAAATTGTCGGGAACTTTTACGCCCCAAGAAACGCGCGCGCGGCCAGCTAACGCCACCTCCCGCCATTGCGATACCTTTGCCGGTGGCGTTGAAAGCGGCCCAAATCCCCGCGAATTGGCTCCTCAATGAATATAGCTTAACTGACCCTGGCTGAAATTGGGAATTCGAGGCGGCAGGATGAATCTGGATAGCATCGCGGAAACGGAAGCTTCGCAAAAGCCGATCGAGAAACCGGCCCTTCGCAAGGTTGTCATCGCCTCTGTGATCGGCAACGGCCTCGAATGGTTCGATTTCGTCTCCTACGGCTATTTTGCCACGATGATTTCCCACGCCTTCTTCCCGGCCGCTTCCTTTCTGTCCATCATGTTGACCTTCGCCACCTTCGCGATCGGCTTCGTGGCGCGACCGATCGGCGGCATCCTGCTCGGCGCCTATGCCGACCGGCACGGCAGACGCCAGGCGCTCACTTTGTTGATTGGCATGATGGCGTTCGGCACCCTGACCCTGGGCCTCACCCCGTCCTACGCGACGATCGGCATCGTGGCGCCGCTGATCGTCATTCTCGGGCGCATCGTCCAGGGCATTTCGATCGGCGGCGAGTTTGCCAGCGCGACGGCCCTGCTCGTCGAATATGTGCCGGAGGACCGGCGCATGTTGTTCGGCAGTTTCCAGATGTCCGCCCAGGCGGTGGGCCGTGTCTTCGCTGCCGGCATCGGCTTGATGGTGATTGCGGCCTTCCCGCCGCCCGCCATCCATGCCTGGGCCTGGCGCCTACCCTTCCTGATCGGCGCCCTGGTCGGCCCGTTCGGTTTCTACATCCGCTATCGGATGGCGGAATCCCCCGAATATCACCAGCTGCGACAGGCCACGCCCGATCTGGTCAAGGCGCCAGTGCGCACCGTCCTCGGCCGCTACGGCCTCCCGCTGCTGTGCGCCTTCGGCCTGGTCATCATCGGCACGGCGACAACCTATATCTGGAACAATTATTTGCCGGTCTACGTCGTCCGCGAGCTGCACCTCCCGCTCTGGGACGATCTGTTCGGTGTCGTTCTGACCTCCGCGCTCGACATTTTCGTCTGCATGCTGGGCGGCTGGCTCGCCGACCGGATCGGAGCCTACCGGATGTTTTTCTGGCTGACGGCGGTGACCGCCCTGGTGTCCTATCCGCTGTTCGCCTACGTCCTCGCCGCCCCCAGCTTCACCCGCCTGCTGGAGGCTCAACTCGTCGCGCTCACTTTGTTCGGCCTGCTCACCGGCCTGGCGCCCGGCATGCTCGCCGCGCTCTTTCCGGTGGAAGTGCGGTCCACCGGCATGGCCATCTCCTACAACGTCGTGGTCACCGTCTTCGGCGGTTTCGCGCCGCTCAGCGTGACCTGGATGATCCATGCCACCAAGAGCGACTTCGTTCCCGCCTTCTACCTGATCTTCACCGCGCTCCTCTCCATCCTGGTGGTCAGCAGCACGCAGGCGAGCATCCGCCGGAGGGCGAGGTTTGGCTTATCCGCCGCGCCGGGCTGATCGCGTACCGAGACCCGGCACGATTGTATCGTGCCGGCCATCAAGCGTATAAATCGCTTGATGCTGCCCAGGATCGACGCGTGATCGGGCATATCGCCGAGCATCCTCATGGCATGCAAGGACTCCGACGACTCTACGCAAGCCCATGATGCTCTGGACTTTCACGAAAACTAAGAACCACGAGGAAAAGGAATATGTCACTGCGAATCAATGACACGGCGCCGAACTTCACGGCACGAACCACTCAGGGAACGATTGATTTCCATGAGTGGATCGGCGACCAGTGGGCCATACTCTTTTCGCACCCCAAGGACTTCACGCCGGTATGCACAACCGAACTCGGCTACATGGCGAGGATCGAGCCGGAATTCACCAAGCGTAATGCCAAGATCATCGGCCTGTCGGTTGATCCCGTGGATAACCACATAAAATGGGCCGACGACATCGAAGAGACGCAGGGCGCCGCCGTTAACTACCCGATGATCGGAGATACCGATCTTACCATTTCCAAGCTCTATAATATGTTGCCGGCAGATGAGGCCGGCACGTTCGAAGGGCGTACGCCGGCAACCAATGCCACGGTGCGGTCCGTCTTCGTCATCGGGCCCGACAAGAAGATCAAACTGATGATGACCTATCCGATGACAACCGGGCGCAATTTCGACGAGATTCTCCGCGTGCTGGATGCCATCCAGATCACCGCCCGGCATAAGATCTCGACGCCGGCGAACTGGCAGCCCGGCGACGATGTCATCATTGCCGGATCGGTAACGGATGACGAGGCCAAGACGCTGTTTCCGGACGGCTGGAAAGCGGTGAAGCCCTATCTGCGGATCGTCCCGCAGCCGCAGTAAAAGCGGCAGAGAAAGAAAGCGGCCGCTTTTTGAAAAAAGCGGCGCAAAAACTTTTGGCGATGCTGGGCCATAGCCATTGTCAGCGCCAACGCCCACGGCCCAGAGTCAATAAAGTTTTTTTGCTTCTTTTTGTTCACAAAAAGAAGCCTTCCCCTCGCCTTGGCCTAACGGCGGCGCCGCTTTTTCCAAAAAGCGGCCGCTTTCCTCTCCTCGGAAAGCCGGCGTAAAACTGCTTTCGAATAACAGGAAAGGACAGGGCATGGCGCCTATCGACTTCTCATCGCGATTACCCGAAGTGGCGGCACGCGCCGTGGCGACGCGGCGGGACCTGCACCGCTACCCGGAACTCGGCCTCACCGAGTTCCGCACGGCGAGCATCGTCGCCGAGCGGCTGACCAAACTCGGGCTTGAGGTACGCCTGGGCCGCGAGGTGATGGATTCCGCGAGCCGCGTCGGGCTGCCATCTGAACAGGTTCTCGACCAGGCTTATGCGCGCGCCGCTTCCGAGGGCGCCCCGCCGGAATTCCTCAAACAGTTCGCCGGCGGCCACACTGCCGTGGTTGCGACGCTCAAGGGCGCGCATCCGGGCCCGGTGGTGGCGCTGCGTGTCGACATGGACGCGCTGCCGATCATCGAAAACGACACCCAGGCGCATCTGCCGGCGCGCGAGGGCTTCATCTCGGCTCATCCCGGCATCATGCATGCCTGCGCGCATGACGGGCACACCGCGATCGGGCTCGGCGTCGCGGAACTGCTGAGCGAAGTGAAGGACCGGCTGCACGGCACGGTCAAATTCATCTTCCAGCCCGGCGAGGAAGGTGGCCGCGGTGCGCTGCCGATGGTCAAGGCGGGCGTGGTGGACGATGTCGACTATTTCATGGCGATCCATCTCGGCACGGGCGTGCCAAGCCGCACGTTCCGCCCCTCGGTGCGCGGGCATCTTGCGAGCCTGAAGCTTGACGTGACGTTCCGCGGCCATGCCGCCCATGCCGGCGCCACGCCGGAAGAAGGCCGCAACGCCCTGGTCGCGGCCTCGACCGCGGTGCTCAATCTCTATGGCATCTCCCGCCACAATGCCGGACGCTCGCGGGTGAATGTGGGCACGCTGCGCTCGGGTTCGGGCCGCAACGTGATCCCTGATGAAGCGGTGATGCAGATGGAGGTGCGCGGCGAGACCGAGGAAATCGCCGAATACATGCACGAGCGGGCCGTGGCGGTGCTGCGCGGCGCGGCGGCGGCGCAGGATGTCGAGGTCGACATCAAGATTGTCGGCCGCACCACGACGGCAGGCTCCGACCAGGCTCTCGCCGAACGGCTGGCCTCGGCGCTGACAGGGCTCGACGGCGTCGCGGTGGACGCCGCATCGCACGTCACCGGCGGCAGCGAGGATGCCACCTTCTTCATGCGTCGGGTGCAGGAACGCGGCGGCCAGGCGCTCTATGCGGTGGTCGGCTCCGACATTCCCTCGGGCCACCACACGCCGACCTTCGATATCAACGAGGCGGATCTGCCCTGGGCGATCGAGGCGCTGGCGGCGGGGGTCATCAAGCTCGGCGCCAGCGAGTAAGAAGTAAAGAAAGTAGCCGCTTTTTGAAAAAAGCGGCGCAAAAACTTTTTTGAGTCTGGGCCGGTGGCTGTGAAACCAGCACGGCCCAAACTAACAAAGTTTTTTTGCTACTTTTTGTTCACAAAAAGTAGCGCTTCCTTTCTTAACCAAGCAGCTCAGGCTCGCCGGCCAGGATCGCCGCCTTGGCCTCTTCGGGGTCTGAAATGCCCGATTTCATCGCCACGAACAGGATGCCGATGCTGAACAGGGTCAGGATCAGCGACGCGGCAAGTGCGCTCAGCGCGCCGGTGCCACCCGTGAGACCCTTGGGCGCGAGATGGGTGATCAGCCACAGGCCGAAGAAATAGGGCGCGAGCCACCAGGCGCCGCTCCAATGCAGGCTCCCGATCCCCTCGCCCGCCACCGCCTCATAGGCGATGTAGAGTATGGTGAAGGCAAGGATCAGCTTGAACAGGAAGGTAACGGTCGAGGCGCCGCTCCAGAAGATGATGAAATTCGAGATGATGAAGGCAAGCGACGCAATCAGCATGCCGCGGGAGAGCTGATAGGGGCGTCTGTACTGATCAACCGGCATGGTCTTGCGGAGCGTCATGAGCACGACCGGGCCGGTGCCGTAGGACAGAACGGTCGCAGAGGAAATGAAGGTGACGATGCCCTGCCAGGAAGGGAACGGCATCAGGAACAGCAAGCCGACCAGGAAGGTTGCGATCACGCCGACAACCGGCACACCCCCGACCGAGAGCTTCGCGAAAATATTGCCGCCGATCAGCCCTTCCCGGCCCGTGGCGTAAAGCACGCGCGCGGTCGTGGCGAAATAAATGATGCCGGTGCCGGAGGGTGACACAAACGCGTCGATATAGAGCAGCACCGCGAGCCAGCCCATGCCGATAAGCGAAGCGAGCCCGGCGAACGGGCCGAACGCCCCCTTGAACGTCACGTTGGCCCAGCCATTGGCGATGTCCGAGGGACGCAGCGCGCCGATGAAGGCGACTTGCAGGCCAACATAAATGACCAGCCCGATTGTCACCGAGCCGATGATCGCGATCGGCAGCGTGCGCTTCGGGTTGCTGGATTCACCGGCCAGTTCCACCGCCTGGCGGAAGCCGAGATAGGAGAACACGATCCCGGAGGTGGCCACCGCCGAGAACACACCCGAGGCGCCGCCCGGCGCAAAACCGTGCGACGTGAAGTTCGCGCTGTGAAAGCCGGCACACAGGAACACCAGAATGGTCAAGACCGGAAGCGCCAGCTTTCACCAGGTGAGCGCGCTGTTAATGGTGAGAACCATCCGCACGGCCAGCATGTTGATCACCGCGAAGCCCGCCAGCAGTGCCGCCGCGGCGACGAAGCCCTCGGTGGTGAGCGCGCCGGACTTGGTGACGAGTCCGACAATATAATTGCTGCCGTAAGTGATGACCGCCGAAGCTTCCGCCGGTGCGACCGACGAATAGCCGAGGAAGACCACGAAGCTCAGCACGGTCGCCATCAGATTGCCATGCGAAAGCTTGGGGAACGCAATCACCGCGCCGGCGCGCGGAAAAGTGGTGGCGAGTTCGGCATAAACGAAGGACAGCAACAGAACCGCCACGCCGCCAATCATCCAGGAGATGATCGCGGCAGGTCCGGCGATGTGCGCGGCATGCAGGGGGCCGAGCAGCCAGCCCGAACCGATAATGCCGCCGAGACTGGCAAATAACAGACCAACCAGACCCGCGTCTCGCTTGAGTTTCGTTCCGTTAGCCATCGAACCTTCCGCCATCAAAGATTTGAGAGATCTGTTAAAAAGGCACATGAAGTGAGGTTTAAAAAGAGGTTTTCTCAGGCGAAATGAAGATTCGGCATCAGCTTTGCGCGCGAAATTAGCTGTCCGCATAATACAGACGCAGCAAACGAACAAAAAGCAGGCGCAACTCTGCTCCGCGCGATGAGCAGCGCCGCTCTTCGTTTCCCCGGATTTGCCGTTAGAGCGCGATGACTTTAAGCCGAACCATTTCATGGTTCGACTTTAAGTCTGAATCGCCCTCTAACTTATTTATCTAGAGGCGGATTCAGATTTTAGAGCGGATCGCTACGCGATTCGCTCTAAAATCATCCGGCTCTATGACACCATGCAGAGCAACAGAGGATGGGTGTGGATTTGACGGAGCAGGCAATCGAGCGGGACGGGATGGCCATCCCCCGCCGCTATTGGGCTTATGGCGCGATCATCATCACGCTCATCCTGGCGGTCATGGACGCGTCGGTCGCCAATGTGGCGCTGCCGACCATCGCGCGTGATTTCCATGCGACCCCCTCGCAGTCGATCACCATCGTCAGCGTTTATCAGCTTGTCATCGTCATTCTGCTGCTGCCGCTCGCGGCTCTCGGCGATATTTACGGCTACCGCCGCGTGTACAGCACCGGCGTCGCCGTGTTCACCCTCGCCTCGCTCTGCTGCGCCTGCGCCTGGTCGCTCGACCTGCTCACCGCTGCCCGCATCCTGCAAGGCATCGGCGCCGCCGGCATCATGAGCGTAAACACAGCCCTGATCCGCTATATCTTCCCCTCCGCCAAGCTCGGCCAGGCGCTCGGCCTCAACACGCTTGCTGTCGGCGTTGCCTCCTCCCTCGGCCCCAGCTTCGCCGGTGTCGTGCTCGCCATCGCCTCCTGGCACTGGCTATTTGCCGTCAATGTCCCACTCGGGATCGTCGCCTACCTGCTCGGCGTGAAAACCCTGCCCGACAGCCGCCGCGCCCCGCAGAGATTCGACATCATCTCCGCGCTGCTTTCCGCGGTGATGTTCACCTTGCTGCTCGGCTGCATCGACTCCCTTTCGCGCGGCGCCTCCTGGCCCCGGACGGTGGCGGAACTGGCCATCGGGCTCGCCGCCGCTCTGTGGGCCATCCGCCGCCAGCTCGATCGCCCGGCCCCGCTGCTCCCGATCGACCTGCTGAAAATCCCCGTCTTTGCCCTCTCAATGGGCACCTCGGTCTGCTCCTTCTGCGCCCAGATGTTGGCTTTCGTCTCTCTGCCCTTCA
Source organism: Acidocella sp. (assembly GCA_035493735.1). Taxonomy (GTDB): domain Bacteria; phylum Pseudomonadota; class Alphaproteobacteria; order Acetobacterales; family Acetobacteraceae; genus Acidocella. The sequence goes on from DATJHR010000004.1 coordinate 49,479, forward strand.
TGCTGCAGACGGGCCTGAAGTTCAGCCCCACCACGGTCGGTTTCCTCATGGTCCCGTGGCCGCTCGCGGTCGCCGTCTGCGCCCCCATCGCCGGCCGCCTTTCCGACCGTTTCTCCTCGGCCATCCTCGGCTTCGTCGGCCTGCTGCTGCTGGTCGCCGGGCTGCTCTTCCTGGCCTTCCTCCCCGCCCATGCCAGCCTGGCCAACATTGTCTGGCGCATGGCCCTGTGCGGCGCCGGCTTCGGCACGTTTCAAGCGCCCAACAACCGCACGATCGTGACCTCCGCCCCGCGCATCCGCTCGGGTGCCGCCAGCGGCATGCTCGGCACCGCCCGCCTCCTCGGCCAGGCCCTTGGCGCCGCCTTGGTCGCGCTCATCCTCGCCCACATCGCCGCGCCCGAAGGTGCGAGGGTTTCGCTCCTGGCCGGTGCCGCCTTCGCCTTCGTCGCGGCCGTCGTCAGCATCGCCCGGCACGGGAAAGGCGCATAGTCAGGCGTGGCGCGCCGGAGCGCGCCGCGTTGCAATCACTTCCGCAGATGGTAATGAGCCGCATGGTTACACAAACAACCGTCGAAACCTTAAGCCAGCTGGTGGCCTTCCCCACGGTCAGCCGGGATTCCAACGAGGCGCTGATCCGCTACGCGGCGGAGCGCCTGGCTGCGGCAGGAGGCCGGGTGCGCGTGCTGCCCGGCGAGCTTGCCGGAAAATCCAACCTGATCGCGAGCTTCGGCCCTGACGGCGACGGCGGCATCGTGCTCTCCGCTCATAGCGATGTCGTGCCCACCGATGGCCAGGAATGGACCAGCGATCCTTTCGTGCTGACCGAGCGGGAGGGCCGGCTCTATGCGCGCGGGGCCTCCGACATGAAGGGATTCATCGCCTGCATGTTGACTGCGGCAGACAGCGTTCGTGGCGTTGATCTCGCCCGCCCCTTGCACATTGCCATTTCTCATGACGAGGAAATCGGCTGCGTCGGCGTGCGCAGCATGCTCCGGCACCTCGCCGCCGAGGGCTTCCGCGCCGCCGGCTGCATCGTCGGCGAGCCCACAGAGCTGAGGATCGCGACCGGCCATAAGGGAAAGATTGCCGGGCGTATCAGCGCCCAAGGCCAAGCCGCGCATTCCGCCAACCCCACGCTCGGCTGCAACGCCATCAATCTCGCCGCCGGCATGATTCGTGAAACCGAGGTTTTGCAGAACTGGCTGGTCCGCAACGGCGCCCATGACGCCGCCTATGCGGTGCCGTACAGCACCGTCCATGTCGGCACGATCGCGGGTGGCACGGCGCTCAACATCGTGCCGGAGAGCTGCAGCGTCGGTTTCGAAATCCGTTTTCTGCCGGGCGATTCACCCGATGACCTGCTCGCGCGGCTGACGGCGCGCGGCCAGGAGCTTGCGGCATCCGCGCGCGGCGGCGGCCGCGCCGCCGCCATCGAGATCAGCGTGCAGAATGCCTATCCCGGCCTGCAGACGGAAGAGGACGCGCCGATCGCGCAACTGGTCCGCCAATCCGGAGCCGGCGCCGCCGTGAAGCTGAACTTCGGCACCGAAGGCGGCTTGTTCAACGACATGCTCGGCGTGCCGACAGTGGTCTGCGGCCCAGGCTCAATCGACCGCGCGCATAAGCCCGACGAGTTCATCACCCGCGACGAACTCGCGGCCGGCGACAGCTTCCTCGACCGCATCGTTCGCTCGCTGCGGTAAAGCTGCCAAGGCAAGGGAAGGCTTCTTTTTGTGAACAAAAAGAAGCAAAAAAACTTTGTTATGCTGGGCCATGGGCGTTGTCGCTGACCCAGCCCCATAGCCCAGCATCATAAAAGTTTTTGCGCCGCTTTTTTCAAAAAGCGGCCACTTTCTTCACCGCCCTGTTCGCAACACCGGCCATAAAGACCTTGCTTGACAGACGGTCACAGCATGCCTTTTCGGCACGCTGCATGCCTACTTTTCGAGCAAATCAAGCGCAAAAGGCGCAAATAGCGCGGTTGGGGCATCTTGTATCTGCGCCACGGAATGGCCATGGTCCCGGAAATTTTGTGCCGGTGTCGCCTCTGCGCGGCACCGGCAGCAGTGCGTGAGAGGTATTATGAAGCATATCGGCTGGCTTGCCGTCATTCCTTTTATCGGCATGTGTGCCGGTCCCATCATCCATAACAGCGCGACACCTTTCATTCTCGGCATGCCGTTCATCCTGGCCTGGATGGTGGCTTGGGTCTTCCTGACCTCGCTGGTCATGACGGTTATTTATTGGGTTGATCCGGCGCGCCGCGCTGACGAGGAGGCAAACTAATGAACGCGGCCCTGATTATCATTGCCGCCAGCACTGTTTTTGCGCTGGTCTTGGGCATCTTCGCGCGCTCGCATCACAAGATGAGCCTGGAGGAATGGACCGTCGGCGGCCGCCATTTCGGCGCGCTGCTGGTATTTCTTCTGCTCGGTGGCGAAATCTACTCCACCTTCACCTTCCTCGGTGCATCCGGTTTTGCGTACGGGGTCGGCGGACCGGCCTTCTACATTATCGGCTATTCCACACTCTCTTACGTCTTCTCCTATTTCATGCTGCCGAAAATCTGGCGTTATGCGCGCAACCATAGCCTGGTCACGCAGCCGGATTTTTTCGCGCGTAAATATGACAGTCCGGCGCTCGGTGTGCTGGTGGCGCTCGTTGGGATTGTCGCCCTGGTGCCCTATCTCGTGCTGCAGCTCACCGGTCTTGGCATCATTGTGGAGGCGGCGAGCTACGGCGCGGTGTCGAAGGCCGCCGCCATCATTATCGGGGCCGTCGTGGTCACGCTTTATGTGATCATTTCCGGCATCCGCGGTTCGGCGTGGACCGCGATCGTCAAAGACATCATGATCATCAGCGTTGTTGCCTTCCTCGGCTTCTATCTGCCGATCCATTATTACGGCAGCATCGGCAAGATGTTTGCGGCCGTGAATGCCGCGAAGCCCGGCTTCCTGGCGCTGCCAGCGCATGGGCAGGACGTGTCCTGGTTCGTCTCCACCACCTTGCTTACCTCTCTTGGCTTGTTGATGTGGCCGCAAACCTTCGGCGCCGTGTTCACCGCGAGCGAAGCCAAGGTGTTCCGCAAGAACGCCGCCGTGCTGCCGCTCTATCAGCTGCTCATGCTGTTGGTTTACTTCGTCGGCTTCACCGCGCTGATGGTGGTGCCGGGGCTGAAAGGCGGCGCCACGAACATGGCCCTGCTGAAAATTTCTGTCGCCACCTTCCCCGGCTGGATGGTCGGCATCATCGGTGCCGCGGGCGTCTTCACCGCCCTGGTGCCGGGCTCGCTGATCATCATGTGCGCGGCGACCTTGTTTTCGCGCAATTTCGTCGCCGCCCTGCGCCCTCGCCAAAGCGACGAGAGCACGGTGCGGCTGGCGAAACTGCTCGTGCCGGTGATGGCCGCCATCGGTTGCTATTTCGCGATTTCCGGGAGCAGCACCATCGTTGCCTTGCTGTTGATGGGCTATAATTTCGTCACGCAGCTGTTCCCGGCGGTGGTCCTCAGCCTGCGGGAACGCAACCCGGTGACCAAGGAAGGGGCATTCGCCGGCATCCTCGCCGGTGTTGCCACCGTGGTGTATTTCACCGTGGCGCACGAGACCATCGGCAAGCTGCTGCCCAGCTTGCCGGAGGTGGTGAAGGACCTCAATGTGGGTGTGGTCGCCTTGCTCGTGAACATCGTTGTGCTGACGGTCGTCAGCGCCGCGACTGCCAGCCGCCGGCTGCCGCTGGCCAGCCAGACCGCCAAGTAACAACGGCCTTTTTGGTCCTTTGGGCTGTGGCGGTTTCACTGCCACCGGCCCAAAGGAGAAAGTGGCCGCTTTTTAAAAAAAGCGGCGCAAAAACTTTTTTATGCTGGGCCTGAGTCTGTGTCACCGGCAACGCCCACGGCCCAGAATAATAAAGTTTTTTTGCTTCTTTTTGTTCACAAAAAGAAGCCTTCCCCTTGCCTTCTAGCTGCCGGCCTCTTCACGCCCGTAAAGCAGCAATAAGAGCAGGATGATCACCCCATAGGTGATGCTTCTGCCATATTCCGGCATATTCATCGTCAGCAGCACGCTGACCAGCGTCACCAGTGTCACGGCGCCCGCGGCGGCGCCGATATAATGGCCGCGGCCGCCGAGAATATAGACGCCACCAATGACCACGGCGGCGATGGATTGGAACAAATAAGGATCGCCCATGCCGAGCGACGCCTGCCCGCCAAAGCCGACCAGCATGATGCCCGCCAGCGCGGAGCACAATCCGCTCAGCGCATAGAGGGTCACGGTGACGGCGCTGACATTCAGCCCGGCAAGGTAGCTGGCGCGCGGATTCGTGCCGACGGCATAAGTCGTGCGGCCGAAAACCGTGAAAGAGAGAACAAAGGAAACGAGCAGGATCACTGCCAGCCACAGATACAATTCCATGGGAATGCCGAGCAGACGGTCATGCACGGCCTGCTGGATCAAAGGCGGCGCGTAGGACGCACAGGCACCGCATGTCAGGCCGCCGCTCAAGCCGAGGGTTAATCCCTGCACGATGCCGTTCATCGCCAGGGTCATGACGACGGCGGGGACGCCCAGCAGGGCAATGCCCAGCCCGTTGACCATGCCGGCCAGCGTGCCCATGCCAAGCGTGAGCAGAACTGCGTAGGGCGCGCGGACATTCTCACCCAGAGAACTCGTCACCAGGAGAATCGCTGCGGCGTTCAGGATCCATGGCACGGAAAGATCGATGCCGCCGATCAGGATCACGAAGGTCTGGCCGGCGGCCACCAGCCCGACGAAACTCGCCACCACCAGAACCGCCTCAATACTGCTGAGGCCTGCAAAGCCCGGACGGAGCAGATTGCCGATCGCAAACAGCAGGATGGCGGCGCCGCACGCATAAAGGACGCGGCGCCGCCCCACCGTGAACCATGGCCACACCATGCCGCTCATGCGCGCCTCCGCGCCAAGTAACCGATGCCGGACGCGGCGACGACCGCAATCAGCAGAAACACCCCCTCGAAAAAGCTCTCATAAAGCTGGTTCACATGCGCGAAGAAAAGAAGATTGACGATCATGGTGATGATGAAGGCGCCGATGACGCCGCCGATCGCGCTGCCGCGACCGCCGAACAGGCTGACCCCGCCCAGCACGATGGCCACAATCGAGCGCAGCGTGAAACTGTCTCCGGTGGTGGCGTCGCCGCCCGTGGCCGATGCGGCGAGAAACAACCCTCCGGCCGCGGCAAGGATGCCGGCCAGAACATAGGCCATGATGCGCGCACGCAGCACGTTGATCCCGTTGCTGCTGGCGGCCACAGGGTCATTGCCGATGGCGAGGATGGCCACACCGAGCCCGCTGCGGCGGAAGGCCCACCATAAGGCGCACAGCAGCACCACATAAACGAGAGACCAAGGGCCATTGGTATTTGCCAGAATGGCCGTGTAGCTTTGGGGAATGCTGCCCCCCGGCTGCGGCAGGATGCGAATGGCGATGCCCTGGTAGATCGAAAGTGTCGCCAACGTCACCAGGATGGGCTGCAAGCGCCCAACCGCGACCAGAAGGCCATTCACCAATCCCGCCGCGGCGCCGATCAGCAGGATCATCATGGTGGCGAGGATCATGCTCCCGGCGCTGTCCTGCAGCGTGACAGCGGCGATCGCGTTGCTCATGTCGATGATGCCGCCGACCGACAGATCGATCCCTCTCGTCAGGACCACGAGGCTTTGACCGGCCGCCGCGGCGGCGAGCGGCATCGTGTTGTTCACCGTGGTGGTAATTTCAAAGCCGCCCGGCAGGTGATGCTGCGTGGCGAGGAAGATCGCCACATACAAGAACAGGCTGACGGCCAGCATCAGCAGCGACAGCAGCACCGGCGCATTCTGCATCAGAAGATGCGCCAGCGGGCGGCGCCGCGCTTTCACTGCGGGCGCGAGGGAACCGGCGAGCGCTTCAGACGGCATGGTGATCTCGCACCGCTGCCGCGACGATCCGCTCCGCCGTCAGCGCCTCGCCGCTCAGCTCTGCGGCAATCCGCCCCTCGCGCATCACCAGCACGCGATGGGCCAAATGGGCCAACTCCTCTGCTTCGGAGGAATAAAACAGAATCGCTTTGCCCTGCCCGGCAAGCCGCATGATCAGATCATAAATCTCGTGCTTGGTCGCGACATCCACGCCGCGCGTCACGTCATAGAGCAGCAGAATCCGGCAGTCGGCCAAAAGCCAACGGCCCAGCAGGACTTTCTGCTGGTTACCACCGGAAAGCGCGCCCACACGGGCGCCGAGCCCGGCCGCACGGATTTTCAGCCGGTCGCTCATGTGCCGGCACAAAACCTGTTCCTGCCTCTTGGCAATCACACCCCAGCGCGACACGCGGCGTAGAATCGATAAGGTCAGGTTCTCACGGACACCGATGGAAAGAAGCAGGCCTTCGGATTTGCGATCCTCAGGGACCAGGGCAATGCCGGCGCGGATCGCGGCACGCGGGTTGCTCAGACGCACCGGCCTCCCATCGAGCGTGACGGCGCCGCCCGTGGCACGGGCCGCGCCGAACAGCATGAAAAACAGTTCGCGATGGCCATGGCCGGCAAGACCGCCCATGCCGAGCACCTCGCCTTTATGCAGCGTGAGGGACGCCCCGGCCACGCCGGCGCCAGTCAGCCGCCTGACCTCAAGCGCCGGCGTGGGGGCCTGCAGCACGCTGCGCGCCGGATACAGCGCATCGACACGACGATCCGTCATCAGCGTCACGGCATGGTCCTCGTCCAGCTCGGTATAGGTTCCTACCTCCTTTCCGGCACGAAATACCGTGATACGGTCAGCAATATTCCGGATTTCATGCCAGCGATGAGAGGTGAAGATGATGCTGGTGCCGGCGGCGCGGAGCCGGCGGATCTGCCCGAACAGCCATTCCACCTCACGTTCGACCAACGACGATGTCGGCTCATCGAGAAACAGGATTTTTGCGTCTTGCGTGATGGCTCTGACAATCTCGACGACCTGGCGTTCGGCGAGCGAGATCTCTTCGACCAAGGCACGGGGGTCGATATGCGTGACCCCAAGCGTACCCAGCATCTGATCCGCGGCGCGTTCCGTGCCGGCACGATCGATCAAGGCGAGCCTGTTGCGCACCGGCCGCCCGAGCAGCAAGTTCTCGGCAACTGTCATCCATGGCAGCAAGGTTAGTTCCTGGAACACCGTCCGGGCCCCGGCCCGATGGGCCTCATGCGGGCTGGAGAACGACATTTGTTCTCCCATGATGCGAACCGTACCTGTGTCGGCGCGCACCCGTCCGCCGAGAATTTTGATCAACGTGCTCTTCCCGGCCCCGTTCTCGCCCACCAGAGCATGCACCTCGCCGGGCAGCGCGCTGAACATGGCGTTGTTCAGGGCGCGCACGCCGCCATAGGAGCGGCTCAAGCCGATCCCTTCGACCGCCGGAACAAGACCAGCCGTCGCCGCCAAGGGCCGACTCAGGATCTGGCCACCGGGAGATTGACGACGAGCGAACCTTTGGCGGTGCCTTTCAGCGCGGCCTCAACGGGCAGCCTGACAATCGCGTTCGGCCCGCTCCCGGTAAAATCGTCAAAAAAACTATCGGGCAGGTCCGGAAAGACGGTCTCACCCACTTTGACCGTATCGCTGGTCACGATCGTCAATGGCAGGTCAACGTTCTGCTTCGGATAGGATTTGTTCAACACGCGCCGGGCCACTTCGAGCGCCACCACGGACAGCAGGGGCGGCGAGCCGATGGAAATCCCGTCCACCTTGTGGCCCATATAGCCGATCATGAACTTGCGGAAGCCGTTTTCGCATTCACCCGCCGTCGGCGGCAAAGGCCGGTTGGCGGCGATGAACGCCTTCAACACGCCGTCCGTGCCGCCCTGGCACCAAATGCCGTCGATCTTGGGCAAAGATGGCAGCACGGCGGCGGTGTTACGTTCGGCGGTCGAAGAATCCCACATGCCGGTGTAGCGATTGACGACTTTGATGCCGGGATAGGTCCGCCACACATCGTCCGCCCCCTTGTTACGATCCTCATCAACCTGCGTGCCGGCGACACCGGTCACCATGATGACATTCCCCTGGCCGTTCATTTTTTTGGCCAGCCAGGACGCCAGTGTTTTGCCAAGTTCGTATTGGCTGATGTTCACTTTCAGCACCGAAGGTTCAGTCACCACGCTATCGAACGACACGACGACGATCCCGCGCGCCGTCGCCTGCCGCAGGATGCCGTTCAGCCCGACGGGCGAAGCCGCATCGATCAGGATGGCGTCAACCTCGGAGGCGATGAGATTGGAGATCTGTTGCGACTGCGCCGTGACGTTGTTACCGGCGTTGTACCAGGACCCGTCAACCTGGCTTGCATAAGGTTCCATCTGGAGCGCGGCCTTATAGACATTCTCCATCTCGAGCCGCCATTTATTGCCGATATATGAATTGGAAAGCGCGATCTTGAATTTGCGCGCTTCGGCCGCGCGGGCCATGCGAAGCCCGGGAAATGCCAGCCCCGCACCGGAGGCGGTTGCGACGAGTCCCGCCGCTTGCAAAAGGCCGCGCCGCTTGATTGTTGAGACCATCGTTTCTTCCACTTCCATAAATGCCTTGGTTGACGGGGCTGGACACCGGGCCTTCACTGACGGTCAGTTCGTCATGAACTGCGCGACATTGTCCTTGGTGACGACATCAAGCCCAACATACTGGATGGGTTTCTCCGTCTTGCCCTGAGAAAGGGCCTGCAGAATCTCCATCGCCTTCGCGCCCATCGCGTAGGGTTGCTGCCCCACGAGCGCCGCCACCTCGCCTTTGCTCAGCTCGCTCAGTTCGGCCGGGAGCGTATCGGCGGAGACGATGGTGAGCTTGCCGCTGTCGATCGCCGCCTTATGGGCCTTATAGAAGGAGCTGTAGGCGTTCTCGGTGAACAAGGGCCAGCCGCCGACCATGACCACCGCCGCAAGATTCGGATTGCCCGTGGCAAGATCGTTCAGCTGTTGCATGCCGAGCGCGCTGTCATCATTGCAAAAGGTTGGCGAGCCGCCGACTTCCGTCCAGCCTGCGGCTTTGAGGACCTCACGCGCGCCATCCACCCGTTGCGCCAGATTCTGGGCCGCCGGGCCGCCTGAGATGATCGCGTAAGAGCCGGGGGTGGGATGAGCCTTGATGAGCTGTTCGCCGAGGGTTTTGCCAAGCGTGTAATTATCCGTGCCGACATAGGCCTGACGCTGGGAATTCGGCGCATCAGCATCGAAGGTGATCACCGGTATGCCGGCCTGACGGGCACGGGCGATCACGCGCTGGATGGACCCCTCATCGGCAACCGAAATCGCGATGCCGTCGACGCGACGCGTGATGAGATCCTCCACGGTCTGCACCTCGGCCGCCGCATCCTGGGTCACAGGCCCGGTATACGTGCACTTCACATCGCCGAGTTTCTTGGCTTCGGCCATACAGCCGTCACGCGCCAGATCGAAATACGGGTTGTTCAAGGATTTCGGTACGATTGCGAAGTCATAGACTTTGTCTGCCTTGGCTGGCCCTGGCGCGAGCAAAGAGGTTGCGACCAGTGCGGCTGCACTCGTGGTGAGAAGCCATGCCTTCATTACCGTGTCCTCCGTTTGATACTTTGTTGTTTGTTCTGTAGTTTCTAGCAAAAAACCGAGCGGCTATCGGCCGAGGCGGCTGCGCAAACGATCGACGCAGACCGCCGCGATGATAATCGTGCCGACAAAACTGTCCTGCCAGTAAGTGTTCACCCGCGCCAGAACGAGGCCGTTGCGGATCACCTCGATCAGCGCGGAGCCGACAATGGCCCCCAGCGGACCGCCAGCGCCGCCGGCAAGATTGGCCCCGCCAATCACCGAGGCGGCGATGATGTGCAACTCATAGCCGTCGGCGAGATTGGCAGGCACCGACCCGAGCCAGCCGCCAAGCAGAATGCCCGCCACTGCCGCCGATAATCCCGAAATGACATACACGCCGATTTTGATCCGGGTGACCGGCACACCGGTGAGGGCGGCCGCCCGCTCATTGCCGCCGATGGCAAAAACATAGCGGCCTTGGGCGGTGTGGTGCAGCAGCAGCCCCATCAACAGGGCCAAGCCGACCAGATACACCAACGGCACCGGCACGCCGAACAGCACGCCATCGGACAGGCGAAAGAAGAGGTTGCTGTCGGCGCCGTTGATATTGACGCCTTGGCCGCTGGTCAGCGCGTAACACAGGCCTCGAACAACACTGAGCATACCCAGCGTGGTGACGAACGGCGCCAAACCCACCCTCGCGATGAACAGCCCGTTGACCAGACCGATCAGCCCGCCTGCGGCCAACCCCCCGAACACCGACAATGTCATGACCGCGCCCGGTATATCGACGAGGGCGGTGTTCCCCAAGCTCCGGAACAGCAAGGCTGTAATGATCGCCGAAAACGCCATGGACGAGCCGACGGAGAGGTCGATGCCTCCGGTAATGATCACAACCGTCGAGCCTAATGCCGCAATGCCAAGATAGGAGAAGTTCGTCAGGACGTTGCTGAGGTTTCCGATTGTTAGAAACGCCGGCGAGACGGCGGACATCACCAGGCTGAGCAGCACCAGCGCCAGCGCGACATAGGCGGTCTGCGATGTCAGCCCCCCGCGCGCGTGCCACGACACAGGGCGAACATTGGTAAAATCACTCATATGCGCTCCAAGCGTGTGCGCGCCAAGCATTGCCGCACGATGAAGGGCGGGACAGGCATCATGCGGCCTCCACCGCGCCAGTGATCAATCCGGTGACTTCCTGCGGCGAGGACTGCGCAATGCTTTTGTTGGCGACAACCCTGCCGCGGCGCATGACGACCACACGATCGCAGACTTCGAACACATCGGGCATACGGTGGCTGATGAGCAGCACGGCAATGCCTGCCTCGCGCAAACGGCCGATCAAGGCCAGAACTTCCGCAATCTGCCGCACGCTGATCGCGGCCGTCGGCTCGTCCATCATGATCAGCTTGGCATTCGCCAGGCGCGTACGTGCGATCGCCACCGCCTGCCGCTGCCCGCCGGACATGCGGCGGACCAGATCAGCCGCCCGTGTTTCGCTCTTCAGTTCCCCGAACAGCTGCGCCGCACGCTGCTCCATGGCCGCATGGTCGAGCAACCGGATCAAGCCGAAGCGGCGGTGCAATTCTCGCCCGAGAAAAATGTTGGCCGCCGCGCTGAGATTATCGGCCAGCGCGAGATCCTGGTGGACAACCTCGATCCCCGCGCTGCGCGCCTGGACGGGTGCCTGAAAGCGCACGTCACGACCATCGAAAGACATGGTTCCCTCGCTCGGCGGGAACACGCCGGCGACGATTTTCACGAGCGTCGATTTGCCCGCACCATTGTCGCCCATCAGGCCGACGATTTCGCCCGGCGCGATGGAAAAGCTGACATTGCTCAACGCCTGCACTGCGCCGTACGACTTCCCGATCCCATGCAATTCGAGAAGCGCCATCAAATGCGTTCCTTATGAAAGCTCTCATCTGTCAAGAAGCGAAAAATCGTCGTGCTCTCGAATGTCTCATCCGGCCGCAGCACCACGTTCGGAAAATCCGGGTGATGGGGGCTGTCAGGGTAATGTTGCGTCTCGAGCGTGAAGGCGCCGTGCGGGCACTCGTCCCCATGAACAACATTGCGCGTGTAGATCTGCAGCCCAGGTTCGCTGGTCAAGCATTCAAGGATGCGCCCACTTGCAGGATCATGGACGCGGGCGGCGAGTTCCGGCTCATGTCTGTTTCCGCTCTTCGTCAACACCCAGTTATGATCAAAGCCATTGACCAGGCGGATCTGCGGATGGTCGGCAGACAAACGCGCGCCGATGGCCGCCATGGTTTGAAAATCAAACGGCGTTCCCGCAACACCGGCCGGTTGCGCCAGCGGGATCAGATGGTCATCGACCGGGATATAGGAAGCTGCATTCACCATCAAAAGGTGGTTGTGAATGGCGCCGCCGGCAGCAACGCCCGACAGATTGAAGTAACCATGATGGGTGAGGTTGATCACCGTCACCTTGTCGGTTTGGGCCCGGTAGCGGATGATGAATTCGTTCGCATCGTTGACCGTGTATGTCACGGTCACATCGAGGTTCCCCGGATACCCCTCCTCGCCATCCGGGCTGGCATAGCGCAGCATGGCGGTGGGCGCATCGTCGGCCTCCAGCGCCAATGTCACGGTCCAAAGCCGACGATCGAACCCGCTCGTCCCGCCATGCAGCGTGTTAAGCCCCTCATTCGCCGTGAGAGAATAATCCTGCCCGTCAAGACGAAACCGTCCGCCGGCGATCCGGTTGGCGTAGCGTCCGATCAGCGCCCCGACATAGCGCCCGGCGGGCGCGGCCTCATATTCAGCGACGCTGCCATAGCCGAGCACAATGTTGGCCTCGCGTCCGGCGCGGTCGGGGGCAAGGATCTCCGTGACGATGCCGCCATAGTTGAGGAATTTGACGGTCACGCCCCGGCGGTTTCTCAGCGTGTGAAGCTGCACCGGTGCGCCGGCTTCCGTGTGGCCGAAGGGCGTTGACACCAGCAGGCGCGCCTCATCATCCGCACGTCTCGTCTCCGCCACGGAGCGCGTCCCGCTCAACGAATCCCGCGCTTGATCAGCGGGATAAGCCCGTCGATGGTTGCCGGCGTTTCCACCCCGGCGCCCGTATTGATGCTCAGGCTCGCAAAGTGATAGGCCGCCGAGAGAACGCATTGGGTGACCGGCAAGAAACCCTGCAAATATAACTGCTGATCGAGCGTCGCGGTAATATATTGGCTCTGCAATCCGGCAATGGTCGCTGGCGCCAGATCGATCCCCCCCACGAGAATCTGCCCGGGCTTTTTGCCGGCCATTTTCAAGGCCTGCGGGATGAAGGAGGTCACGGTACCATGTTGCGTGCCGATGGCCCGCAGCTTGGGATGCGCCTCAATGTAGGCCACAAGGATCGGCACGGCCAGGGACGGATCGGCATCGACCTGTGGCGAAATGTCGAGCGTGGTGACTTTCACGCCGGCTTTCTGCAAAGTATCGCGCAAGCCGCGATCGGATTGGCTGCGTTCCGTCTCGTTGAAGATGCCGTATTCCAGCGCCTCGTCGCCGGGCTTCAACCCGGCATTCAGCAAGGCCTGCGCGGTGATTTCGCCCCCGACATAGAGATTGACCCCGGCATAGCCAAAACCGTCACCGACATAGCTCTTCGCGGCAACAGGCAAAGGTGTGTTGCCGACGGTGACGATGATGCCGTCATGCTCCGCTTGCTTGATGAGCGGGTCGAATGCGGCGTCACCCGGATGCCCCATAATCGCGATGCAGGTGGGATGCGCCGCCACGGCTTGGCGGAACTGTGTCAGCATCGTCTCCGGACTCCAGGCGGCGAATTGCTCGACCACCTTGATGCCGAACGCATGCGCGGCATCCGCCGCCCCCAGTTCCCGCCCCAAAGTTGCGCCATCGCCGGGATTGCCGCCCATCTGCATGTACATGGTCATGCCGGCCCCGAGGGGGCCCGATGTGGTGGCTTGGATGGCCGAAGCGCTCGACGCCACCACCACGCCCCCCAAAACTCCCAACAGCCCTGATAGCCTTGCGCGCATCGTGTTTTTCCCCGTGATTCGTCTGTGACGAGACATGCTATGAACGTGATCCATCGATCTCCGGCTTGGGCGGTGCGGTACGATGCCAACGCCCCGTCATGCCGGCGAAAGCCCGCAACTTGGCCGGAGACTCGACCACCAGATGCAAAATGACCGCGACAACAAAGACCACGCCCTCGATCGCCTGAACCCAAAAGCCGGCAATGCCGGTCGCCACGATCCCAGCTTCCAACATGCCGATAATGAACGTGCCGAAAAATGTGCCGACCATGGTGGCCGTGCCGCCGAAGACCGACGTGCCGCCGATGAAGACCCCGGCCAAAGCCGGCAGCAGGTAGCCCTGGCCCTGCGTGGAGAAATAGTTCAGGTTTTCCAGGGTCAACAACACCGAGGCGAAGCCGCCTAACAGCCCCATGAGCGTGAATAATTTCACGGTCTCGCGGGTGATGTTGATGCCAACCACCTTCGCCACATTGCGGTTATCGCCGATGAACAAAACATGTTCGCCGAACCGATGGCGATTCAAGATGAACCACATCAAGATTGTGAGCCCGACCGCCCACACCGCCTGCATCGGAATCACGCCGAACAAAGGGGCGGCAAACACCGCATAGAGCGATCCGCTCGCCAGCTGCTGCAAGGCGTCCGACATGCCCCCCGAAAGAATCGAGGCCACGCCGGCCCAAAAAAACTGCGTGCCGATGGTCGTGATGATCGACGGAACGCCAACCACGGCGATCAGCACGCCATTGGTGAACCCGACAAAGGCCCCGCCCGCCAGAGCGAGCAGAAGGCCAAGCCACGCATTGCCGGTCGCCCCCACGGCCCAGGCAAAAAGAAAGCCGGAGAAGGCCAGGACAGACGGAAAGGACAGGTCAATTTCCCCCGCCGCGACCACCATCGTCAGCCCCACGGCCAGCACGAGCATCGGCGGCACGGTGGTCAGGAAGGACAGATAAATCGGCCAGCGCAAGAACACGCCGGGGGCTGCCGCCATGAACAGACCGACCAGCAGCAGCAACACCACGATGATGGGCAAGCCTTCGATGTGCGCCGCCTTGTGCCAAGAGCGCGACGGCTTCGCCACCTGGCGGGGCTGGACAACGCTCTCCATCATCCCACCGCCGCCGTGGCCGGGGGGCGATGCTGCAGGTCAAGCAGAAATTTGGTGAGGTCGTTCAAGCTGATCTCGCCCGCCTTGATGTCGGCCACGAGATGGCCGCGATCCAACACCACCAGCCGGTCGGCCAGTTCGTGCACATGCGCCAGATTATGTTCGATATAAATGCAGGCGCGGCCCGATTCCTTGATGGAACGGACGAAGTCGAGAACTTTGCGGACCTCGCCGATCGCCAGCGCCACGGTGGGTTCGTCCAAAACGATCAGATCCGCGTCGAAATGCATCGCCCGGCCGATCGCCACGCCCTGCCGCTCACCGCCGGAAAGTTTGACGACCGCCGAATCGGCGTCGATGCCCACCCCGCGAAAGCCGAGCTTACGAAGCAGAAGATCGTTGGCGATTCGCCGCTCTTCGGCGACCTTGATGAAGCCGAACCGGTTGGTAATCTGTCGCCCGACAAAGATATTTCTCCAAAGCGGCTGTTTGTCGCCGAGCGATTTCTCCTGATACACGGTCTCAAAGCGCAGCCGATGGGCTTCGTGGACCGAATAACGCGCCCAATCCACTGCCCTATCGCGGACGAACAGCCTTCCTGAGGTCGGGCGCACCACCCCGGTCAACAGCTTGATCAAGGTCGATTTTCCGGCACCGTTGTCGCCGATCAGGCCAACGATCTCATTCCGGCCGACCGCTAGGTCGATACCGGAGAGCGCCCGGACGTTTCCATAGGACAGGCTGACACCTTCGGCACGTACAATGTGCTGGTAATTTCGCGTGAACCTCTCCTCAGCGATGTCAATGGATGACGACTGCGTCCTCAAACCCGCCCCCAGACTGGACCAACAACGCGTTAAAATCACTCGTTTTTTGCTTCTAACTTCTTGCACGAGCGGGCACCGACTTGATCATGCAGTACGGAGCGTTAACATGGCTGTCAAATGCTAATTTAGGGGGAATTGATATCTGTTTCGATATGATATATAAATGGCCCTCTTGAGGAAATGCGGTATCTTCAGGTCGATGGATCTGCGCCGTCTCCCGTCGCTCGCGCTTTTGTCTCGTTCGCCCTAACGGCATGGGTGCTGATAAAATAAAAGGATAAAATAGAAGTATAAGAAGGTGTTCGGGTCTCGACAAAAATAACACGGATCACAAATGACAAAAGAAAAAATAATGATCGTGAACGGAGACTTATCCCTGCCTTTGGGCCATCTTCCGGGGACACGCTATCCTGACGGGCGCATCGAATCGTTCGACAAACGCTTTCCCCGCCAAGGGAACGCCGGGATAGAACGGATCGCCACAGGTTTCCGTTGGGCGGAAGGGCCGGTTTACTTTCCTGACGGCGGTTACCTGCTCTGGAGCGACATTCCCAACAATCGGATCATGAGATGGTTGGAGGAGGACGGGCATGTCAGTGAGTTCCGCCGTGGTGCGCATTACGCCAACGGCAATACGCGTGACCTCCAGGGGCGATTGATCACCTGCGAACATGATGCGCGCCGGGTGGTGCGTACCGAGCTGGACGGGACCATCACCAGCTTGATCGAGCGGTTCGATGGACGGCCCTTGAACGCCCCGAATGACGTTGTCGTCGCTTCCGATGGCGCCATCTGGTTCACCGATCCAGGCTACGGGATTGATGGCGAATATGAAGGGCATAAGGCTAGGTCTGAATTGCCGGCCTCTGTCTATCGGCTGGATCCGAAGACAGGAGACGCGCGGGTGGTCGCAGACGATTTTGTCCGGCCGAACGGATTGGCTTTTTCGCCGGATGAGAAGCGCCTGTATGTCGTCGATTCCGGAATCACGCATGGCGGGCCTTCGCATATACGCTGCTTTGAGGTCGACAACGGAATGCTGCGCAATGGCCGGATTTTTGCTGAGGATTTCGCGCCAGGTTTCAGCGACGGCTTACGCACGGATGTGAACGGAAATGTCTGGTGCAGCATGGGTTGGGCTGATCCCAGCGAAGATGGCGTGAGGTGCTATAGCCCTGAGGGCGCGCTTTTGGGGAAAATCCACCTGCCGGAAAGCTGCGCCAACCTGTGCTTCGGCGGCCGCAAGCGCAACCGCGTCTTCATGACCGCGAGCACGTCGGTGTACGCTTTATATGTCGACACACAGGGGGCACTGCGGCCTTAAGGCCCGCCTACGCCCCCGCGCCGTTTTTCGCCGGTCCGTGCGCCATAGCGGCCCGTATTTGTGATCGGAAAATTCCAGCATGGGTCAGTTTCAAAACGATCGACTTTTGAAATCGCGGCTCAAAATTCGCCACCTTCGCCTGATCGTCGCGCTTGATGAGTATAAGAATTTGCATCGTGCGGCGGAGAGCATGGGCATGCCCCAGCCAGCGGCTTCGAAATTGCTCGCCGAAATCGAAGCCATCTTTGCGCAACCGCTGTTCGACCGTCATGCACGCGGCTTATCACCCAACCTCCATGGCGAGGTTCTGGTCCGTTACGCCACCATAGCCCTTCGTACCTTGCTGCAAGCCGGCGAGGAAATTTCTGCCCTCTCCCAAGGCCATGCCGGACTCGTGACCGTCGGAACCGTCACCGCGCCGATGGTGGAACTGCTGGCCGAATCCGTCGCGCGCGTCAAAACAACCTATCCGAACCTGAAAATAACGATCGACCTGGATGTTAGCGATGCGCTGGCACACAAGCTCCTCGAGGGAAAACTTGACTTCAGCCTCGCGCGCTTCCCACATGGACAAGACCCGACGACGCTCCTGTATCATGAGCTGTGGGGCGAGGGAATTCACTTCCTCTGCAGTGACGATCATCCTTTAACCAAAAAAAGCAATCTGGCGCTTGCCGATCTCGCCGCCTGGCCCTGGGTACTGCAACCGCCGGGATCGCCGTTGCGGACGGCGCTCGAACGTGAGTTTTCCGCGGCAGGCGTGGCATTGACTCACAATGTCATCAATTCCACATCGGCACTGGCGGCACTGATCATGATTGATCGGTCGACCTATATCACCGCCCTGGAGTGGCGAGTCGCCCGACTCTTGTCGGACATTGGCCGGTTTCGCGTGCTCACGACGGATCGGAAAATCTGGCTGGAGCCCTACGGGCTGTTGCGGCGCGCTGACAGGAAACTCTCTCCCGGCGCGGCCACGCTTTATCGAACCATTGTCGAACTTGCGCAAACGAAAAGCAACCCGCAGCGTTCGTTCGCTGTCAGCTCGATATCAAATTAGATATCACTCCGTCGAAATTTCGTATTTGACGGACATCGAAATGCCGCCTTATGAAAAATCGTTTAATGTTAGTAATTTTGCAAATCAGGTTGAGGAAGCGCAATGCCATCCCATGCCTTGTCCGTTCATCCCACGCCGCGCGGAAGTTACGTCACTGCCGGCTTCTGCGGGAAACAAGATGATGTTCATCCCGCTTCAGAAACCGTGACATGCAGGAGGTTCGCATGAACGAAGGTTCTGCGATGTATCCGAGCCTGCGGGGCCGGGTCGTGTTCATCACCGGCGGCGGCAGCGGGATCGGCGCGTCCCTCACGCAAGCTTTTGCCTGGCAGGGCGCGAAGGTGGCATTTGTCGATATTGCCTTGGACGAGTCACGCGCCTTGGTCGACTCCATCGCCGCCACAGGGAATGCGCCGCTCTTCCTCCCGTGCGACATTCGCGACATCGGCGCGCTGCGCCAGGCGGTCTCCGACGCGCGCGCTGAGCTTGGGCCCATCGAAGTTCTCGTGAACAATGCGGCGAATGATGAGCGCCATCCCCTTGAAACGGTCACACCCGATTATTGGGACAACCGGATGGACGTGAATCTGCGGCCGATGTTTTTTGCGGTGCAGGCGGTTATGGCCGACATGCGCGCGCAGAAGAAGGGATCCATCATCAATTTCGGCTCGGTCAGCTGGAAAAAGGCGCAAGGCGGCATGCCCGCCTACACGGCGGCCAAAGCCGCCGTTCATGGTTTGACGCGCGGCCTCGCGCGCGATCTGGGGCGCGACAATGTTCGCGTCAACACGCTGGTGCCGGGCTGGGTCATGACAGAGCGCCAAATTAAGCTCTGGCTAACCCCTGAAGCCGACGCCGAGCGCGAGCGGGGACAATGCCTGCCATTGCGCGTGCTGCCCGCGCATATCGCCGCCATGGCCCTGTTTTTGGCGGCCGATGACAGCGCCGCCTGCTCGGCCCAGGAATTTATTGTCGACGGCGGATGGACCTGACAGCACAACGTCCCGCCGACCCTAAAGCTCTCGGACAAGAGAGCGACAGCCGAAAAAACAAATACTGTCGAAAACGCGTTCACAACGAAGAAAACAAGGAAACGGAACTCCATAATGAACGACGACGCCAAATCAAACGAAATTGCCATCAAGCGGCGCCTGCTGATGCAGGGAGGCGCTGGCGCACTTGCCGCCATCGGCGCCATGAGCGGGTTCGTGCAACAGGCCAAAGCCGACGCGCCAAACGGGCCGTTTCCGCCGCATAAAAAATGGCGACTGGTGTTCGTCAACCATGTCACCACCAACCCATTCTTCGTCGCGACCCAATACGGCATTCAAGATGCCTGCGCGCTCTTTGGCTGCGACTATCAATGGACCGGGTCGGAGACCGCGATTGTCGGCGAGATGGTCAACAGCATGAACGCAGCCATCGCCAGCGGGGCGGACGCGCTGGCGGTTGCCATCGTCGACCCGAAGGCTTTCAACGGCCCTGTCGCCGCCGCCTTGCATGCCGGCATTCCCACCTTCGCCTATAATGCCGACGCACCGGCCAACAGCGGCAACCAGCGCCTCGCTTATATCGGCCAGGATTTGTTCCGCTCCGGCTTCATGATGGGCAACCGCATCGTCGATCTGGTCGGCTCGGGACATGTCGCCTTGTTCATCGCCACGCCAGGCCAGCTCAACATCCAGCCGCGAATCGATGGCGCGATCGCGGCCATTAAAGCCTCCGGCAAGCCCATCACCTATGAGGCGATCGCCACCGGCGCCACGATCGACGAGGAGGTGCCAAAGGTCAAAGCCTATTATCTGGGCAACCAGACGGTGAAGGGCATGTTCGCAGTTGACGCGGGCTCGACACAGTCGGTGGGGCAAACGATGCATGAGTTCGGCCTTGCCGCCAAGGGCGTGCATGGCGGCGGGTTTGATCTGTTGCCACGGACGCTCGAATATATCAGCCAGGGCATTTTGGATTTTACCATCGATCAGCAACCTTACTTGCAAGGATTCTACACGGTCGCGGAAATGGTCATGTTCCTGGCCTCGGGCGGCCTGGTTGGACCGGCCGAGATCAACACCGGCCTGAAATTTGTGACCAAAGATGCGGTCCCACCTTACCTCACCACCGCCACGCGGTATGAAGGCAAGAGTTCAAAGGAAACCATCGTATCCAGATCCGGCCCGATTGAGAGCTGATCCGACATGGCCAGCAGCAGAACGGCCGCCGCCGTAAAGTCCAAATACCCGGATCGTAGCCCTTCGGTCAGGGCGCTCGGCTTCATGCTGCGCGCCCCCGAAGCCGGGATCGCCGTCGTTTGCATTCTCTTGGCGATCACGTTTGGCGCGATGCGGCCGGCATTTTTGTCGAATGCGAATCTCCAAACTGTGAGTCAGTTTGTAGCGCCATGGGCAATTCTTGCCTGTGGCGAGATCATGCTGCTCATCTGCGGCGAGGTTGACCTGTCTGTTGGCCAAGTCTTTGCCATGGCGCCTTTCGTGATGAATTTCGTCTACATGGCCGGCATCCCGTTCCTGCTGGCCGTGCTTGTGGCACTGGCCATCTGTGCCTTCCTCGGCTTTTGCATCGGCGTGATTTCCGTCGTTTTTCGCGTTCCTTCCTTCATCACGACCCTGGGGGCGCTGCTGTTGTTCAACGGCTTGACGCTCACGCTGAGCGGCGCCTTTCCCGTTAACACGCCCAACACGCCGCTCGCGCCGTTGTTTGGCGGTTGGCAGTATAGCCAAATCATCTGGGCCGTGGTGATCGCCGTGCTCATGCATGGGCTTCTTCGCCATACAAGCTGGGGGCTCCACACGGTGGCGGTGGGCGGCAATGCCACCGGCGCCGCGGAAGCGGGCATCCATGTGCGTCGCATAAAGATCGGCAATTTTATCCTGTGCAGCGTGCTGGGAGGTTTTGCGGGGATCATCAATGCCTTTCACGTCACCTCCATCGACCCGAATGCCGGTGGGTCCAACGTGATGTTTCTGGCGATTGCTTCCTCTGTCATCGGCGGAACGTCGCTGATGGGCGGTTCCGGGACCGTTCTGGGCGGGCTGGCCGGCGCCGCGGTTCTGGGCATTCTGCAGGACGGCTTTACCCTGCTCGGCGTGAATGCCTTTGCCTTTGATATCATCACCGGCGCCGCCATCCTTCTCACCATGATCGCCAATGTCCAGTTCGCGGACCTACGGCGCAAAAGGCGTATTTGAGCCATGGAAACAGAATCCCCTACCCTCGAAGCCCGGAATATTACCAAGAGCTTCGGACAGACGCAGGTGCTGAAAGGTATTTCCCTGAAAGTCGCGCGCGGGGAAATGCTCGGCATCCTGGGCGACAATGGCGCCGGAAAATCGACGCTGATGAAGATCCTTTCCGGCTTCCAGCAACAAACCACGGGGGAACTGCGCGTCGACGGGCAGGCCACGCGGCTGCTCTCGGTGGATCATGCGCGGTCCTTTGGCATCGAATGCGTCTATCAAGACCTCGCCTTGGTGAACTCGCTCTCGGTTTATCACAATATGTTTCTCAACCGCGAAATAAAGCGCGGTTGGCCTGTTGCCTTGCTGGACCACCGCGCCATGCGCGAGCGCGCGGCGGCCGCGTTAGAGGAGATCGGGGTCAGTGTGCCCTCGATGGATGAAGAGGTTGGCGCTCTTTCGGGCGGACAGCGCCAGGCGATCGCGATCGCCCGTGCGGTCGCATCGAATGCGCGGATCCTGCTGCTTGATGAACCGCTGGCCGCCATGGGGGCGCGTGAAGCCGGGCTGATCATCGCCCTCATCGAGCGCTTGAAAGCCCGCGGCGACATCTCGATGATCATGATCGCGCATAATTACGTCCAGACCCTGGATGTCGCGGATCGGATCATGATGATCCAGCGCGGCACGTGTACCTTTGAAGGCCACTCCGCCAACACCTCCGTCCCGGAGTTGCTGGACATTGTGCGTCGTGAATATCGCGAGGACGCGGCGTAAGCAAAACGGCCGCTTTTTGAATTCGCCGTGTGCGCACGCGCGAAAGAAAGTGGCCGCTTTTTGAAAAAAGCGGCGCAAAAACTCTTGTTATGCTGGGCCTGATTCTGTGTCGCCGACAACGCCCACGGCCCAGAGTCAATAAAGTTTTTTTGCTTCTTTTTGTTCACAAAAAGAAGCCTTCCGCTTGCCTTGATTGATTTGACTAACAGCCTTTTCTGACATTTTTCCCTGGTCGGCGTCACGGGCGCTCACTGTCGAGCTGCGCCATCTGCGCCGGCGCGTAGCGCTCACCGGCGGCGGCGTCTTTTGGTACGGCGCGCTCGATTGCAGCGAGATCCATGTCGATGTGGTCGACGCGGAGGCGCTGGAGCGTATGCGCAAGGAAATTCTTCACCGCGGCGGGGCGCGCATCATACCCGATCCAGTTGCCCGCCGGGTCGCGGAGCGCGCCGAACTTCACACTCAGCAGGTAGCGATCGCGTGGGATAGCGGCGAGCGCCTCGCCAAGCAGCATTTCATTATGCCCCATGCCGTAGAAATCGCCCGTGTCCAGCAAAGTGACTCCGGCATCGAGTGCGGCGTGAATCGTGGCGATGCTCTCGGCACGGTCGCTCGGACCATACATGCCGGACATGCCCATGCAGCCCAGACCCAAAGCGGATACCGCGGGGCCCTGCGCCCCAAGCTTGTGCATTTCCATGGCTGATTTCCTAACGCGTCATGGCCGCCCAAGAAAATGCCGGCACTTTCAAAAACGAAACTTTACAGCTTTCAAAAAGCAAATAGCCGTGTTTATGTGGTCGTACCTTCCTCGGCGTCAAGATTGGGGGTGGGGCGGGAAACATCAGACCCATGAAGGGACGGATCATCGCAGGTGAGCGGAGCAAGGCTCTGCGACGCGGTTTTCTCGGGAGGAGGCGGCACGCTGATGGCTGATGCGAAGGGCAAGATCGTCACGATCGGCGAGATCCTCGTTGATATCATCGCGCTTGAGCGGGGCAGAGGATTCCGCGAGCCGTTGGCCCTCAGCGGCCCCTATCCGGGCGGCGCGCCGGCGATTTTCGCCGCTCAGGTGGGACGGCTCGGCCATCCGGTCGGGATCATTTCTTGCGTCGGCGATGATGATTTCGGCTGGCTGAACATCGAGCGGCTGCAGCGCGACGGCGTGGATGTGAGCGCGGTGAAGATCCATGACGACCATGTCACCGCCAGCGCCTTCCTCCGCTATCGGGAGGACGGCGACCGCGACTTCCTGTTCAATCTCCAGCAGAGCGCGGCTGGGCAGATCGCGCTCGATCCGCCGGCGCGTAAGCTGCTCGAGGAATGCAGCCATCTCCATGTGATGGGCTCCTCGCTTTTCTCCTCCCCCATCATCGACGAGGTCAAGAAGGCGACGGAGATCGTGAAGGCGCGCGGAGGGACGGTGTCGTTCGATCCGAATATCCGCAAGGAAATGCTGGAGGCTCCTGAGATGCGCGCGGCGCTTGAACACATGCTGAAATTGACGGATATTTTTCTCCCGAGCGGTGCGGAGCTGCTGCTGCCGACCGGGGCGAAGACCGAGGCCGAGGCGATCGAAGCTTTGTTCGCACTCGGTGTGTCGCGCATCCTCATCAAGCGCAGCGCTGAAGGTGCGAGCTACCGCGATCGCCAGACGGCGCTCGACATGCCCGCTTATCCCGTCATCGAGGCCGATCCGACCGGCGCGGGCGATTGCTTCGGCGCGACCTTCGTCACTTGCCTACTTGAGGCCATGCCGATCGCCGATTGCCTCCGCTATGCCAATGCCGCCGGCGCGCTGGCAGTGAGCCGGCGGGGCGGCATGGACGGCATTTCCTCCTTCGAGGATATACGCAACCTGATCGCGGAAGCGGGTTAGAGCGTGGCCCGTACCCTCTCACCGCCACCGGCCCAAATGAACAAAAGTTTTTGCGCCGCTTTTTTCAAAAAGCGGCTTCTTTCCTGCTGCCTTCTCCCATGATCAAACCAGCGGTCATCGGCGTCGATGTCGGCACTCGCAGTGCCCGGGCCGGCGTATTCACGCGCGAGGGCGAATTGCTCGGCCATGCGAGCCGGCCGTTGCAAATCTGGCGGCCGCGGCCGGGCTTCGCCCAGCAATCCTCGGCCGATATCTGGGATGCGGTGGTGCAGGCCGTGCGCGCGGCGCGAGAGGCGGCAGGGGCGGTTGCGATATGCGGGATCGGTTTCGACGCGACCTGCTCGCTCGTGCTGCTCGATGGCGCGGGCGGCCCGGTCTCCGTCGATCCGGATGGCGATCCCACGCAGAACGTGATTCTGTGGATGGATCATCGGGCCGAGGCCGAGGCCGAGGAGATCAACGCGACCGGCGCGGCCGTGCTCCGCTATGTCGGCGGCCGCATCTCGCCGGAGATGCAAACGCCCAAGCTGCTCTGGCTCTCCCGGGCGATGCCGCAGGCTTTTGCGCGGGCCGCGCATTTCTTCGACCTGCCCGACTTCCTGACCTGGCGTGCGACAGGCGCCACGGGGCGCTCGCTCTGCTCGACCGTCTGCAAATGGACTTACCTCGGCCATGAAGCCAGGTGGGACGAAGATTACTTCCGCCGCATCGGGCTCGGCGTCCTGGCCGATGAGGGGTTCGCGCGGATCGGCACGGCGATGCGGGACGTGGGCACGGCCGTGGCCGGCGGACTTGCCCCCAGCGCCGCGGCGGAACTTGGCTTGGCCCCTGGCACGCCGGTCGCGACATCGGTGATCGATGCCCATGCCGGCGGAATCGGGGTGATCGGCACGGCGCTTGACGGCGCGGATGAGGACCCGTTCGCGCGGCGCCTGGCGCTGATCGGCGGCACGTCGAGCTGCCACATGGCGGTCTCGCCGGTGCCGCGTTTCGTGCCCGGCCTCTGGGGGCCCTATTCCGGCGCCATGCTGCCGGGGTTGTGGCTGAATGAGGGCGGGCAGTCCGCGACCGGCGCGCTGATAGACCATGTCATCACCACGCACGCCGCCTATCCTAACTTGCGCGCCGAGGCGGAGGCGACAGGCGAGAGCGTGTATGAACGACTGAACGCGCGGCTCGAGCGGCTGGCCGCCGCGCGAGGCCTCGCCGACATGCCGGCCGCGCTGAGCCGCGGCCTGCACGTGCTGCCGGATTTTCACGGCAACCGCTCGCCGCGCGCGGATGCGAGCCTACGTGGAATGATCTCCGGCCTGGCGCTCGAAGCCGGCCCGGATGAGCTTGCCCTCCTCTATCTCGCCACCGTTCAGGCGCTCGCCTACGGCACCCGCCATATCATCGCCGCGCTCAACCAGGGCGGTTATCGGATCGACACCATCATCGCAACCGGCGGCGGCGCCAAGAATCCACTGTTTCTTCGGGAACATGCCGACGCGACCGGCTGCCGGATCATCCTGCCGCGCGAAAACGAGGCCGTGCTGCTCGGCGCCGCGATGCTTGGGGCGGTTGCCGCCGGTGTGTTTACCGATCTCGGCGCAGCCATGGCAGCGATGAGCGGGATCGGCGCGACGATCGAACCCGCTCCCCATGCACAGCCGTATCATTCACAAAAATATGCCGTATTTCACCGGCTTTTCGCCGACCAGATGGCCTATCGGGCGCTTATGCAGGGCGATGTGCCGGCCAGTTGACTTTCCAAAAGAAAGGTCCCTAACTGTAAATTCACAAGAAACAACCGGTCGCACGGAAGTTGCAATAACAAAAAACAAGAAGAACGGCCCGTAACGGGCGCGTTCAACGCTTGGCGATTTGAATGAATTGGGATGCATCGCGCCGCCGTTCAGCTTCGGAGGGCGCGGCCTGCGTTCCATCCGACTGGTCTCGGCGTACTGACAGAAAAAAACGGGGGGGAATCCGAAATGCAATCCATGCTGCGCCTTGGGATGATGGGAGTGGCGTCCACGTTACTTGTCGGCGCCGCCAGTTTTGCACGAGCGGAGACGCTGACCATTGCCACCGTGAACAATCCGGACATGGTGGTGATGCAAAAATTGTCTCCCGACTTCACCAAGGAAACGGGCATCAAACTTAACTGGGTTGTGTTGCCGGAAAACACGCTGCGCCAGCGTGTGACGACCGATATCGCGACGCATGCGGGGTCCTTCGACATCGTGACGATCGGCACGTATGAGGCGCCGCTCTGGGCCAAGGCGGGATGGCTCGACCGCGTCGGCGATCTGGGGCCGGCCTATGACATGGACGATCTCTTCCCGACCGTGCGCAACGCGCTCTCTTATAACGGCGCGCTTTATGCCGTGCCGTTCTATGCCGAGAGTTCGATGACCTACTACCGCAAGGATCTTTTCGCGAAGGCCGGCATCACCATGCCGGCGCAGCCGACCTATGCGCAGATCGCCTCTTATGCCGACAAGATCACGGACAAGGCGCATGGCATATACGGCATCTGCCTGCGCGGCCTGCCCGGCTGGGGCGAGAACTTTGCCTATCTCACCACTCTCGTGAACACGTTCGGCGGCGCCTGGTTCAACATGAGTTGGGAGCCGCAACTGACCAGCCCGGCCTGGGAGAAAGCCATTTCGTTCTATGTCGATCTGCTGCGGCGCGACGGGCCGCCGAATGCGACCTCGAACGGCTTCACCGAAAATCTGGCGCTGTTTTCCACGGGCAAATGCGGCATCTGGATCGACGCGACAGTGGCCGCCGGCACGCTGTTCAACCCGAAGACCTCGAGTGTTGCGAATGAGGTGGGCGTGGCGCCGGCGCCGATCGCGGTGACGCCGAACGGATCGCATTGGCTCTGGGCCTGGTCTTTGTCGATTCCGACAACCTCGCGGCATGAGGCGGCGGCGAAGAAATTCCTCGCCTGGGCGACATCCAAAGCCTACATCCATCTGGTCGCACAAAGCGAGGGCTGGGTCGCGGTGCCGCCCGGAACCCGCATGTCCACCTATGAAAATCCGGACTATTTACGGGCCGCCCCCTTCGCGCCCCTGGTCGCCGCCTCGATCAAGAGTGCCGATGTTGAGCATCCCACGGCGATGAAGGTGCCTTATATCGGCGTGCAATATGTCGACATTCCGGAGTTCGAGGGCATCGGCACCACAGTCGGTCAGGATGTCGCAGCCGCCCTCGCCGGTCGGGTAAGTGTCGCCGCCGCCTTGCAGAACGCGCAAAATTCGACGCGGCGCACCATGGAGGATGCCAGCTATATCCGGTAACCGGACCGCCCGCACGCCTGAAGGGTAAAACCATGAGCACCGCATCCGCCCCAGCCTCGGTCAGTATCGCGCCTGATCGCAGCCGTGTGCGTCGGGCGCGGAGGGCGGGGGCGCTGCTGCTGGCGCCGTCGGTGCTGTTGCTGGCGATCTGGTCGATCGTGCCTTTGCTCATGACGTTGTGGTATTCGCTTGAGCACTACAACCTCATGAGCCCGGGCCGCGTGTTTTTCGTCGGCCTGCGCAACTACGCCTTTCTGTTCAGCGACTCTTCGCTGCGCAGCGCGATCGAGAACAGCGTGACGC
The DNA here is from genome assembly GCA_035493735.1 of Acidocella sp. GTDB lineage: Bacteria > Pseudomonadota > Alphaproteobacteria > Acetobacterales > Acetobacteraceae > Acidocella. The sequence continues at coordinate 76,824 of DATJHR010000004.1, forward strand.
TGGTGGCGAGCGTGCTGATCCTGTCGGTTGTGCTTGGCACCGTCTTCGCGCTGCTGCTTAACAACGAGTTTCCCGGGAGGAACGTGGCCAGGCTGCTCGCCATTTCTCCCTTCTTCATCATGCCGCCGGTTGCGGCGCTGATCTGGAAGAATTTGCTGCTCGACCCGCTGAATGGCTTCATCGGCTGGCTGCTGAGCCTGGCAGGGCTGCCCCCGGTCGCCTGGTTCACGCGGTTTCCCATGTTGTCGCTCATCATCATCATCGCCTGGGAGTGGATCCCGTTTGCGACGCTGATCCTGCTCACCGCGCTGCAATCGCTCGACAGCGAGCAGATCGAGGCCGCGCGCATGGACGGGGCCGGTCCCCTGTCGCGGCTGCGCTATATCGTCCTGCCCCATCTCGGCCGCCCGGCGGCGATCGTGGTGATGATGGAAACGATCTTTCTGCTGTCGGTGTTCGCCGAGATATTGACCACGACCGCCGGCGGCCCGGGCGACGCGACGACGACGCTCACGTTCCTCGTCTATATTCGCGCTTTGCTGAACTTCAACATCGGCGGCGCTTCGGCAGCGGGCGTCCTGGCGATCGTGCTGGCGAATATCGTTGCCTTCTTCCTGATGCGCGCGGTGGCGCGCAGCCTCAACCGCTGAGGAGACGGCGATGCGCAACCGGACCGGCTCGGTGTTGTTCGGCGCCATCGCCTGGGCGGCCGCGCTCGGCATGGCGTTTCCGATCATCTGGATGCTGATCACCGCCTTCAAGACGGAGGCGCAGGCCATCGCGATTCCGCCGCTGCTGATCTTCCGGCCGGTGCTGACAAGCTTTCAAACCGCGACCTCCGGAACCGCTTATCTCTCTTTCGCGATCAATAGCGTCGTGGTGAGCGTCGGCTCGACCGTGTTGGCCACGCTGATCGCGTTTCCTGCCGCTTACGCGATGGCCTTCCGGCCCGGGCGACACACCCAGGACCTTCTGGTCTGGATGCTCTCCACGAAGATGCTGCCGCCGGTGGGCGCGCTCATCCCCATTTACATCATTTTCCGCGATGCCGGCCTGCTCGACACGCGCACCGGGCTCGTGATCGTCGACACGCTGATGAATCTGCCGCTGGTCATCTGGATGCTCTACTCCTTCTTCAAGGATATCCCGCACGAAATCCTCGAGGCCGCGCGCGTGGACGGGGTCGGCACGCGCCAGCAGATGATTCATCTGTTGCTGCCATTGGCCTCTCCCGGCATCGCCTCGACCGCGCTGCTGGCCATCATCCTGTCCTGGAACGAGGCTTTCTGGAGCATCAACCTGACCTCCGCCCATGCCGGCACGCTCGCCGCCTATATTGCGCGCTTCTCGGCACCTGAGGGGTTGTTCTGGGCGCAGCTCTCGGCCGCCTCGGTGCTGACGGTGGCGCCGATCCTGGTGTTCGGCAGCCTCACCCAGCGCCGTCTGGTGCGCGGCCTGACCTTCGGTGCGGTGAAATAGGAGAAACCCGATGGCCGTTCTCGAATTGCATAACGTCCGCAAGTCCTACGAGGCGCTCGAGGTCATCAAGGGCGTTGATCTCACCATCGCGGATCGCGAATTCGTGGTGTTCGTGGGCCCTTCCGGCTGCGGCAAATCGACATTGCTGCGCATGATCGCGGGGCTTGAGGAGATTACCGGCGGCGACCTGCTGATCGATGGCGTACGCGCGAACGACGTGCCGCCGGACCAGCGCCAGCTGGCCATGGTCTTCCAGTCTTACGCGCTCTATCCGCATATGACGGTCGCGGAAAATATGGGCTTCGCGCTGAAAATGGCGGGCCGGCCGAAAGCCGAGATCGCCGCCAAGGTGGCGGAGGCCGCGCGCATCCTCCAGCTCGAGCGGGTGCTCAACCGCCGCCCGAAAATGCTTTCGGGCGGGCAGCGCCAGCGCGTGGCGATCGGGCGCGCCATTGTCCGCCATCCCAAAGCGTTCCTGTTCGACGAGCCGCTCTCTAACCTCGATGCGGCGCTGCGGGTGCAAATGCGGACGGAACTGGTGAAGCTGCACCAGGATCTGCAGGCGACCATGATCTATGTGACGCACGATCAGGTTGAGGCAATGACCATGGCCGACCGGATCGTGGTGCTGAATGGCGGCAAGGTCGAGCAGGTCGGCTCCCCGCTCGAGCTGTATCACAATCCGGCCAACCGCTTCGTCGCCGGGTTTATCGGCTCACCCACGATGAACATGATGGACGCTGTTGTGGTCGCACGCACGGATGGCGCCGTACGGGTGGCCCTGCCCGGCGGCGCCGCGCTCGACGTCCCGACGGCGGCGCTCGATGCGGCGCCCGGCAGTTCGATTACGCTCGGCCTCCGGCCAGAAGCGCTCGAACTCTCAGCAGACGGACCGTTCAAGGGAACGGCCGACATTGTTGAGCATCTCGGCGGCGAAACGTTGGTTTATGTGAAAGGCGTGCATCAGGGCAGGCTGATCGTGAAGGCGCCCGGCCTGTCCGGCGTGAAGCCGGGCGACCAGGTGGCGGTAGCCGCCAAGCCTGACCATGCTTGCCTGTTCGATGCGGACGGAAAATCTCTGATGCGCCGGCACATAGGATAAGGAAGGCTACTTTTTGTGAACAAAAAGTAGCAAAAAAACTTTGTTAATTTGGGCCGCGCTGTTTCCAACGCCACGGGCCCAAAGTCAAAAAAGTTTTTGCGCCGCTTTTTTCAAAAAGCGGCCACTTACTTTCTAACTGACATTTAGGAGAACGCCCCGATGTATCTTGAGAAATACAATTTAAAAGGCCGCAATGCCGTCGTCACCGGTGGCGGGCGCGGCATCGGCCTTGCCTGCGCAACGGCGCTCGCCGAGGCCGGCGCGCATGTGGTGATCGCGGATCGCGACGAGGCGGGGCTGGTCGAGGGGCAGGCGAAGCTCGCCGCCGCCGGCTATCAGGCCGATACGGTCATGCTCGACGTAACAGACTCGGCGCAGGTGGACGAGGTTGCCGGTGCGCTGGAGGCGCGGCTCGGCGGCATCGACATTCTCGTGAACAATGCCGGCATCGCCCGCTCCGGCGTGCCCGCGGAAACGGTGACGGACGAACATTGGCTTGACCACATCAACGTCAATCTCAACGGTGTGTTCTGGTGCGCGCGGGATTTCGGCAAGCGCATGCTGGCGCGGCAGCGGGGCGCGATCGTGAACATCGGCTCGATGTCAGGCTTTATTGTCAACAAGCCGCAGGAGCAAAGCTTCTACAACGCTTCGAAGGCGGCGGTGCATCACCTCACGCGCTCACTCGCCGCGGAATGGGCCGGGCGCGGCGTGCGGGTGAATGCGGTCGCCCCCACCTATATCGACACGCCGCTGACGCGCTTCGGCATGGAGAACCCGACGCTCAAGCAAACCTGGCTGGACATGACGCCCATGCATCGGGTGGGGCAAATGGATGAGATCGCTTCGGTGGTGCTGTTTCTCGCCTCGGACGCGTCGAGCCTGATGACCGGCTCGATCGTGCTCGCCGATGGCGGCTATTGCTGCTGGTGACGCCATGAGCGGACGTCTGGCAGGGAAATATGCCGCGGTCACCGGCGGTGCCGGGGGCATTGGGCAGGCGATCGCGGCGCGTTACGTCGCGGAAGGGGCGCGCGTCTGCATTGCCGATCTTTCGCCCGAGGCCGCCGCGCGCGCGGCGGCCGCGCTGGGGCCGATGGCGCATGGCTGTGCGCTCGATGTGACCGCACAGGATTCAATCGAGGCCTTTGCGGCATTCACCGCCGCGCGCGGGGGGCTCGACATCCTCGTGAACAACGCCGCGATCTTCGACCTTGCGCCGATCGTGGACATCACCGAGGCGAGTTATGACCAGGTCTTTGCGGTCAATGTGAGGGGCTTGCTCTTCACGCTGCAAGCGGTGGCCAAGCAGATGATCGCCGCGAACCGGCGTGGGGCGATCATCAACATGGCCTCGCAGGCCGGGCGGCGCGGTGAGCCTCTGGTGGGCGTCTATTGCGCGAGCAAGGCGGCAGTGATCAGCCTCACGCAATCGGCTGGGCTCAACCTTATCGGCCATGGAATCCGCGTGAACGGCATCGCGCCCGGTGTGGTCGACACGCCAATGTGGGCGCAAGTGGATGCGCTGTTCGCGCGCTATGAGGGCCGCGCGATCGGCGAGAAGAAACGCCTCGTCGGCGAGGCGGTGCCCTATGGGCGCATGGGCCACCCCGACGATCTCGCCGGCGCGGCCGTGTTCCTCGCCTCCGATGATGCGGAATATGTCGTCGCGCAGACGCTGAATGTCGATGGCGGCAACTGGATGAGCTGATAGACGAAAGGGAAGGCTTCTTTTTGTGAACAAAAAGAAGCAAAAAAACTTTGTTGACTCTGGGCCGTGGGCGTTGTCGGCGACACAGAATCAGGCCCAGCATGATAAAAGTTTTTGCGCCGCTTTTTTCAAAAAGCGGCCGCTTCCTTTGCTAACATCGAGTTTAACCGCACTGCCAGAACGTCACAAAAATGTAAAATGTCATTAAACTGACATGCAAACCCCGTCGCCTTTGCGACGGGGTTTAACTATGCCGAGGGCCCCCGGTCGAGCACGCTGTGTCACAGCGCTCCTCTCTCGGGATGCAGCCAGTATAAGGAATACGAACGTGACTTTTACTAACAAGCTCCTGGCGGGCGTTGCCACGCTGGCGCTCGCCGGCTTCTGTACAGGCCCTTTCGGCCGCACAGATCGCCAAAATCAAGTAAGCCCGCGTCTCCCGTCCCGAAGGAAAGCGGCCGCTTTTTGAAAAAAGCGGCGCAAAAACTTTTTGTCCGCTGGGCCATAGTCATTGGCAGCGCCAACGCCCATGGCCCAGCATCACAAAGTTTTTTTGCTTCTTTTTGTTCACAAAAAGAAGCCTTCCCCTGCGCTTGCGCCTGATTCGTCACCGCCTCAGGCGGGCAACGGCGAAGTCGACAAAAGCCCGGACCTTGGCACTTTCCAGCCGTCCTGCCGGGGTGATGAGATGGACCGGGATCGGCTCCGGCTCCGCATCGGCCAGAATGATTTTCAAGCGTCCGTCACGCACTTCCGGTTCGACCTGGTAGGACAGAACCCGCACGACCCCATGGCCATCCACCGCGCTGCGCACCGCGGATTCGATCAGATTGACATGCAGGCGCGCAGAAATGCGGACATTGCGCGGCTTATCGGTGCCCGGCAACGCTGGAAAACTCCATACCTCATTTTGCACAGGCTCCCCGTGCGTGATGCACTCATGAAATGCCAGGTCTTCGGGCCCCCTGACCATCGGCCGATTTTCAAGATATTGGGGTGACGCCGCCACGACCCGCCTGATTTCGCCAACTTTGATCGCAATGAGGCTGGAATCGGGGAGAGGCGCGATGCGCAGCGC
>DATJHR010000005.1:0-13479 GCA_035493735.1 Acidocella sp.
TCACGCCAAGGGCTCCCCGTCCGGGCGATCCACAACACCCCTTCAATGAACATCCGGTTGTTCGTGCCACTCCGCCCAGGGTCGCGGCGCTTCCCTTGGCAAAGCGGTTCAATCTGTGCCCATTGAGCATCGGTCAGAATACGGCGATCCATAAACAGCGTGAATCACAACTACCCAGACCAGGGGAATCCCTTAAATCCCAACAGGCCCTAAAAAAGAAGCCTTCCCTTTACTGCGCACGTGCGTCGGCAAGGATCATATCCGCCGCTTTCTCGCCGATCATGATGATCGAGGCGTTGGTGTTGGCGGAAATGAGACGCGGCATGATCGAACCGTCGACAACACGGATGGACTCGGCACCGTGCAGTTTCAACTCCGGGGACACGACAGCGCCGGAATTGGGCCCCATCGCGCATGTGCCGACGGGATGATAGATGGTGGTGCCGCGGGCGCGGCAATAAGCGAGCAGCTCGTCATCGCCCTCAATGGCGGTTCCGGGCTCGTATTCCTCGAGCAAATAATCGGCCATGGCAGGTGCGTGTATGATGCCGCGCAGAATGCGAAGCGAGGCCACATTGACGCGCCGGTCGGTCTCTTCGGAGAGATAATTCACGACGATCTCCGGGGGAACGGTGGGATCGGCGCTTTTGATGCGCACATGGCCGCGGCTCTCGGGGCGCAGCTGGCAGACCGAAGCGGTGAAGCCGGAGAAGCGATGCAACGCGTCGCCCATCTTGTCGGTACTGAAAGGAATGAAATGCACCTCGCAATCGGGCGTTTCGTAACGTTGATCCGTCTTGAAAAAAGCCGTGGCATAACCTGCGGCGGTAGTCAGTGCCCCGCGCCGGCGCAGGAAGTAATCAAGCCCGGCGGTCACACGCCGGCCAAGATGATGGTAGTCGTCGTTCACGGTGATGCGCTGGCGGCATTTGAAGACCATGCGCACCTGCAAATGGTCCTGCAGACGACGGCCGACGCCGGGGGCGTTTTCGATCACCGGGATGCCGTATTGCTGCAGCAAATCGCCTGGTCCCCAGCCCGAGAGCTGCAGGAGCTGCGGCGAGTTGATGGCGCCCCCTGCGAGAATCACTTCGCGCGTGGCACGCGCCTCGGTGGTCTGCCCGTCATGGCCAAACTGCACGCCGATGGCGCGCTTGCCTTCGAATAGAATTTTGTGCGCCAGCGCGTTGGTGATCACGGTCAGGTTATGGCGTTTCATGGCGGGATGCAGGAAGGCGACGGCGGCGCTGCAACGGCGGCCGTTGCGTATTGTCATCGGGAAATAACCGACGCCCTCCTGCTCGCCGGCATTGAATTCCTCGCGCTGCTTCAGGCCCGTCTCGGTCCCAGCGCGGATGAACGCATCGCAGAGAACGTGCCGGTGCGGATATGAAACCGTGAGTCCACCGCCGCTGCCATGAAACGCGTCGGCGCCGCGGACGTGGTTTTCGGATTTCTTGAAGTAAGGCAGCACATCGTCGAACGACCAACCGGGATTGCCGAGCTGACGCCAAAGATCCCAGTCTTGCCGTTGGCCGCGCAAATAAATGAGGCCGTTGATCGAGCTGGAGCCACCCAGAACCTTGCCGCGTGGCTGGAAAATGCGGCGGTTGTTCAGCTCCGGCTCGGGTTCGGTCTCGTACATCCAGTTGACCCGCCGGTCCTTGAACAATTTGCCGTAGCCGATGGGGATGTGGATCCACGGGTTGCGATCCGGGCCGCCGGCTTCGAGCAGAAGCACACGGTATTGGCCCGATTCCGTTAGCCGGTTGGCGAGCACACAGCCGGCTGAACCAGCACCGACGATGATGTAGTCGAAAACGCTAGGCTCTGGCCCGGTTTTGGGCATGAACGAACCTCCTTTTTCTTCTTCGGCTCCGCTTGCCGCGGACTTGATTGCCCCGACTTTAATGGCAGAAAAAGGCGGGGGATAGTCCCGTTCGCCAGCGATACAAAATTTTTCAGGCGGAGCCTCGTGGCAATTTTCGCCATGCTGGTTCAGCGCCACAGGCCCAAAGGAGTCAAAGTTTTTGCGCTGCTGAGCGTGATTACGTTAGGCCAGATCGGCCCAGGCAAGGGGAAGGCTCCTTTTGTGAACAAAAAGAAGCAAACAAACTTTATTGACTCTGGGCTGTGGGCGTTGTCGGCGACACAGAATCAGGCCCAGCTGAGCCAAGAGTTTTTGCGCCGCTTTTGATCGAAAAAGCGGCCACTTTTCTTGATTTGCTTAGCCAGCCTGGAGCGTTAGCATGCGAACCATGCGGGAATTGCAGGCCAAAGAAAGATCAATCGGCGCTATGAGCGCCGGATGTTCATGAAGGCGCGCGGCGCCCAGACATTTTTCAGGCCTTCGTATCGCGTCGGTGATCCTAACAATTTTTTTGGTTGTCGATTAATCAAGAGACGTTCCTTATCTTTGAGAAGCGGCGCCGGCGTGGATCGAGCGTTGTGGCAACATCATCTGGCATCAGGAACATCAATCGAATCCACAATATTTGCTATCACGAGGGCCGCGCCGTGAACGTGGCGATCTGGTTGCCTTGTCGCGCGGTGGTGGCCTCGCCCGCCTTTTGGTTCGGCGTCAGATTATGGGCCTCCGTCTGCCTGGCCATGTTCATCGCGTTTGAGCTGGAACTCGATAACAGCTATTGGGCCGGCATGAGCGCTGCCGCGGTGTGCCAGCCGCGCCTTGGGGCCTCTTTGCGTAAAGGTTATTTCCGCATGATCGGCACGGTGGTTGGCGCCGTTGCCGCGGTGATCCTCTCCGGGCTCTTTCCCCAGCAACGCTTGTGGTTTCTGCTGGGGCTTGCCGTGTGGGGTGCGGCCTGTGGATTTGCTTCAAGAATGCTGCGGAATTTCGCGTCTTATGCGGCGGCTCTGGCGGGCTACACCGCGGCCATCATCGCCGCCGGCGAACTCGGGGCGACGGGTGCTTCCAGCGGCGATGCGTTTATGCTCGCCGTCACCCGCGCCACGGAGATCTGTATCGGCATCGCCAGCGCCGGCCTGGTGCTGGCGGGCACGGACTTCGGTGGGGCGCGGCATCGCCTGGCCGCCCAGCTGGCCGGACTTGCTCAGGAAGTTTCCCGGCACTTTCTCAACGCTTTGGCGCTGGCGGGCCCCAGCGAGGGGGAGGCGCGGACGATCAGGCGGGAGCTGACGCGGCGTGTCATCGCGCTCGACGTCACCGTCGATGAGGCGATGGGGGAATCGTCGGATTTGCGCCCGCATTCGCCGCGCCTTGAACGCGCCACCAGCGGCTTGCTCTCGATGTTGTCCGCCTGGCGCCTGGTCGCCCGTCACCTCGAAGTTCTGCCACGGGAACAGGGCAGGGGCGAGGCCGCTGTGATCCGGGCCGCCATTCCGCCGGAATTGTTTCGCGCGGCACAGCCTGACGTCGCCGGACTCTGGCGCGCCGATCCGACGGGATTGCAGCGATCCTGCCTGGTGGGCGCCAAAGCCTTGCTGAAGGGAAAAGCGGATAGCGTCTCGCAGCGTTTGTTGTCGGATTGGACCGCCGAAGCATTGCTCGGGCTGGAACAGGCCCTGAGCGGCATCGCCTTGTTGGATGTGCCGCGCCAGCCGCGCCCGAGCCCCGGGCGGTCGCATCTGCGGGTGCCTGACCTGCTCCCTTGTTTCGTCAGTGCGCTGCGGGTGTTCGTTATCTTGGGCGTTCTGGAGCTCTTATGGATGTTCACCGCCTGGCCTTATGGCGGGCAGGCGCTGGTCTTCGGGGCGATCTCGGTGTTGTTGCTGTCCCCACGGGGGGACCAGGTGCGGCCCGCGGCTGACGGATTTGCCATCGGCACGATCCTGACCGCGCTTTGGGCCGGCGCCGCCAATTTCCTGTTCCTGCCGTTGGTGAGCGGATTTGGCGGTTTCTGTGTGGTCCTGGGGCTGTTTCTGGTGCCGGTTGGCTGGTGCATGGTGCGGCTGCGCCACAGCGCGATGTTCGCCGGCATGGTTTTGACGTTCATGCCGCTGCTCGGTGCTGCTAACGGCGAGGCTCACGATGGCGGTGTTTTCTTTAACAGCGCCGTCAGCATTGTCGTCGGCACGATCGTCGCCACGGTGGCGTGCCGCCTCGTGCCGCCGGTGCCGCCGGCGATGCGGGTGCGCCGGCTGCTGTCTCTCACCTTGCGCGACCTGCGCCGGCTGGCGGTGCAGCCGGCCCCCAGCCCGGCGCGCTGGGAGCGGTGTGTTTTCCATCGCCTTTACGTGCTGCCGGATCTGGCCGAACCGGTGCAACGTGCCCAGCTTCTGGCGGCTCTGGCGGTGGGTAAGGAGATCATCCGGCTGCGTCGCGCCGCGCCGCGCTTTGGGCTGCAAGACGAGCTGAATGGCGCCCTTGCGGCGTTTGTCGGGGGGCGGCCGGCGCAAACGATCGCGCAGCTGACCGCACTCGACCGCCGCATCGGGGCGCCGGCGGAGGAAGCGGCCCTCAAGCTGCGGGCCGGCATTCTGGCGGTTTGCGAGGCGCTGACCCAGCATGGCGGGTTTTTTAGCCAAGGTGCGCGGCCGTGAGTTTTGCCAACATCACTCTGTTCGGCGTGTGTTTCAGCCCGATGGCGCTGATGCTCGGCGCTTCCTGGATGCTCGTCGTGATCCTGCGCCGGATTGCCGACCGCTTCGGCCTCCTCCGTTATGTCTGGCACCCGGCGCTGTTCATCTTCGCGGTTTATATGATCGTGCTGTCTTCAATGGTTTTGTTCGTCGCGTTCCGAGGGGGATCATGGTAAAAAACGACCCGTCACCGGTGAGCGATGCGGCGGCAGAGCAGCTGCGCCGCATGCTGGATGTGGAGCCGCCGCCCCGGCGTATCGCGCCCGTGCTGATCACGCTGATCGCGCTCGCCCTGGCGGTGCCGCTCTCCTGGGCCATGTGGCATGTTTATATGCAGGGGACATGGACCCGTGATGGCACGGTGCGGGTTGATGTCGACCGGTTGGCGCCGGAGGTTGCCGGACGCATCGTCGACCTGCCGGTGCAGGACAACCAGTATGTGCATAAGGGCGAACTGCTCATGCAGATCGATCCCACGGATTATCAGATCGCGGTCAAGCTGGCCGAGGCGGTGGTGCGGCAGGATCAGGCGACGCTCGCGACCTTGGGCAGCGAGGCGGCGCGGCGCCGGAAGAACGATGACACCGCGTCTCTGGTGGCCGCCGCGATGTTGCAGCAGGCGCAGGCCCGGCTGGAGCTGGCCCAGGTTAATCTGGCCCGGACGCAGATCCGCGCGCCGGTCAATGGTTGGGTGACGAACTTGCAGGCGGAGCTCGGGGATTATGCCAATGTCGGCATCCCCCAGCTCGCGCTGGTCGATGCGGATTCCTTCTGGGTGGACGGATATTTCAAGGAAACGAGCCTGCACGCGATCCGTGTGGGCTACCCAGCCAAGGTCAAGCTGCTCGGCGACCGCCAGGTGCTCAGCGGGCATGTGGCGAGCATCGCCCGGGCGATCGGTGTGCCGAACGCGCAGCTGAGTCAGCAGGGGCTCGCCACGGTCAATCCCATCTTCACCTGGGTGCGGCTGGCGCAGCGTGTGCCCGTGCGGGTTCGACTCGACCATGTGCCGCCCGGAGTCCAGCTGATCGCGGGCATGACCGCGACGGTCGAGGTCAATCCGGCGGCGGGCGGCTGACGCGTCTCCCTCGCGACAAGCCAGGCGCCAGCTGATCTTTGCCGAGCGATTTCATGCATTTGCGGGCTAGCTGCCGGTTTTGGCGAAATGCACGTCATGCGAACTGTTGCAAACCATGGCGATAGATCATTGACACTGCGGAGGCGCTCCAGCTAGGCCTCGCGGGTGTCGAGCGAATCCCTAAAACTGCCCAAGATTCTCATTCGGGGCCGCAGTTTCATGGCTTTGATCGTCGCCCCCGAGGCGCCGCTCGAGCCCTGGCTGGCGGCATTGGACGAGCAGATGAGCCGTTCCGCCGGCTTTTTTGCGGATCGGCCAATCGTCGCCAATCTGGCGGCGATCCATGACGCCAACCAAAATCTGGGCGCGGTTCTCGATGCGCTCGCGTCACGGGACCTCCGGATTGTCGGGCTGGAGGGGGTTGATCACGCCCTTCTGTCCGGGACCGGGTGGGAGCGTCTGCCGAAATTGGCGCAGGGTCGCGAGATGCGGGCTCAGGCGATGGCGGACCGGGAAGTCATCGTGCCGGGCGCGGCCGAGCCGGCCGAGTCGGCGGTTGAGCTGGAACCCGCGGCCGCTGCCACGGCGGACGCGAAGAGCGCGCGGCCGGCCTCGCTGCTGATCGACCGGGCGGTCCGCTCCGGCCAGTCCATCGTGTTCGAAGACGGAGATATCATTGTCGTCGGCTCTGTCTCCTCCGGCGCGGAATTGATTGCCGGGGGCTCGATCCATGTCTACGGTTCGCTGCGGGGACGGGCGATCGCCGGGATTCGCACCGGCGGGACCGCGCGGATTTTCTGCCGGAAGCTGATGGCCGAGCTGATCGCCATCGACGGCATTTATGACATGGCCGAGCATTGGGGGGACAACCGTCACGGTTGCGCGGTGCAGGTTGAACTTGATGCCGATCGTCTGAAAGTTTCGCCGCTCGAATAGGGCGTTCCGTACATCATGCGGGAAGAGGAGATGTAATGTCTAAAGTTTTGGTGGTGACGTCCGGCAAAGGGGGCGTTGGGAAAACCACGACCTCGGCCTCGTTGGGGGCTGCGTTGGCGAAGGCCGGGCAGAATGTGGTGATCATCGATTTCGACGTCGGTCTGCGCAATCTTGACCTTGTCATGGGCGCTGAGCGGCGCGTGGTGTTCGACCTGGTGAATGTGGTGCAGGGCGATGCCAAGCTGGCCCAGGCGCTCATCCGTGACAAGCGGATCGAGACGCTCTCGATGCTGCCTGCCTCCCAGACCCGCGACAAGGATGCGCTAACGGAAGAGGGCGTGGACCGGATCATCAGCGAATTGCGGGATAAATTCGACTGGATCATCTGCGACAGCCCGGCCGGAATTGAAAAGGGCGCGATGATGGCAATGCGCTTCGCCGATGTGGCAGTGGTCGTCACCAACCCGGAAATCTCCTCGGTGCGTGACTCCGACCGCATCATCGGCATGCTGGACTCCAAAACGCGCCAGGCTGAGAACGGCGCGAAGCTCGAGAAACATTTGCTGCTCACCCGCTTCGACCCGGCCCGCGCCGCGCGCGGCGAGATGCTGAAGGTCGAGGATGTGCTGGAAATTCTGGCGATCCCGCTGCTCGGCATCGTGCCGGAAAGTGCGGAAGTGCTGACCGCTTCGAACCTGGGCTGCCCGGTGACGCTGAACAATCCGGAGTCGGCCCCGGCCCGGGCCTATATCGAGGCGGCGCGCCGGCTGCTGGGTGAGAAGATCGAAATCACCGCTCCGGTCGAGCGCCGTGGTTTGATGAGCCGGATCTTCGGACGAAAGGCGATGGCATGAGCATTTTCGACCTTTTTATGCGGAAGCGTTCGGCGCCGGTGGCGCGCGAGCGCCTGCAACTGCTGCTGGCGCATGAGCGTGTGTTTGACGGCCGTGCCGACCTCGCGGCGGTGCTGCAGGAGGAGATCCTGGCTGTCATCGCCAAGCATATCAAGATCGACCGTGACAAGGTGAATGTGAAGCTCGACCGCGGCAGTCAGGTGTCGACCTTGGAGATCGACATTGAAATGCCGGAGAAAATTTCGCAGGATTGAGCGCGGTGGCGCGGCGCCAACGATCCGGCCAACGGTAGCGGGATGAAGAAAATCGGATTGATGACGGCGCTGGGCTTTGCCTCCGGCCTGCCGCTGGCGCTGTCGGGTTTCACCCTGTCAATGTGGCTGACGTCGGCGCATCTGGCGCTGGGGGTCATCGGGCTGACGGCGAATATCGGCCTTGCCTATACGCTGAAATTTTTGTGGGCACCGGTGTTCGACGAGGTGCCCCCGCCGTGGCTCGGCCGGCGGCGTGGCTGGCTGCTGACCGTGCAGGGCCTGCTGGTCGCCTGCATCGTGGCGCTGGCGCTCTCCCACCCGGCGGCGCATGTCGGGCTGACGCTCGCACTCGGCGCGGCGGTGGCGTTCGTCTCCGCAAGCCAGGATATTCTGATCGATGCCTGGCGGATCGAGAGTTTCGCGCCGCGCCAGCAGGGCGTGGCGCTGGCCGCTTATGTCTGGGGTTACCGTGTGGCGATGTTGGTCTCGGGCGCGGGCGTCATCGCCCTTTCGGCGCGGACCGGCTGGAATGCCGCCCTGCTGCTGGTGGCGGGGCTGGCGCTCATCGGCCCCTTGGCAACCTTTTTGGCGCCCGAGCCGGACGTGCCGCGGCAAAGCGGACCGGCGGGGTTCGCCGCACGTTTCACGGCGGCCGTGCGGGTGCCATTCGTGGAATTCCTGTCGCGGCGGGGCGCGATGGTGGTGATCGCCTTCATCATCGCTTTCCGTCTCGGCGAGGCTTTGGCAAGCGGCATGCTCGCCCCGTATTATACGTCACTCGGCTTCAACCGGGCGGCGATCGCGGTGGCGAACGGCCCCGTCTCTTTGGCGGCGACGCTGGCGGGCGCCGCTTTGGGCGGTTTTTTGGTGGCGCGGCTGGGCGTCGGCCGGGCCTTGCTGGCCACCTCCTTGTTTCAGACCTTGGCTTTGCTGATGTATCCGGCCCTCGGGCTGTTCCCCGGCCATCCCGGCATGCTGGTGGCCACCTCGGTTGTGGAGTCCTTCGCCGGCGCGCTCGCTTATGCGGGGTTCCTGACCTACCTCTCCGGCCTGTGCAATCCGGAATACACGGCGACCCAATACGCGCTGCTTTCCTCGCTCTCGCCGCTGGCGCTGCATACGATCGGCGGCCTGTCCGGGGTGATGGCCGCGGCCCTGGGCTTCATTCCGTTTTTCATCGCCACCAGCTTCGCGGCCTTGCCGGCCATGGCGCTGATGGTGGTGATTTTGAAATTCTACCCGCCGGGGGAGAAGGGAAGGGCCGCTTTTTGAAAAAAGCGGCGCAAAAACTTTTGCTAATTCTGGGCCTGTGGCGCTGAAACAACCGCGGCTCAAGCGAACAAAGTTTTTTTGCTACTTTTTGTTCACAAAAAGTAGGCTTCCTTTCTTCCCTAAGCCAGCACTGCGATCTCATCGCCCGGCTTGATCTCGCCGCCCTGCACCACGGCGGCGAACACGCCGAGTTCGATATGGCCGAAATGCTCTTGCAGCTCTTTGACGGGGTTGGCGTCGCGCTCCGCCGTATCAGGGTTCACCGTGGTGGCCGCGCAGCGGTCGATCTTCTCCTGGACTTCCATCACCGTCTCGCCGACGCGGATATGCCGCCCCACCCAGGTGAACTCGGCCCAGGGTTCGATATTTTCGATATAGATATTGGCGCGGAACCGCCTTTTGTCGCGCGGCGCGGCGGCGGCCACCTCCAGCGCGGCGAGGGAGCCGCGGCCGATGAGGCTGACGACCTGCGTTTTATGGTCGCAGAAGCTATGATCCGGGAAATGATGAAACCGCGGGGCTTTGCCATCCGCGCCATGGCGTGCTTCCGCGCCGAGATAGTCTGTGAGGAACGCCGTTAGTGCATCCCGGCCGGCCGGGGTGAGGGGATCGGCTTCAAGCCGCCGTCCCTCCGGCGTGGTCACGGTAAGGCGCTTGGCCGCCTCATCGAAGCGGCTCTTCAGCCCGGCGATTTTGGCGTTGCGCGCCAGGCACATGAAATGCGTTTTCTTCACCCAGGTGGGGTTTCCCGGGTCCAAAGCGGCGTCGCCCTGCGCCAGGGCAAAAGCGCGGTCCCACGGGAGGCAGCGTCCCGGGGTCAGGTGGGCGAATTTAAGCGGCTCCGGTGTCAGGCCTTTTATGGGATAGCGGTAAAGCGAATCAATGTGCATCAAGTTCAACCCTCTTGAGGCAAATCATGGTCTTGCCCATATCGGGCTGGCAAGCCCTGGCCACTGCCTATCGAGGGGTGGTCGAGGCGGTTGCCTGCAAAAAGGAACCAGAACATGGATTTTGAGAAGTTTACCGAACGGACTCGGGGTTTTGTCCAAGCGGCGCAGACGATCGCCATGCGCGAATACAATCAGCAGATCACGCCGGAACATTTGCTGAAGGCGTTTCTGGACGATGAGGAAGGCGCTGCGAGCGGGCTGATCCGCATGGCCGGCGGCGACCCGGCCGGCGTGAAGCTGGCGGTGGATGCCGCGGTGGCGCGTATTCCCAAGGTCCAAGGGGCAGGGGCCGGCCAGCCGATGATCACGCCGGATCTGGTGCGGGTGCTCGATGCCGCGCAGCAGAGTGCGGCCAAGGCGGGCGACGAATATGTGGCACAGGACCGGCTGCTGGTGGCGCTCGCCGCCAGCGATACGCCGGCCGGACGGGCCCTGAAGAGCGCCGGCGCCACGCCCAAAGCGCTCGAGCTGGCGGTGAATGAGCTACGCAAGGGCCGCAAGGTGGACAGCGCCACCGCGGAGCAGCAGTTCGACGCGCTGAAGAAATATGCGCGCGATGTGACGCAGCTGGCCCGCGACCAGAAGCTCGACCCGGTGATCGGCCGCGACGAGGAGATCCGCCGCACCATCCAGGTGCTGGCGCGGCGGACCAAGAACAATCCGGTGCTGATCGGCGAGCCCGGCGTGGGCAAGACCGCCATCGTCGAAGGGCTGGCGTTGCGCATTGCCAATGGCGACGTGCCGGAATCGCTGAAGAACAAGCGGGTCTTGGCGCTTGATCTTGGGGCGCTGGTGGCCGGTGCGAAGTTCCGCGGCGAGTTCGAGGAGCGGTTGAAAGCCGTGCTCAAGGAGATCGAGAGCGCGGAAGGCGAGGTGATCCTGTTCATCGATGAGATGCACACGCTGATCGGCGCCGGCAAGGCGGACGGGGCGATGGACGCCTCCAATCTTCTGAAGCCGGAGCTGGCGCGCGGCGCGCTGCATTGCGTCGGCGCCACCACGCTGGACGAATATCGAAAGCATGTGGAAAAGGATGCCGCTTTGGCCCGGCGCTTCCAGCCGGTTTATGTGGCCGAGCCGAGCGTTGCCGACACGATTTCGATCCTGCGCGGCATCAAGGAGAAATACGAGCTGCATCACGGCGTCAGGATTACCGACGCCGCTTTGGTCGCGGCCGCGACCTTGTCCAACCGCTACATCACGGACCGGTTCCTGCCTGACAAGGCGATCGACCTGGTGGATGAGGCGGCGTCGCGCCTGCGCATGCAGGTGGACAGCAAGCCGGAAGAGTTGGACGAGCTGGACCGCCGGCTGATCCAGCTGAAGATCGAGCGCGAGGCGCTGCGCAAGGAGGATGATCCGGGCTCCGCCGAGCGGTTGGAGAAGCTGGAGCACGAGCTGGCGGCGCTGGAGGAGAAATCCAACATGCTGACGGCCAAATGGCGGGCGGAGAAGGACCAGCTGAACGAGACGCAGAGGCTGAAGGAACAGCTCGATCAGGCACGCAACGAGGTCGAGTTGGCGCAGCGCAAGGGCGACCTCGCCCGGGCCTCGGAACTGCTTTATGGCAAAATTCCGGAGCTGGAGAAGAAACTCGCCGCGCAGAGCGACGGGCGGATGGTCGATGACGCGGTGACGGAGGAAAATATCGCGGCCATCGTCTCGCGCTGGACCGGCGTACCGGTGGAAAAGATGCTTGAGGGCGAGCGCGCCAAGCTGCTGCATATGGAGGATAATCTGCGGCAGCGTGTGGTGGGTCAGGAGGCCGCGTTGCTGGCGGTCTCCAATGCTGTGCGCCGGGCGCGGGCGGGGCTGCACGACCCCAGCCGGCCAATCGGCAGTTTCCTGTTCCTCGGCCCGACCGGTGTGGGCAAGACCGAGCTGACCAAAGCCCTGGCCGAATTCTTGTTCGACGATGAGCGTGCGATGGTGCGCATCGACATGAGCGAGTTCATGGAGAAACACGCCGTCTCCCGCCTGATCGGCGCGCCGCCGGGTTATGTGGGGTATGATGAGGGCGGTGTGCTGACCGAGGCCGTTCGTCGCCGGCCCTATCAGGTGATCCTGTTCGATGAGGTCGAGAAGGCGCATGAGGATGTCTTCAACATCCTGCTGCAGGTGCTCGATGACGGGCGGCTGACCGACGGGCAGGGAAGGACGGTGGATTTTCGCAACACGATCATCGTGCTGACCTCGAATCTGGGCAGTGACATTCTGGCCGCGCAGGCTGAGGGCGAGGATGTGCGGATGGTCGAGGCGGCGGTGATGGCGCGGGTGCGCGATCATTTCCGCCCGGAATTCTTGAACCGGCTGGATGAGATCGTGCTGTTCCGCCGTCTGCAGCGGGCCGATATGGCGACCATCGTGTCGATCCAGCTCAAGCATCTGGAGCAACTGCTGGCCGATCGGCACATTCGCATTGCCTTGGATGAGAGTGCCCGAACCTGGTTGGCGGAGGCGGGGTACGACCCGGTCTATGGCGCCCGGCCGCTGAAGCGCGTCATCCAGCGTAACCTGCAAAATCCGCTCGCCAGTCTCATTCTCGAGGGGGCGGTGAAGGATGGCGATACGGTTCAGGTCACGGCGTCCGATGCCGGCTTGGTGATCGGCGGGCATTTGGCAGAAGCGGCCTGAACACGGGGAAGTTTTGAAAAAGGTCAGCCGGTCATGCTGTGAATGCATGGCCGGCTTGCTTATGAAGAAAAACGTATAATCCGGGTTGATCGGCTGTTCGTGCCTGGGTTTTCCGACAAAAAGGCTCTTTCTCCACCCCCGTGAAGGGTCGTTTGACAGGCTGGGTGGGTTATCTGTAGAAGGCGCTCCACGCTTTGGCGTTTGGCTGGTGAGGCACCGGAGACGGTGCCGTTTTCATTGGCTGGCGCTTGAGGGTTTGGATTTGCTGTTTGACAATTGAATAGGCTGGGAAGGGATACGTTGGTGGCGTTTCTGGTTTCTGCTGGGTAACCGGCAGGGCTGGTTCTGTGGCTGAAGTTTCGGCTTTGGCGATGGGAGCGTGGTGATGGTCTGGTTTGGGTTTGGGCATTGGCTTGAGCTTGCATAGCGGATCGTCATGATCGGAAGCGTTTTCTGATGTGTTTCTTTTGAGATTGTACAGATACGCTTTGAAGGGGCGTGCTTCGGGTTTGCCTGAGGTGCGCCGGCTCTATGTGAAGCTTGGGTTTTCGTTTTGTTTGAAACGAAGCCGGGCTTTTTGTGCTGGTTTTTGGTTTCGAGCGGGATGAACTTGAGAGTTTGATCCTGGCTCAGAGCGAACGCTGGCGGCATGCTTAACACATGCAAGTCGCACGGTCAGCAATGGCAGTGGCGGACGGGTGAGTAACGCGTAGGAATCTATCTCCGGGTGGGGGACAACCGTGGGAAACTACGGCTAATACCGCATGATACCTGAGGGTCAAAGGCGCAAGTCGCCGGGAGAGGAGCCTGCGTCTGATTAGCTAGTTGGTGGGGTAAAGGCCTACCAAGGCGACGATCAGTAGCTGGTCTGAGAGGATGATCAGCCACATTGGGACTGAGACACGGCCCAAACTCCTACGGGAGGCAGCAGTGGGGAA
>DATJHR010000006.1:0-9696 GCA_035493735.1 Acidocella sp.
GAAGCGGTGGACATCGCGCATCGTGCCGGTTTCACCGCCGTGATGTCGCACCGTTCCGGCGAGACCGAGGATGCCACCATCGCCGATCTCGCGGTCGCGACCAATTGCGGGCAGATCAAGACCGGCTCGCTGGCGCGCTCCGACCGCACCGCGAAATATAACCAGCTGTTGCGCATCGAAGCCGAGCTAGGGCCGGTGGCGCGCTTCGCCGGGCGGACGATTCTGCGCCGCTAAAGGGATGAACTCGAAGGAAGGGGCCGCTTTATGAAAAAAGCGGCGGGCCGGGGCCGGTGAAACCGGCAAGGCCCAGTTTAAAGAAGTTTTTTGCTTCTTTTTTTCAAAAAAGAAGCCCTTCCTTCACTTCCTTACCCAGACTTGCCGTTCGGGATGCGGATTTTCCTTGTGGGAATTCGCATTGCGGTGTTGTGCGAAAACCCGTTAAACTAGGAATCGTGGCGGGAGTTCGATTCGAATACCAGAGTTAGGGTCGGTCGCCACGCTTTCGTCTCTATTTTGGGCAAGGAGACTCCTATGTCGAGCCTCGACCTCTCCTCCAACAAGTCTTCCGTCGCCAATCCGCTCGACCTGGTCGAGCAGGTGATTTCCGCCAATGACTGGGTTTTTGACCGCCGTTCGGAGTCGGACATGGCGGCGCAGGTGCCCGGCAAATGGTGCGATTACGGGCTTTATTTCTGCTGGTCCAACGAGATTTCGGTGATGCATTTCTCTTGCGCTTTCGACCTGAAGGCGCCGGAGAAGCGGCGTTCCGCCTTGTATGAGCTGCTCGCCAAGGCGAATGAAAGGCTCTGGATCGGGCATTTCGGCATCGACGAGGACACCGGCATGCCGATTTACCGGCACGCGGTGCTGCTGCGTGGCACGCCGAGCGCTTCGGCGGAATCGATCGAGGACCTGGTCGACATCGCGCTGACCGAATGCGAGCGCTTTTTCCCCGCCTTTCAGTTCGTGCTGTGGGGCGGCAAGACGCCGGCCGAGGCGCTGGAGGCGGCGATGCTGGAGTGTGTCGGCGAAGCGTGACATATCCCGTGTCATGACAAAGAGCCTTCCTTCTCTTCTTCTCGTCGGCGGTGGCCGGATGGGCGGCGCCATGCTCGCCGGCTGGCGCGAACAAGGTTGCGGCGCCGTGGTAGTGGTCGATCCGGCCCCCGGTGCGGCGTCTCTCGCCGGCGACGGCGTGACGGTCGTTGCCTCGGTGGCCGATGTCCCCGCCGGCTTCGTGCCTGAAGCGGTGGTTCTGGCGGTCAAGCCGCAAATGGCGGCAGACGTGCTGCCCGCCTATGCCCGATTCGCCGGCCATGCCGTGCTCATTTCCATCATGGCAGGCAAGACGATACACGCGATCAGCGCCATGCTGGGGGTGAAGGCGGCGATTGTGCGCGCCATGCCGAACACGCCGGCCGCGGTACGCCAGGGCATCACCGTGGCGGTGAGCAGCGCCCATGTATCAGCACGCCAGAAGGAGCTGGCGCAGGATCTGCTGGCCGCCACGGGCGCCTTCGCCTGGGTCGAGGACGAAAATCTGCTCGATCCGGTGACGGCGATTTCCGGCGGTGGCCCGGCCTATGTGTTTTTGCTGACGGAATTGCTGGAGCAGGCCGGGCTCGACCAGGGCTTGCCGCCGGCTCTGGCGCGCGAACTGGCGCGGCAGACGGTGATCGGCTCCGCCTCCTTGCTGGCGGCTTCCGACGAGGAAGCCGCCAATCTGCGCATCGCCGTCACCTCGCCCAAGGGCACCACGGAACGCGCCCTGGCAGTGTTGCGCGCCGATGACGCCTGGCCGAAAACTTTTCGTGATGCCATCCAGGCCGCGACAGATCGGTCTCGCGAGCTCTCAGCTTAATGGACATATGACAAGCCGGTTGCTAAACCGCGCCCGACTCCAAACGATCTGACTAACCGGAAAGCCCACTTCATGAAGATTGTCGCCTGCAACAGCAACCGCCCGCTTGCAGAGGCCGTGGCCGCCGGTTTGAACCTTCCGTTGGCCCGCGCCTCCGTGCGGCGCTTCGCCGACATGGAGGTTTTCGTTGAAATCCATGAGAATGTGCGTGGTGAGGATGTGTTCGTCATCCAGTCCACCTCGTACCCGACCAATGATAATCTCATGGAGCTGCTGATTACGCTGGACGCCTTGCGGCGTGGCTCCGCCCGCCGCATCACGCCGGTGATCCCGTATTTCGGTTATGCAAGGCAGGATCGCAAATCCGGCCCGCGCACGCCGATTTCCGCAAAGCTGGTGGCCAACCTGATCACCGAGGCCGGTGCCAACCGCGTGCTGACCATGGATCTGCATGCCGGCCAAATCCAGGGCTTTTTCGACATCCCGGTTGATAACCTGCCGGCCGCGCCGCTCTTTTCGCGCGACATCGAGGAGCGTTTTGCCGGCCGCAACATCATGATCGTCAGCCCCGATGTCGGCGGCGTGCTGCGCGCGCGCATTATCGCCCGCCGGCTCAATGCCGACCTCGCCATCATCGACAAGCGCCGCGAACGTGCCGGCGTCTCTGAGGTGATGAACATCATCGGTGAGGTCGAGGGGCGGGACTGCATCATCGTTGACGACATCGTCGATTCGGGTGGCACGCTGTGCAATGCGGCCGAGGCTTTGCTGGCCGATGGCGCGCGCTCGGTGAGTGTGTATGTCAGCCATGGCGTGCTCTCCGGCGGCGCCGTGGCGCGCATCGCCGCGTCGCCGATCGAGATGCTGACCATTACCGACTCCATCGCCGCGACCGAGGCCGTGCGGCTGGCCCATAATGTGCGCCAGCTCTCCATCGCCCCTCTTCTGGCCGAGGCGATGCGGCGCATTTCCACGGAAAGCTCCGTCAGCTCGCTGTTTGATTAAGGCTGGCGGCCGGATCAAAGAAAGTGGCCGCTTTTTGAAAAAAGCGGCGCAAAAACTTCTTTTATGCTGGGCTGTGGGCGTTGTCCTCACAGTGCCCATAGCCCAGCATCATAAAGTTTTTTTGCTTCCTTTTGTTCACAAAAAGAAGCCTTCCCCTTCATTTCGTTGAGCGATATTCCTTTGCTTCACCAACAGGGGGACCGAAATGAAACTCTTCTACGCGCCGAACGCCTGCTCGATGGGTATTCACTTGCTGCTGGAGGAGATTGGCGAGCCCTACCAGCTGGAAAAAATCGATTTCGCGAGCGGCGCCCAATACAAGGAGCCGTTCGTTGCGATCAATCCGAAGTCCAAGGTTCCGGTGCTGCAACGTGACGACGGCAGCTACCTGACCGAGTTCCCCGCCATCGCTCTGTATCTCGCGCGCGCCAAACCGGCGGCCGGCCTGCTGCCGGCGGGCTTGGAGGCCGAGGTGCGGGCGCTGGAACTGCTCGATTACCTGATCGCCACCGTGCATATGCGCGGCTTCACGCGCATTTTCCGTCCCGCACTTTTCGCCCCCGGCGCTGCGGATGAGGAGGGGGTAAAGCAGGCCGGCAGAGACGTTATCGCCAAAGGCTTCGATCTTCTCGTGCCGGTGCTGGGCGAGCAGGAATATATCCTCGGAAAATTCTCCATCGTCGATGCGGCCTTGTTCTTCCTGGAATACTGGGCACGCATGCGGGCCAAGATCCAGCTGCCACAAAAATTCGAGGCGCATCTCGACCGGTTGCTGGCGCGGCCGGCGACGAGCCGGATGCTGAAGGCCGAAGGGCTGATTTAGCCCATGTCTCTGCCGCGCACGCCGTTCTGGTATCTCCGGCACGGCGAGACGGATTACAATGCCAAGGGCTGGAGCCAGGGCGCGATCGAAATGCCGTTGAACGCCAATGGCCGGGCGCAGGCGGAAGCGGCGGGACCGTTGCTCACGGGGCAGGGGATTGCCGCCATCGTTTCTTCCCCGATGCTGCGCACGCGCCAGACCACGGAAATCGTCAATGCGGTGCTGAACCTGCCGGTGAGTTACGAGCCCGATCTGCGCGAGGTGGTCTTCGGTGGCATGGAAGGCAAGCCGCTGCAGCCCTGGTTCACTGAGTGGATGGAAGGAAGGGCGACGCCCGAGGGCGCGGAAAGCTTCGCCGCACTGACAGCACGCGCCGAAGCGGCGATGGTCAGGGTTCTGGCCTTGCCGGGGCCGCTTTTGATCGTTGCGCATGGTGGGATATTTCGTGCCATCCGTGACCTGATGGGCCTGGCCAAAGAGGGGCTGACGCCGAACGGCATGCCGCTTTTCTGCGAACCGACAATCACGGGGTGGAAGGTCTCCACGCCTTAGGAGAAGTAAGGGAAGGCTTCTTTTTTGAAAAAAAGAAGCAAAAAACTTTTTTGAAACTGGGCTGTGGTGGTTTCAACATCACGGCCCAGTTTCAAGAGGCCGCTTTTTTCAAAAAGCGGCCTCTTCCTTCAAAGCGATACCGTGACGCTAACCGGCACGTGATCCGACGGTTGCTCCCAATCCCGAGCTTCCTTGAGAATTTCGTAGCTTTTCAAGTCGTTAACGAGGTCTTTCGTCACCCAGACATGGTCCAGCCGGCGCCCGCGATTGGACGCCGCCCAGTCGCGGTTGCGATAGGACCACCAAGTGTAGAGCTTCTGATCGGCTGGCACGAAATGCCGCACGGCATCGACAAAGCCTTGCGCCATCCAGGCGTTCAGCCCTTCGGTTTCCGGCGGCGTGTGGCTGACAATGCCGAGCAGTTGTTTGTGGCTCCACACGTCATGTTCCAGGGGCGCGATGTTGAGATCGCCGACCAGCACGGCACGCGAGGGCGGATAGGCGGCGAAATGCGCGCGCGCCTCTTCGATGAAGTCCAGCTTATGCGCGAACTTGGGATTCTGTTCACGATCAGGAATATCGCCCCCGGCCGGAACATAGAAGTTATGGACGGTGAGCGGGGCGCCATTGGCGCTGACTTGCGCAGCGAGGTGCCGGCAATCGTTTTTCTCGCACCAGTCGGGTGTGTCATCCACCAAAGTGAGAGGAAAGCGAGACAGCGTGGCGACGCCATTATAGCTTTTCATGCCGCGCTTGAGCACATAAGGAAAGCCGATGGCGTCGGCCACGGCTTCCGGGAACAGATCGTCGGGTACCTTGGTTTCCTGTAGGCAGATGACGTCGGGCTTGAGCTTGTCCATCACCTGATGCAGCAGGCTCTGCCTCAGGCGCAGCGAATTGATGTTCCAGGTGGCGATGGTGATTTGCATGCGCCCTTCCTAGAGCATGATTGCTTTGGATCAATCATGCTCTAGTCTTTTTTCACGAGCGATTGCATGGCTCAATCGAACCGCTCCGCGATTCGATTTTAAGCCATATCGCTCTAGAGCATGACGGCCCTAGATCAATCGGGCGCTTCAAGCTTTTTGCGAGCGCGATACAGACGGGAAAAGCTAGAGCTGCGTTTATAAGCACGAAAAATGGCCGCGCGCGTTTCAGCGCGCCGGCCAAATTTTAAAAAACGGCGCTAACCACCGGGACTGATCGGCGTGGTGCCGGTGCTGTATTCGAACAGCGAGTTCGGATAGGGGCCGCCCGGCTTCACATTGTACAGGGTAACGCGGGTCTGCCGTCCTTGCGCGTCATTCACCAGCCATTGCCGCAACTCCAGAGGGTCCGTGCTGAACGTCAGCGTCAGGCTTCCTGCGGCGGCTTTATCTTTGCGGATGAGCGTAATGTCATCCTCGCCCGGCTGCTGCTGGATATTGGTGATGACGACATTGCTCGACAAGAGATCAACGTGCTGGGCGAGCAGGATGCCAAGCGGCGTGCTACCCAGCGGAATGTTGGTGGTCTGGTTGAGTTCCGGGTCGTGATAGACGAGCAGCCCGTATCCCGCCACCAGCAGTTGCGGGTCAGGCGGATCGTATTGGAAGCGCATCCTGCCTGGACGCTCCAGCCAGGCTTTGCCGGAGCGCGTCGAACCGTCAGAGCTGACCTGCAAAAAATCCGCAGTCAGGCCTTGTTGGTCGTTGAGATAGGCTTCAATGCGCGAGACCAACGCCCGATCGGCTGCGGACATGGGCATCGGCTGCGGCGCGGTTTGCGCCACAGCCGGCATGCTCCCTGCCAGCAAAGACACGACCACTGCCGCGCCCAAGGCGCGGCGAAGCAGGAACGGAACGGGGATGTTAGCTCGCGACGCGGCGGCTGGCCGCTTCGGTTTTGTTGGCGGTAAGGGCATCACTCATAATATGCCGGGTTTCGCGCAGAAAAGCAGCCCCTTTGACCGTGCGTTGAACCAGCACGCTGCGGCGGTCTGCCGGATCGACTTTGCGGCGCACGAAGTCCAGTTCCGTCAGACGGTCCAGGGCGCGGGTGATCGCCGGCTTGGAGACATTCAAATCCTGGGCCAGACCGCGCACCGTGTGGCCGCCTTCGTTCAGATAGCAGGTGAGAAACACCCCCAGCTGGCGGGCGGAGAGATCGACGCCGTCGCGGCGCACCAGAGAGACGATCGTGTCGCGAAGAATGCCGACAAGCTGATCGGAGGAAAGCTGCGCTGCCATAGTCTTAAATCCTTTAGTCCTAGAAAGCCGAAAATGGTTTCAAGCAAAACCGCTTCGTCCTCTCGATACGGATATCGTATGATACGAACCCGGCTTGATCGGCCAAACTTCATGACGATCAACAAATCAGCATAAACGATTTGTAGAAGTAATGATGCGTGGAGGGATCGTCGCTGTAAAAGAGGAAGAAAAAGCCTTTGCTTAAAAAACAACAAGGCCCTGGTAGTTATTCGTCTGGGCCGCGCTGCACAAGCCGTTGAAAGATGAAAACATTGCAACTCGTGGTAACATTACGGATGCAATTCTCTTCAGCCTATGTCGGGCGAGCTTCCGCGCCCTTGGTTTCGATCGCCGCGAGGAGGGCGCGCAGGGTCTGTGCTTCACCACCTTCGGGCCGTCCGGGCCGGGTGGAATCGTTCCACGCATAGACGTCGAGATGCGCCCAGGCGATGTTTTTGGCGACGAAACGTTTGAGAAATAAGGCCGCAATGATCGCGCCCGCCATTGGCTTGCTGGCGACGGTGTTGAGGTCGGCGACCGGGCTGTCGATCCAACTCTCGTATCCGGCGAACAAGGGCAGACGCCAAACCGGGTCACAAACCGTTTCACTTGCGGTCAGAATCATTGCGGATAATTCATCATTTGTACAGAAAAGGGCGGGCACGTCAGGGCCCAGCGCCACGCGCGCCGCGCCGGTTAATGTGGCCGCATCGATCAGCCAGTCGGGGCTTTCGCCGGAGGCCTCGGCGAGCAGATCGCACAGGACCAGCCTTCCCTCGGCATCGGTGTTGCCCACTTCCACGGTGAGTCCCGCCTGGGTCGTCAATACATCGGAGGGGCGCATGGCGCGGCCGGATATGCTGTTTTCGACGCAGCCAAGGCGCAGTTTCAGCCGTACCGGCAGATCGAGCGCCATCACGGCCTGGGCGAGGCCGAGCATGATCGCGGCACCACCCATGTCCTTTTTCATGCGCAGCATTCCGGCGCTGGGTTTGAGGTCATAGCCCCCCGTGTCGAAACAGACGCCTTTGCCGCAAAGCGAGATCAGAGGGGCATCGGCGCGGGCGCCCGAACCCTGCCATTCGATCAGCACGGCTTCGGGGGAACGGTCCGAGCCAGCCCCCACCGCGGCCATCGCCGGGAAGCGTTTTTGCAAGGCCGTGCCTTGGATGCGCGTGACCTTGGCCGTGAAACGCGCCGCCACTTCGGCCGCAGCATCGGCGAGCTCTTGGGGGCCTAGCAGGTTGGGCGGGGTGTTGATGAGATCGCGAGCAAGGCACATCGCCTCGGCGACCGCGACGGCGCGTGGGCTGGCCGCCCCTGCCGCCAGCTTTGCGAGGGGCTGTTTCTGGCGCTTCAGCCGGTCGAACCGGTAGGCGCCGAGCAGGAAGCCGAGTGCCGCGTCATCCGCGCTGTAATCGCCCGGCTGCGGCCACCAGGCATAGTCGGCGGGGAGGGACGTAGCGGCGGCGCCGAACCCATGCAGGGCCGGCCCGTCGCCAAGGCCGAGAACGGCACCGGCCAGCGTTGCCTCCGCGCCCGGCAGCAGCACGATGCTGCCCAGCGCGCCGGAAAAATTATTCAGCCGAACCACCGCCGCATGCGCTGCGGGCAGCCGCCCCAACAATGCCTCGACGCCGTTCGGGCGGACCGCATAAACGGGCAGAGCCACGGCAGCCGTGCCGCCGTCGCTCTGCGTCGCTAAACCAGCCAAATTCCGCGCCATGCCTGACTGCCCCATGCCCGTCTCCTTTCTCGCCGGGCGGATATATCAGATGGCGCGGTGGAAAGCTCTAATGCAGGCGTTCGATGCCGATCGCTGCGACTCGGCCTTCGCGTTGCTGGAGCGCGAAGCGCACGCGCTCGCCCTCATTCAACTTGCGCAGACCAGCGTGTTGCACGGCGCTGATATGCACGAAAATGTCGTCACCCCCGGCGTCGGGGGCAATGAACCCATAACCCTTGCCGGGATTGAACCATTTCACGATGCCGGTATGCGGTTTCTCTTGCCTTGATTTTTCGTCTTGAGTCGTTTCCATTTCGACACCTCTCATGCCGGGTTGATCCCGGGCGCGGGTCATTATTGATGCCGGCTCGTTTCGCCGACCGCGGTAATTAAACGCAACGAGCGGCAAACATCAATTGCAAAACATATGCTGCATTGCGAGAGAATTTTGCATTCTACGGCAGGTTTTGGCGCCGTTCAGAAGGCAAGGGGGCAACTTCTTTTTTGTAAACAAAAAGAAGCTGCCTGCTCCCTTCGGCGTGCTGGTTACACTGCCGCCGGCGCAGAGGCGCAAATGCCTCTTGCGCCGTTTTTTTTGAAAAAGCGGTCGCTTTCTTGAAAGCTAAGCGGCGTCTTCCCGGCGGTCGCGCAGGCGGACATAGGCGATCCCCGCGTGCTCTTCGCAATAGGGTTTGCCGACCGAAGCGGGGGCATTGCAGAAATGGAAGCTGGGCTTGCCAGGTTCGCCGATTGGCCAGCAGCAAGGGGTCGCGCGGGGGGCGGATTTCGGCGCCGGCATGATGGCCCGCAAGGTGGGCACGGGGCTGCCGATCGAGGCGGAGAGGGGCGGCAAGGTTGGGCCCTGGGCGCGTTTGGGCGCGCTCGGTCGTGCCGCACTCTGGCCTTCCGTGCGGCGGATGGGCGAAGGACGCGGGGGCAGATTCAAACGATGCGCCTTGCCGACGACAGCGTTCTTGGAAATGTTCAGGCGGCGCCCGATTTCCGCCGTCGACAAACCTTCGGCCCATAGCGTCCGCAATTTGGCGATAGCTTCTTCCGTCCACTCCATGTTGCGGCCCTCCTTCATCTACTACAAGATAAAGTATAAGGAGGCCGGACTACCCGCAATATGTAGGGGGCGCAGAACGAGTCGTTTTCTGTGGAAAACTGCTAATTACTGCAAGTTGTAAAGGCCGAAGGCTGGGGGCGGCGCTATTTGACGGTCTCGCCGGGGAAGGCACCCCAAAAATCCGCGCGCGCCAGGTAGCCGGTTTCGTGAGCGGCGGAAACCCGGCAGTACGCGCTATCCGAGTCGCAAGTGAGCAGCACGCCCACAACCCCTTTGTCGAGGTAAGCGACGATGCCCGCGTCGGCGCCGGGAGAGCCGCGCAAGAGCGCCTGGGGGGCGGTGACGATGAAGGTGCGGCGCGCCCGCAGCAAGGCTTCATGCACCCAGCCTGTGCCGCCATCCGGTGCCAACACATGTCGCCAGACATCGAAT
>DATJHR010000007.1:0-3459 GCA_035493735.1 Acidocella sp.
AAGCTGATGCAGGAAAAGAAGTCGGCGAGCAGCGTCGGCCTGTTCTTCTCTCTCGGCCACTCGGCCGTCCTGTTCATCGGCACGGCCATCATCGCCCTCACGGTCGCCTCGCTCCAAGGCCGCTTTACCGCCTTCAACAACACCGCCGGCATTATCGGCACCCTCGTCTCGGCCGGCTTCCTGCTCGTCATGGCGGTCATGAACCTGCTCATCGCCCGGTCCGTCTATCGTGTGTTTGCGCAGGTCCGCGCCGGCGGCGCCTATGTGGACAGCGATTTCGATATCCTGCTGAACGGTCGGGGCCTGATGTCGCGCCTCCTGCGGCCGCTCTTCAAGCTGGTGAGCCAGAGCTGGCACATGCTGCTCATCGGCTTCCTCTTCGGGCTCGGCTTTGACACCGCGACCGAGGTCAGCCTGCTCAGCATTTCCGGCGCCCAAGCCGCCAAGGGCATCTCCGTCTGGTCGATCCTGACCTTCCCGGCGGTGTTCGCGGCCGGAATGTCGCTGGTCGACGCCACCGACAACCTGATGATGGTCGGCGCCTATGGCTGGGCGTTCATCAAGCCGATCCGCAAGCTTTACTACAATCTCACCATCACCATCGTCTCCGCGCTGGTCGCGCTGCTCGTCGGCGGCATCGAAACCCTTGGCCTCCTGCAGAGCGAATTCAATCTCAGCGGCGGTTTCTGGGACCGGGTCGGCGCCATCAACGACCATTTCACCATGGTCGGCTACACGATCATCGGCGTTTTTGCCGTCAGCTGGCTGATTTCGCTGCTGGTTTATCGCGTAAACCGGTTTGACGAGCTGCAGGTGAAGACACAGGCAGGGTGAGAAGAAAGTAGCCGCTTTTTGAAAAAAGCGGCGCAAAAACTTTTGCTAACCTGGGCCAGTGGCGGTGAAACCAGCACGGGCCAAAAGTAACAAAGTTTTTTTGCTACTTTTTGTTCACAAAAAGTAGCCTTCCCTTCCTTACTTCACCCTCACAGGCAGCCCCGCCACCATCAGCACCACATGGTCAGCCTGCGCCGCCAACTGCTGGTGTAGGCGCCCGGCTGCGTCGCGAAACCGGCGCGCCAAGGCGTTTTCAGGCACAATGCCAAGCCCCACCTCGTTAGAGACCAGCCAGATCGGGTTTTTCATCCGCGTGAGCGCCGCGCGCAGCGCCGCGGTCTCCGGCTCAATTGCCCGGTCGCCCAGCATCAGATTGCTCAGCCACAAGGTCAGGCAGTCCACCACCACCACGTCATCCTCATGCAGATGCCCCAGCGCCTGCGGCAGATCGAGCGGGGCTTCCACGGTACGCCATGCCGCTCCGCGTTCACGGCGATGTTGCTCAATCCGCGCCCGCATTTCATCGTCAAAAGCCTGGCCCGTCGCGATCATCACCAGCCGCCCCGCCTTGCCCTGCGCCTCCGCCTGCGCTTGGGCAAAACCGCTCTTGCCGGAGCGCGCGCCGCCAAGCACCAGTGTCAAAGCCATGGGAGCCTCCAGATTGACCGTGCCGTCCTCTACCCACTACAACGGCTGAGCGATAGGTTCCTCGAAAGAGGATGAAAACGGGAATTGGGTGCGATGCCCAGGCTGCCCCCGCAACTGTAAGCGAGGAGTTCTGACGCCATCACGCCACTGGGCTTGAAGCCCGGGAAGGCGGCGTCAGGGTGATCATCCGCGAGCCAGGAGACCTGCCTGCCGCTGTCGTCTTTCGCTCGGCCGGGGTGCGCCGCGCGAACGGGTGGTTCTCCCGAATGGCGATAGGTTCGCCGCGCCGCTGTGCGCGGCCGGTCGGTCAGAGCGGGAGATGACGATGCGCGGCGTGCAATCCGGTATTCGCCCATGAATACCCTCGAAGATACTCCCCATTATTACCGCCATGGCGGCCGCCTGGCCGAGGCCGCCCGCCTCTTCCCTGACGCGCCTTTGCCATGGATCGATCTCTCCACCGGCATCAATCCGCACGCCTGGGCCGGGCCGCGCGCGGATTTTGCCGCCTTGCGGCGCCTGCCGGACCCGGCTGAGACGGCTTCCCTGGAACAGGCCGCCGCCGCCGCCTTCAACCTGCCCGATGCGGCGATGCTCGCCGCCGTGCCCGGGGCGGAAGCCGGGCTGCGCCTGCTGCCCCGCCTCACCGGCGCCGCCAGCGTCAGTATTCTCCTCCCCACCTATGGCGGCCATGAAGAGGCCTGGCGGCTCGCCGGCCGGGATGTGCACAGCGTCACGTCGCTCGACACGCTGCCGGAGAGTGGCGCGCTGGTCATCGTCAATCCCAACAATCCGGACGGCCGGTCCCTTCCCCCTGACGAGCTGCTGCGCCTGGCAAACCGGACGCGGCTGCTGATCGTTGACGAATCCTTCGGCGATGTCGCCCCGCATCTCAGCGTCGCGGCTCACGCGCATGACCGGCTGATCGTGCTGCGCTCGTTCGGCAAATTTTACGGCCTGGCCGGCGTGCGCCTGGGCTTCGTCATCGCCGGCCCGAACATCGTCGGGCAGGTGCGCGCCGCCTTTGGCGACTGGCCCGTCTCCGCCGAAGCCCTCGCCGCCGGCACCAAAGCCTATGCCGACCGCAACTGGGCGGAAGCCAGCCGTGCCCGCCTGCAACAGGAATCGCAGCGCCTGGACCTCCTGCTCACCCGCGCCGGGCTCAAGCTGCTGGGCGGCACGAGCCTGTTCCGCCTCTGCGCTACGCCGCAGGCCGGGCTGTGGTTCACACATCTGGCGCGCCACGGCCTGCTCGTCCGCCCCTTCGCCCAGCAACCGAACTGGCTGCGTTTCGGCCTGCCGGGCACCGAGGCGGAATGGGCACGGCTGGAGGCCGCGTTACAAAAGGAGGTCTCATGACTGACGAAGCCGAACGCAACCGTCTCCACGCCGCCGAGCGCAAAGCCGTGAAGGCCGCGCGCGAGGAAATGATGCAGAGCAAGACCCGCACCGGCGGGCTGCTGATGGTGCATACCGGCGCAGGCAAGGGCAAATCCACCGCCGCCTTCGGCATGGTTGCGCGCGCTCTGGGCTGGGGCATGCAGGTCGGCGTGGTGCAATTCATCAAGGGCAAATGGATCACCGGCGAACGCCGTTTCTTTGCCCGCTTCCCCGATCAGATCCGCTTCGAGATCATGGGCGAAGGCTTCACCTGGGACACGCAGGACCGCGCCCGCGACATCAAGGCGGCCGAAGCGGCCTGGGCAAAATCGCTGGAAATGATTGCCGACCCCGCGCTCGATTTCGTTCTGCTCGATGAACTGAATGTGGCGCTGCGCTATGAATATCTCGATCTGGCCAAGGTCGTGGCGGCGCTGAAAGACCGGCCGCGCGACAAACATATCTGCATCACCGGCCGCGATGCGAAACCCGAGCTGATGGAAATCGCCGAGCTGGTGACCGAGATGCGCCTTGAAAAACATCCGTTCCAGCAAGGCATCAAAGCCCAGCGCGGGGTCGATTTTTGATTTTCGCAAA
>DATJHR010000008.1:0-15030 GCA_035493735.1 Acidocella sp.
TGGCCGATGAAGCCCGCCAGCTGAGCCTGTGCCGCAGGGAGCAGGTTAACAACCAGCCGCTCGACCGTGCCGTTGACCCGGGCGCGCGCCGTCTCGTCGCGCGCCAGCACCTCGCCGAGATTGGCAAATGCGCCTTCGATCACCGCGACGGTGCGGCCCTGGGGCTTCATCGCATCAACCTCCAACGCATGGCGCAGCCTGGCCCAAACATCCCAGGTCCAGGCTTTCACCGTCTCATGGGCGAGAATGCCCCTGAGCGAACGGCCGAGTTCAGCGGCGCGCTCCGGGTCGGTCTCGAGTTTTTCGATCTCCCGGCGGGCCCATTCGTCGAACGCGTCGCGCATTTCGGAACTGTCCGGGCTGATGCGCTCCAGCTCGTGGTTCACCGCCGTCAGCACGCGGGAGGCAACGTTGGCGCCGATCGCCCAGCCGATCAGGCGGCCTCCCTGTTCGCGCACACGTTCCTTGATCGCCTCGCGCAAGGGCTCTTCCTGCGCCGCAAGAGTTTCCTTCAACTGATTGAGAATGAAAGAAAAGACCTCCTGATGCCGGCCGCCTTCGACGAGGCCGCTTAAAACCCGCGCGACCACCACCCCGGCGGCGCGGCCGCCGATCAGGCGCGGCAGCAGGCGTGCCAGCAGGCGCCTCGCGCGGCCATCCTCGATGGTCGCCAGCAGTTTCGGCAGCATACCCGCCAGTGCCTCGGCGGCGGGACGCGCCGCCGCCGGATCGGCCAGGAAGCGCTGCAGAATGCCCGGCGAATCAAGCGTCGCGAGAAACTTGCGGATATCCGCCTCGGTGAACACATGGTTGGCGACGAAACGGCCGAGGGCATGGCCCAACCGTTCCTTCTGGGCCGGCAGGATGGCGGTGTGCGGGATCGGCAGGCCAAGCGGGTGGCGGAACAGAGCCGTGACCGCGAACCAGTCCGCAACGCCGCCAATAAAGCCGGCCTTCGCCGCGTCGCTCAGCAGGCGGGAGCCGATGCCCGGCGGCAGCGCGTAACCGATCACCGTAAGCACTGCCATGAGCGCGAGCAGGCCGGAGGCAAATAGCCTGTGCCGGTTAAGGGAGGCGCGCAGGCTGGCGTCCAGGTCCGTCATCATGCTGCCAAACTACAGGCTTGCGCTGAGGGCGCAATCTTGCGCCCGCCAGGAACGGGGGCGCGCCGAGTCGCATTTTTCTTGCAGTCCCGGCAGGTTCGGGCGCATCCTTGCAGCAAGCAACCAGGGAACCTTGAAAAGCCGGCGCTGTCGACGTTTCGAGGTGCAGGGTTATGAATACAAACGATTATTATCAGCCCAGCCGTAAGCTCCGGGCCCCCCAGAGGCCGCGCCGCCGCCGCAACGGCCGGCCGGGTGTGGCCGCCGCCTTGCTCGCCATTGTTTGCGTGGCGGGCGTATTCGGCTTGCTCGGGCTGCTTTATTCGCTTGGATGAGGCACTTAAGATTTTAACTTAAGACCGGGCGTTTACAGCCGGCGCAGCCCTCCGCATGATGCGGCCATGCCGTTTCTCACCGAAGCCGAGCCGCCACGCGGCGTGCCTCTCGACGTGCTCCCGGGAATCCGCCGCATCGTCGCCCGCAATCCCAGCGTCATGACCTATCAGGGCACCAACACGTACCTCATCGAAGCCGAGGACGGGCTGACGGTGCTCGATCCCGGGCCGGAGGATGCGCAGCATGTGCGCGAGATTTTGGCGGGGGCCGGGGATGTGCCGATCCGGCGCATCCTGCTCACGCACACGCATCGCGACCATTTTGGCGCAGTGGCGGCGCTGCAGGCGGCCACAGGCGTGCCGGTCTATGCCTGGCGGCACAGCGTCAAGCCCGGCTTCACGCCGGACATGCCAATCGACGATGGCGACACGGTGGCCGGGCTGACGGCGCTTTTCACGCCGGGCCATGCCGCCGACCATCTGTCCTTCGCCTACCGGCTTCGCGATGGACGCAAGATCCTGTTTAGCGGCGATCACGTGATGTCTTGGTCCTCCTCGATCGTGAGCCCGCCCGATGGCGACATGCTGGCCTATTACCGGTCACTGGAACGGCTACTGGACCGGGATGACGAATTATATTTAAGCGGCCATGGGCCGGTGCTGCCCGAGCCGCAAACGCTGGTGCGGGAGCTGCTGGGGCACCGGCAGCGCCGCGAGGCGACGATCTTGCGCCAGCTGGAACAGCAGGACTGGACCGTCGCCGTGCTGGCGGCGCGGCTGTATGCGAAAGCCGATCCATTCCTCAAAGTGGCGGCGCAGCGCAATGTGCTGGCGCATCTGCTGAAGCTGGCCGCCGAGGGAAGGGCGACGGAGCTGGAACCGGACACAGAATTGCCTGACGACGTGCCGCAAATTCCGCCCCCGCCCGGCGAGGTGCAGCGGGAAAGCGGTAGCGCGCTCGCCATGATGCAGCGCGACGCCCTGCGGCGCTTTGGCCTAAGGAAGTGAGTAAGAAAGTAAGGACCTACTTTTTGTGAACAAAAAGTAGCAAAAAAACTTTGCTAATTGAGCCGTGCTGGTTCCGGCGCCGCAGGCCCAGTTTGAAGAAGTTTTTGCGCCGCTTTTTTCAAAAAGCGGCCACTTTCTTTCCTAAAGCCTGGCGCTTTCCAGCGTTAGGAATTTTTGCAAATCCGCCGCTGAGAGCAGGCGCGCGAACAGGAACCCCTGGCCGTGGGTGACGCCGAGCCGGCGCATGTGTTCGCAGAGTTCCGTGGTTTCGATGCCTTCGGCGATCACCGCCTGGCCATAGCTATTGGCTCGGGCGATGACGTCGCGGATGAATGCCTGGTCGCCTTCCGCGGTGCTGATGACCACGCTCTTGTCGAGCTTCACGGCGCGGATCGGCAGCGCCATCAGCTCCGGCAAATTTGGGGTTTCCGGCGTGACGTCATCGAGCGCCAACCCGTAGCGGGCGTTGCGGAGGGCGGCGATCGCGGCGCCTGCGGCCTCGAGGTCGCGCACCGGCTGCTGTTCGGTCAGCTCAAAACGGATATTCTGCGCCGGCAGGCCGGAGCGTGCCCGAACGGCCTCGATCCGCGCCATCAGCTGCGGGTGGAGCATGGCGTCGAGCGGCAGGTTGAATGCAATCGACAGGCCGCACTCGCCGAATTGGAACGCCTGATATTCCGCCAGGGCGGCGCGCATGATGCAGGATGTCAGATGCATGGAGCGGTCGGCCCCGCTCATCGCATGGACGACAGCGTCGGAACCGACCGTGCCGTCGCCGGCTTCGGCACGGGCGAGGATTTCGACGTAAGCGGGGCGCAGGTCAGCCAGCCGAACGATCGGCTGGTAAAAGATGCGCAGCGAGGCGATTAGGGCCCGATCGGAACGCATGGCAGGAGCCGTCTAAAAAATAGCGCATGTGGGAAAAAATTTCCCATGCGACACGCCTTAACAACTTTCCGAGAAAGATGCGATTGAAAATTGCCAAGCTCAGGTCGATTTTACTTTCGGCAGGGCGCTGGTGCGGCGGAGCTTGCCCTCGCCCAGGAACAGCAGGATCGGCGCGGCAATAAAAATCGACGAGGACGTGCCGACGACGATGCCGAACAGCATGATCCAGGCGAAGCCCGACAGAGCCGAGCCGCCGAACAAGGCCAGCGGCAACGCCGCCAGAAACACCGTGCCCGAGGTGCCCAGGGTCCGGTTCAGCGTTTCGTTGATCGATAGATCGATCAGTTCGCGCAGGTTCATGGATTTGTATTTGCGCAGGTTCTCGCGCACCCGGTCGTAGACCACCACCTTGTCGTTGGTGGAATAGCCGATGATGGTGAGGATCGCGGCAATCGTCACCAGGTCGAAGGGGATACGGGTGATGACCATGAAACCGATTGTCTTGGTCGTATCCAGCAGCAGCGTCGTGACCGCGCCAACCGCGAACGGCCATTCGAAGCGGAACCAGATATAAGCCAGGATCATCACGAAGCTCAGGCCCAAAGCCTCCAGGCCCTGGGTGAAAAGCTGCGCGGAAACCGAGGCGCCGATCGCCTGAGTGCTGAGAATTTTGGCGCCCGGTGCGGCCGTGGAGAGGGCGCTTTCAACCTCGGTGATGGCGGTTTGCGTGGCTTGCGCATTGGCCCGGCTCTCCAGGCTGATCAGCACGCCCGTGCCGCCTTTGCCAAAGCTCTGCAGCGCGGCATCAGCAAGCCCGGCATGGGCAAGGGCGGCGCGCAGACGTGGAAAATCCGCCGGCTGTTCGGTCTGCACCTGCAGCACCACGCCACCGCGGAAATCCAGGCCCATATTGAGGCCGGGATGGAAGAACAAAAGCACCGAGGCGGCGGACAGAAAGGCTGAGACGATCAACCCGGCGAAGCGGCCCTTCATGAAGTGAATCCTCGTCCCGTCGGGAACGAAGCGGAATGCCGGTTTTACGAACATGGTCGGTCCTTCAGACGGGGAGCGAGGAGGGGCGGCGGGCGATGTACCAGCGTGACGTAATCAGCCGCACCAGCACCGTCGCGGTGAACATGGTGGTGATGATGCCGACGCAGATGGTCACGGCGAAGCCGCGTACCGGCGGCGAGCCGAAGATGAACAAAGTGATATGCGCCAAGAGCGTCGTCACGTTACTGTCAATGATGGTGCCGTAAGCCCGCTTGTACCCGGCCTCGAGGGCGGCAAGTGGCTTGCGGCCGGCTTTCACCTCTTCGCGCACGCGCTCGTTGATGAGGATGTTGGCATCCACGGCCATGCCGAGCGTGAGCAGGATGCCGGCCATGCCGGGCAGGGTCAGCGTGGCGCCCATGGCCGAGAGGATCGCCAGCATGATCACCAGGTTCATCACCAGCGCGACGTTCGCGAACCAGCCGAACAGGCCATAGAACAGGCCCATGAAGCCGAGCACCAGGATGAAGCCGGCGGCGAGCGAGAGCGCGCCGTCGCGGATCGCATCGGCGCCAAGTTCCGGCCCCACGCTCTGCTCCTCAACGATGTTCAGCGGCGCGGGCAGGGCGCCCGCGCGCAGCAGCAAAGCGAGGTTGGTTGCCGACTGCGCGGTGAAATTGCCATTGATCATGCCACTGCCGCCGGTGATCGGCTCTTGAATCACCGGCGCCTCGATGATTTTGCCGTCCAGCACAATGGCGAACAATTTACCGACATTGGCGGTGGTAACATCGCCGAATTGCCGGGCACCGACCGAGTTCAAGGTGAAATTCACCACCCATTGCCCGGTTTGCGGGTCGGTGGAGGCCTGGGCGTTTTGCAGCTCGGAACCGTCCACGGCCACGTTGGAGAACACGTCCAGGGTCTGCTGCGGGTTGTTGGCCATCGGCAACTGCTCGTCGCCGAGGGGCACGCTCGGCCCAGGGGCGGCGTTTTGATCGACCAGCTGGAAGGTCATGTGCGCGGTGGTGCCGATCAGCGCGCGGATGCGCTCAGGATCGGAGATGCCGGGCAGCTGCACGACGATCTGGTCGGTTCCCTGCCGGGCGATGGTCGGGTTGAGCACGCCCGAACCGTCGATGCGGCGCTGGATGATGGTGATGGATTGCTGCACCGCCTGCGATTCGCGGGCTGCCAGCGCCGCCTGCGGTATGGTGAGATAGGCGCTGGTGCCGGACGTGGTGACGGCGAGTTGGGCCAGGCCGGTATCCGGAGCGTAAGTCACGAGCTTGGCGAGCGCTGTTTGGGCGGCCTGGGCATCGCCGGCGTTGAGGAGGTCGACCTCGACGCGGTGACGGGCGAGGTCCACATGCAGCCCGGTATAGCCAAGGTCGGCCCGGCGCATGGCTTGGCGTGCCTGGTCGAGCAGGGAATTCAGCTCCTGCTTCTCGACCGCCGGGAAATCAATTTGCAGAAGCAGATAGCTGCCGCCACGCAGGTCAAGGCCGAGATGCACCTGGGTCCAGGGCAGAAAGGCCGGGAAACCGCCCGGTCTTGTGGCCAGATTCGGCAGGCTCAGCAGAATGCCGAGCACGCAGATCAGCATGATCCCTAAACTCTTGGCTCGTGTAAAATACAGCACGTTGGCTCCGGAACTCTTGGAAACGTTTGCGGTATGGCCGTGCTCCCGGTTGCGCGCAACCCCGGCTGGCGATACCAGCGTATTATGGCACAACGTTTGAATGTCGGATTGATCGGGGCAGGCCATTTCGGCCGCTACCATGCGCTGAAGCTGGCGGGTGCTGCGCGCGCCAAACTGGTGGGCTTGGCCGACCCGGATGCCGAGCGCGCCAAGGCCGTGGCCTGGGAGGCCGGCTGCCCGGTACGCAGCGTCGATGAGCTGCTGGCGGTCGCCGACGCGATCATCATCGCCGCCCCGGCGGAATTTCACTTCGACTTGGCCGCGCGCGCGCTACGCGCCGGCAAGCATGTTCTGGTGGAAAAGCCGATCGCCGCAACGCTGGACCAGGCGGTGGAACTGGCCGGCATCGCCCGCCAGAGCAAGCGGGTGCTGCAGGTCGGGCATCTGGAGCGATTTTCGGCGGCCCATGGGGCGCTCACCGCGCGCATGGGCACGCCGCTTTATATCGAGGCGGTGCGCATCGCGCCGTTCAAGCCGCGCGGCACCGACGTGTCGGTCATCCTCGACCTGATGATCCACGATCTCGACCTGATTCTGGCGCTGACCGATGCGCCGATCCTGCATGTGGACGCGGTGGGCGCGCCGGTGGCCAGCGTACATGACGACATCGCCAATGCCCGCATCCGCTTCACCAATGGCGCGGTGGCGACGATCACCGCCAGCCGTATTTCGCTGAAGACCGAGCGCAAGATGCGGATTTTTTCGCGCACCGGCTATCTTTCCGTGGATTTCGCGGCGCGCAAGCTCAGCCTGGTGGGACGCGGCATCGGCATGAAATTGCCGGGCTTCGAGGAGTTCGGCGTTGAGCAGGCCGGCTGGCAGGACCACGACGCGCTGGCCGCCGAGCATGAGGCGTTCTTCGCCTCGGTGCTCGATGGCGCGCCGGTGTTGGTGGATGCCGAAGCCGGACGCCGCGCGCTGGAGGCAGCTTTGGCGGTGAGCGCGGCCATCGCCGAAAGCCGGGCGATGGCGGAAGCTTCCGGCCTGGTTGCCTCCTTCGTTTCGGTTTGAGGAAGAAAGTAAGTGGCCGCTTTTTGAAAAAAAGCGGCGCAAAAACTTCTTTGAATTGGGCCTGTGGCGCAGACACCGGCAAGGGCCCAAACGAGCAAAGTTTTTTTGCTACTTTTTGTTCACAAAAAGTAGCGCTTCCTTTTGCATGCGTTTTTCACTCGGCAACGCTTTCCCGCGCGGCGATCTGCTTGTTGCGCAGGTGCTTGAACAGGATGTCGCTCAGCTCGCCCCCGGCGCGCCGGCGCAGGGCATCAAGAATCGCCTCATGTTCGCGGACCGCCTCAGCCCAGCGGTCGCGTTTGGCATCCAGATTGGCGGCATAGCGTAGCCGCCTGATCTGCCCGGCCACGGTGGCATACATGCCGGAAAGCGCGCCGTTGCCCGCAGCATCGACGATCTTCTGATGGATCAGCTGGTTGCAGCGGAAATATTCGTGCAGATCGCGGCGCAGGTAGAAGCCGTACATCTCATGGTGCAACGCCTCGATCTCAGCATACTGTGCGGCGCTGATCGATTCGCAGGCGAGCCGGCCGGCCAGCGCTTCGAGCCCGCCCATCAGATCGAACAGTTCCTTATAATCCTCGGCCTTGAGCGCCCGCACCCTCGCACCGCGATTGGGCAGCAGATCGACCAGCCCTTCCGAGGCCAGAACCTTTAGCGCCTCGCGTAGTGGCGTGCGCGAGACTCCGAATTGCGTGCAAAGCTCCCGCTCCGGGATTCGTGCACCGTCACGCAAATTGCCCTCGACGATATAGTCGCGCAG
Source organism: Acidocella sp. (assembly GCA_035493735.1). Lineage (GTDB taxonomy): Bacteria > Pseudomonadota > Alphaproteobacteria > Acetobacterales > Acetobacteraceae > Acidocella. The sequence goes on from DATJHR010000008.1 coordinate 7,804, forward strand.
GCGCGCTAAAACCTCGTCATGCAAGGAGGTTTTACCAAGTTCGGGACGAATTTCCGGTACAAAGGCGGCAATCTCTGCGGGCGAGGCAGGCGGCGGCATGACTTCTGTCTCTGTCTTTGCGTCGGTTTTTGTGTCGGACATGGCGCTTTATAGCGAGATTTTCATGCCGCGTCGATTGGATGCAGGTTTACAATTGCATGCAAAAATGTTTTCCTTTCTCTGGGAAAAAATGCATTCTGAACGTAACACCACCATCACTAGCTCCGCGAGGGAGGACTCATGAGCCATCAAGGTCAACATTTTCTGCAGATTCCAGGCCCGAGCCCGGTGCCTGAACGCGTCATGCGCGCCATGGACCGGCAGGTCATCGACCATCGCGGTCCGACCTTCCAGAAGCTCGGCCAGGAGGTGCTGGCGGGCTGCCAGCAGGTTTTCAAGACCAAGCACCCCGTGATCATTTTCCCCTCCTCGGGCACCGGCGCCTGGGAGGCGGCGATCGTCAACACACTCTCGCCTGGTGACAAGGTGCTGATGTGCGAGACCGGGCATTTTGCCACGCTGTGGCAGCAGATGGCCAGGCGCTGGGGGCTGGAAGTAGAGTTCCTGCCGGGTGACTGGCGCCGCGGTGCTGACGCGGCGGCGATCGAGGCCAAGCTCGCCGAGGACAAGGCGCATAGCTTCAAGGCCGTGATGGTCGTGCACAACGAGACCTCCACCGGCGCCACCAGCCGCATCGCCGCGATCCGCAAGGCGATCGACAATGCCCGCCACCCGGCCTTGTTCCTGGTGGACACCATCTCCTCGCTCGGCTCGGTGGATTTCTGCCACGATGAGTGGGGCGTGGACGTCACCGTCAGCTGCTCGCAAAAAGGCCTGATGCTGCCGCCGGGCCTCGGTTTCAACGCCATCTCCGCGAAGGCGCGCGCCGCCGCCAAAACCAACAAGATGCCGCGCTCTTACTGGGATTGGGAAGAAATGCTGAAGCCCAACGCCAGCGGCTTCTTCCCCTACACGCCGGCAACGACGCTGCTCTACGGTCTGCAGGAAGCTCTCGCCATGCTGCAGGAGGAAGGGCTGGACGAAGTGTTTCTGCGCCACCGCCGGCTGGCGGCCGCCACCCGCGCCGCCGTGCGCCATTGGGGGCTGGAAGTGCTGTGCGTCGAGCCTGAAGAATATTCGCCGGTGCTGACCGCGGTGCTGATGCCGGAAGGCCACGACGCCGACCGTTTCCGCAAGATCACGCTGGAGAAGTGTAACCTCTCGCTCGGCACGGGGCTGGCCAAGCTCGCCGGCCGGGTCTTCCGCATCGGCCATCTCGGCGACTGCAACGAGGTGGTGCTGCTCGGCGCGCTGGCCGGCGTCGAGCGCGGCTTGGCCGCGGCCGGCGTGCCGCATAATCCGGGCGGGGTGACCGCGGCAATCGCCGATCTCGCCGGACGCAACGATGCCGAGGCAGCGCTCAGCAAGGCCGCGGCAGAGTAACAAGCAAAGGGAAGGGCTTCTTTTTTGGAAAAAAGAAGCAAAAAACTTTTTCAAACCTGGGCCGTGCTGGTTCACCGCCGCGGGCCCAGGTTAGCGTGTCACAGAATGGGTTGACGACGACAGCGCGGTAATTGAACGTCCACGCGACCGGAAACATCCGGCGCTCTAAAAAACCATGGGAAGAAACGATTATGCGACCTAGAATCAAAGCGACGAACGTCGTGCTCGCGCTGCTCTGCGCGATGTATTTCATCACCTATATTGATCGTGTGAATGTCGGCACGGCGGCGAGCGGCATCCAGCACGATCTGCATCTCTCTAACACCGAGCTTGGCCTGGTCTTCTCGGCCTTCGCCTATCCATATCTGCTGTTCCAGATCGGCGGCGGCTGGATCGCCGACCGGTTCGGGCCTCGAAGCACCTTGTTCCTGGGCGGCCTGATCTGGGCCGCGGCGACGATCGCGACCGGCCTCGTCGGCGGCCTCACGTCGCTGTTCGTGGCGCGCCTGCTGCTGGGTTTCGGCGAGGGCGCAACGTTCCCGACCGCGACGCGGGCCATGCAGAGCTGGGTGCCGAAGCAGAAACGCGGCTACGCCCAGGGGCTGACGCATGCCTTCTCCCGGCTCGGCACCGCTGTCACGCCGCCGATCATCGCGCTGCTGATGGTGGCGTTCAACTGGCGTTTTTCATTTGTCATCGTCGGTGTCGTCAGCTTTGCCTGGGTGTTGGTGTGGTTCTGGTATTTCCGCGATGATCCGAAAGAACATCCGTCAATCACCGCTGAAGAACTGCACAGCCTGCCGCCCCCGGCAGTGGTGAAGACAGAAAAACCAAAAGTGCCCTGGGGCGCGCTGATCGGCCGCATGTGGCCGGTCACGCTGACCTATTTCTGCTATGGCTGGGGGCTGTGGCTGTATCTCAACTGGATCCCGCTGTTCTTCAAGAACAACTACCACATGAACATCAAGCATTCGGCGTTATTTGCCTCCAGCGTCTTTTTCGCCGGCGTGGTCGGCGACACGCTGGGGGGGATGCTCTCGGATGGTCTGTTGCGCGCGACCGGCAATGTGCGCCTGGCCCGCATCGGGGTCATCGTCGTCGGCTTTCTCGGCGCGCTGGCCTCGCTGCTGCCGATTTTCTTTACCCACAACACCGATGCGGTGGCGCTCTGCCTCGCTGGCGCGTTCTTCTTCGGTGAGCTGATCATCGGGCCGATCTGGTCGGTACCGATGGATATCGCGCCCAAATATTCTGGCACGGCGGCGGGGCTGATGAACAGCGGCTCCGCGTTGGCGGCGATCGTTTCACCGCTGACCGCCGGTTATGTCATCGATCTCACGGGCAACTGGTATCTGCCCTTCCTCATGACCATCGCGGTGCTGCTGCTCGGCGCGGCCTTGGCCTTCGTGATGCATCCGGAACGGCCGTTAGAGAAGCTGCAACCTGTGGCCGCCGCTACGGAACCCGCCGCGGCGGAATGATTTTTTGCCCGGCGCGCGGCGTTTTACGCCGCGCGCCGGCAGCTTGCGTCAGGCCGCCGAAAGAATGGCCGGGGATAAAGGGAAGACAAATGCAGGACCAGAAAAACCAGGCGGGCACATCCTATGGGCCGTTGGCCGGACTCAAAGTGCTGGACATGTCGCATGTCATGGCCGGGCCGATGTGCGGCATGCTGCTCGCCGATATGGGCGCCGATGTGATCAAGGTGGAAAAATATCCCGGCGGCGACGACACGCGCCGCTCCACCCCGCCTTCGATCGCGGGGGAATCGGCCGCCTTCATGGTGATGAACCGCAACAAGCGCGGCATCGTGCTGGACCTGAAGGCCGAGGCAGGGCGCGAGGCGCTGCTGCGTCTGGTGGACGGCGCGGACATATTCCTCGAAAATTACCGCAAGGGCGCGCTGGACAAGCTCGGGCTCGGCTATGAGACGCTGAAGGCGCGCAATCCGCGGCTAATTTTCTGCAGCATTTCCGGCTTCGGCCGCACTGGGCCCTATGCCGATCGTGGCGGGTTTGACCTGATCGCCCAAGGCATCAGCGGGGTGATGAGCGTAACCGGCGAGGGGCCGGGCCGCGCGCCCGTGAAAGTCGGACCGCCGATTGCCGATATCAGCGCCGGGTTGCTGGCGACCATCGGCATTCTCGCGGCGCTGCAACACCGGCACCAGACCGGCCAGGGGCAGATGGTGGACACCTCGCTGCTGGAAGCCGGCATATCTTTCATGCACTGGCCGGCGGCGATTGCCTTCGCCACCGGGGCGGCGCCGGGGCCGCTGGGCTCGGGCCACCCGCTGATGGCGCCGTATCAGGCGTTCCGCACCGCCGACCTGCCGATCACGCTGGGCGCGGCGAACGACAATAACTGGCGCCGCCTGCTGCAGCTCTTGGACGCGCCCGAGCTGGCGGCAGATGAGCGTTTCGCCACCAATGCCGGGCGCATGGCGAATTTGCCGGCGCTGACGGCGCAGCTGGAGGCGATTTTCATGACCCGGAAATCGGCGGAATGGCTGGCGGCGCTGGATGCGGCGGGCGTGCCGGCCGGGCCGGTGCTGGACGTGCTGCAAATGGCCGAGGACCCGCAAGTGCAGGCGCGGCAGATGATCGTCGAGACCGCGCACCCCGTCGCGGGGCCGGTGAAGGCGCTGGGCTTGCCGATCAAGTTTTCCGCGACGCCGGGTGAGGTGCGGCGGCCCGCACCTTTATATGGCGAGCACACGGCTGAGGTGCTGCGTGAGCGGGGCTTCTCCGAGGCGGAAATTTCGGCCCTGCTCGAGTCAGGCGCGGCATTCGCGCCGGACTCGCAACCAAGAGCCGCGGAGTGAACGCCATGGAGCAACAAGACGCAGAAATCCTCTACGAGGTGCGCGACGGCATCGGTCATGTCACCTTCAATCGCCCGGCCGCACGCAACGCTTTCACGTTCGGCATGTACGAGGCGCTGGCGAAAATCTGCACCGAAGCGCCAAATCAGGGGCTGAAAGCTCTGCTGCTCACCGGGGCGGGCGACAAAGCCTTTGCCGCGGGGACGGATATCAACCAGTTCCGCGCCTTCAAGACACCGAAAGATGCGATCGCGTATGAGCGGCGGATCGATGGCGTGCTGAACGCCATCGAGACCTGCAAGGTGCCGACCATCGCCGCCATTTCCGGCGCCTGCACCGGCGGCGGGGCGGCGATCGCCGCGGTGTGCGATCTGCGCATCGCCACGGCGGATATGAAATTCGGCTTCCCGATCGCGCGCACGTTGGGCAATTGCCTGTCCATCGAAAATTACGCGCGGCTGTCGGGGATCATGGGCGCTGCGCGGGTGAAGGAAATGATTTTCACCGCCCGGTTGATCGAGGGCGCGGAAGCCAAATCCATCGGTCTCGTCTCGGAACTTTTGGAGACCAAAGATGCGTTGCTGGCCCGCGCCACGGAACTGGCGCAGACCATCGCGCAGCACGCGCCCCTCACATTGCGCTTGACCAAAGAGGCCTTGCTGCGCATTGGCCGTCTCTCCCGCATCGAGGCTGAGGAACTCGTGCTCACCTGCTATATGAGCGAGGATTTTCGGGAAGGCATGGACGCCTTCCTCACCAAGCGCAAGCCGCAATGGCGCGGGAAGTAAGGAAGTAAGGAAGGAAGGGCTTCTTTTTTGGAAAAAAGAAGCAAAAAACTTTTTTAAACTTTGCCGTGCAGGCTTCACCGCCACGGGCTCAAACGAACAAAAGTTTTTGCGCCGCTTTTTTCACAAAGCGGCCACTTAACACTAACAAAGAATGAGTAAGGGAAAATGTCTACTGCCCAATTTCTGTTGAACAAGATGATGCCGATCTGGCTCGTCGTTTGTGGCCTGCTCGGTTATGCCGCGCCACAGACCTTCATCGTTTTCGCGCATTTCTCCATTTATTACCTGGCCGGCGTGATCCTGCTGATGAGCCTGACGCTGACGCTGGACTCATTGAAGCCGGTGCTCACCAAGCCCGGCCCGCTCTTGGCCGGTTTCGTGATCAAATGGGTGACGGTGCCGTTGGTGGCCGTCCTTGCCGCGCACATCGTTTATGCGAGCCAGCCGCAATTGGCCGCAGGTACGATTCTCGATGGCGCGACGCCGGCGGGTGTCACGTCCAACCTCTTCACCTTCCTGGCCAATGGCACGGTGGCGCTGGCGATCGCGCTCACCTTCGTCCACACGCTGCTTTCACCGCTGCTCACCCCGGCGCTAACCTCAGTGTTCGCGCATAAATATGTGCATGTCGATTTCTTCGCGCTGCTGCATCAGATGTTGACGATGGTGCTGCTGCCGTTGGCTGTGGGGATCGCGCTGCGCACCGCAATGGGGCCGAAGCGCATCCTGGCGGTCAAGCCCTTCCTGCCGATGGCCTCGGCGATTTTGCTGTATTGCCTGTGTCTGGGCCTGGTCGCCGCCGCGGAGCCGGCGATTGCCAAGAATCTGTTGTGGATTCCAATCATCGCGGTGACCACCTCGGTGCTCTGCGTGATCAATCTCGTAGTCGGCTATTTCCTGGCCCGCGCCTTGCGGCTCTGCGAGGCGGATGCACGCGCGATCATGTTCGATGCCGGCGTGTATAATTCCGGCCTCGGCGCGGTGCTCGCGACGGTGAATTTCGGCGCGTTCGCGGCGCTGCCGGCGCTTTTGAACACGCTGATGAACATGATCATTGGGTCCTCGCTCGCCACCTATCTACATGGCAAGCCGATGGAGTCTGACGCTGCCGTGGAGGCGGACGCCGCGCCTGCTGAATAGAAGGGGGCCCGTGGCGTGGAAACGACCACGGGCCCAGTTCAAAAAAGTTTTTGCGCCGCTTTTTTCAAAAAGCGGCCGCTTGCTTAAACCTTAAGTAAGCTGCTTCTTGACCGCCTCGTTCACCAAAGCCGGGTTGCCCTTGCCGGCCATGGCCTTCATCACTTGGCCGACGAAGAAGCCAAACAATTTATCCTTGCCGGATTTATATTCGGCCACCTTGTCCTGGTTGGCGGCAAGCACGGCGGTGACGGCGGCGTCGATCGCACCGGTATCGGTCACCTGGCGCAGCCCCTTGGCTTCGACGATGGCGGCGGGCGAGGTGCCGGTTTCGACCATTTCTTCGAACACGTCCTTGGCGATGCGGCCATTGATCGTCTGGTCGGAGATGAGGTCGAGCAACTGGCCGAGCGCCAGTGCGGAGACGGGCGAGGTCTCGATGGTCTTGCCGGTGCGGTTCAGCGCCGCGAAGAAATCGCCGCTGATCCAGTTGGCGGCCAGCTTTGCGTCGCGGCCCTTGGCTACGCTCTCGTAGAAATCGGCCGTCATCTGTTCGGCGGTGAGCACGCCGGCATCGTAGAAGGTGATGCCATATTGCTCGCAGAAGCGGCGGCGCTTGTCGTCCGGCAATTCGGGCAGAGCTGCCTTCAGGCCATCCACCCAGCTTTGTTCGAGCACCAGCGGCAACAGGTCAGGCTCGGGGAAATAGCGGTAGTCATGCGCGTCTTCCTTGGAGCGCATCGAGCGTGTTTCGCCCTTCGAGGGGTCGTAGAGCCGGGTTTCCTGCTCAACCACGCCGCCCGATTCCCACACCGCGATCTGCCGCTGCGCCTCGGCCTCGATCGCGTGCATGACGAAGCGCACGGAGTTCACGTTCTTGATCTCGCAGCGCGTGCGGAACGCTTCGCCCGGCTTGCGCACGGAGACATTCACGTCGGCACGCATGGAACCTTCTTCCATGTTGCCGTCGCAGGTGCCGAGATAGCGCACGATCTG
>DATJHR010000009.1:0-2348 GCA_035493735.1 Acidocella sp.
TACAACTGGTTCTGCCGTACCACCGGCTTTGCCGGCACCACCCAGGTCGCGACCCGCGCGCCCGATCAGGTTCTCGGCCGCACGGTGACGGTGCGCTTCGACGCCAACGTGATGCCCGGGCTGCCCTGGGACTTCGCGCCCGAGCAGAACGAGATCAAACTGCGTATCGGCGAGGTGGCGACCGTCCATTACAAGGTGGTCAATCTGGCCGCGCGCACCATCACCGCGCAGGCCTCCTACAACGTCACGCCGCCGACGGTCGGCGCCTACTTCGACAAGATCAACTGCTTCTGCTTCACCGAGCAGACCATGCAGCCGGGCGAGACGCGTGAGATGACGGTGGTGTTCTATGTCAATCCAGAGATCGCCAAGGACCGCGACCAGCAGGACCTCAACACCATCACGCTGAGCTACACGTTCTTCCGACTGCCCGAGCGGCGGCCGGTGGCGGATAGCAGCGACGCCAAGAAGTTATAACGGAGACGAGAATGGCCGACGTGCACGCGAAACCGCACCACGACTATCACCTGGTCGCACCGAGCCCGTGGCCGGCGGTCGGCTCCATCGCCGCCTTCATCGCCGCCGTCGGCGGCATCAGCTGGATGCACCATATGTATCCGGCCGCGCCTCTGGTGTTTGGCGTCGGCGTGATCGGCATCCTCTACACTTTCATCGTTTGGTGGCGCGACGTGATCCGCGAGGCGCAGTTCGAAGGCTACCACACGCGCGTCGTGCAGATCTCGCATCGCTACGGCATGATCCTGTTCATCGCCTCCGAGGTGATGTTCTTCGTCGCCTGGTTCTGGGCCTATTTCAACACCGCGCTATTCCCGGGCGAGGCGCATGAGATCGGCCGACTCGCCTTCACCCATGGCGTCTGGCCGCCCAAGGGCATCGAGACCTTCGATCCGTGGCATCTGCCGCTCTTGAACACGCTGATCCTGCTCACTTCCGGCACCACGGTCACCTGGGCGCACCACGCGCTGTTGGAGAACGATCGCCAGGGGCTGAAATGGGGCCTGATCCTCACCATCGCGCTCGGTCTGACGTTTACCTGTGTGCAGGCCTACGAATATTCGCACGCCGCCTTCCACTTCAGCGGCAACATCTACGGCGCCACCTTCTTCATGGCGACCGGCTTCCACGGCGCGCATGTCATCATCGGCTCGATCTTCCTGATCGTGTGCTTGGCGCGCGCGCTCAAGGGCCACTTCACGCCCACCCAGCACCTCGGCTTCGAATTCGCCGCCTGGTACTGGCACTTCGTCGACGTGGTCTGGCTGTTCCTGTTCGCCTGCATCTATGTGTGGGGTTCGGGCGTGCCGCACCCGGAGTGATGCGCTTGCGAACGCGATGGAAAGGGGGCGGCGTCATCGCGCCGCCCTTTTGTTTTTGTAGGCTGATGCGATGACCGAAGCTTCGCCCGACCGTCTGCCGATCGCCCGCGGCCTGCGTGGGCGCTGTCCGCGCTGCGGCGAAGGCCGGCTGTTCCGCGGCTTCTTGAGCCTGCGGCCGCGCTGCGAGCATTGCGGGCTGGATTTTTCCTTCGCCGATTCGGGCGATGGACCGGCCGTGTTCGTGATCCTGATCGGCGGCTTCATCGTGGTGTTCGCCGCGCTCGGTATCGAGTTCGCCTATCAGCCGCCTTATTGGGTGCACGCCGCGCTCTGGCTGCCGCTGATCCTGATCGTGACGCTGGCGCCGCTGCGGCTGATCAAGGGGCTGATGATCGCCCTGCAATATCACCACAAGGCGGCTGAAGGCCGGCTCGAGCGGCGGGTCGACCCGTGAAGCGCCGCAGAGGCGGCGTCATCGAGGCGACGGTATTCGCGCTCGCCGGCATGGCGATCCTGGCCGGGCTGGGCGTCTGGCAGCTCGACCGCAAGGTCTGGAAGGAACATTTGGTTGCGACGCTGGATGCCCGGCTGTCGCGGCCGCCGGCGCCGCTGCCGCCGCGCGAGGCTTGGCCGCGGCTGACGGCCGCGGCGGACGAATACAGTCGCGTCACCTTTCCCGCCCAGTTCATCGCGGGCGAAAGCGCGCTGGTCTATACCGCCGGCTCCGCCTTCCGCCCCGATATTTCCGGCGCCGGCTAGTGGGTGTTCGCGCCGGCGCGGCTCTCCGGCGGCAGCGTCGTCGTCGTCAATCGCGGCTTCGTTCCGCTCGAGCGCATCGAGGCGTCGCGCGAGGTGCCGCAGGGCACGCTAGACCTGGTCGGCGTGCTGCGCTGGCCGGAAAAGCCCGGTATGTTCACGCCCAACGATGAGCCGCAGAACAATGTCTGGTACACGCGCGACCAGAAAGCGATTTCGGCGACCAAGTCCTGGGATGCGCCGGCGCCGTTCTAC
>DATJHR010000010.1:0-4510 GCA_035493735.1 Acidocella sp.
ACGAGATGCGACTGCGCGCGGCGCTGGATGCCTGCCTGCTCACCGATGCCGAGTGGCAGTCCGGCGTGCGCGCCTGGTCGAAGCTGCCGGACCCGTTTCCCCGCTGGGGCCAGGCGGCATGAGCCGCCGCACCCGGGCCAAAGCTCTGGCCGCCGGCAATGACGGCACGATCCGCGACGAGATCTGGCGCCGCTATCCGGGCGACGATTGGGCGGCGTTCGATCAACTGCCGCCTTCCATCCGCCGGCGCCTCACCGAACATGCCTACGACGCCTGGTCGGTCAACACGCTGATGCTCTGGCGGCGTTATCGCCGGCTGCACGGCTCGCCGGAGAAGGCGCAGCGTGCGCTCCTGCGCTATCTCGATTTCTGTGAGCGGCTGGAGCGGCGTGCGTTCGCCGAGGCTTATGCGCGAGACCATGGCGCGATGCTTCCGCACATCGCGGCAGATGCCCGCGTGCTGCGTTATGAGAGCGGATCGAGGAAGGAAGCGGCCGCTTTTTGAAAAAAGCGGCGCAAAAACTTTTTGCTAACTTGGGCCAGAGGCGTCGAAACCAGCACGGCCCCGTTCAAAAAAGTTTTTTGCTTCTTTTTTTCTAAAAAAGAAGCCCTTCCTTTCCCTCTTCCCTTAAGCAAGCGTTTTGATAATCTCCCGATAGGCGGCCTCAGGAAAGGCCTTCAACGTTTCGGTCCGGATATTGCCAAGCCTGCCCAGTTCCAGGGTAAAGCGCGCCGCCACGGCATCGTCCGGCGCCTCATAAAGGGCCACCATATCGTATTCGCCCATGGTGAGAAAGAATTGTTTGAAGTCCCCGCCCATGTCCTTCAGCAATTGCCGTACTTTATCAACCCGTTGGGGGGACTCCTTCGCATTGCGAATGCCCTGCTCGGTCCATTTTGCCAACATGATATAGCTTGTCATGGCGCACTCCTCTCAACGGCCGCACAGCCGTCTCCTCAGAGCTGCCGATGAGCCTGTCTCAACGCGGCATCGGCCACGGCCCGGAGCGATCCGCCGGCCATCGCACTTACTTTAGCACAAAGGCGCTGCCTTGTGACTCACCAGCAAGACGAAGCAGCCTGCCGCCATCTTGCTGGTCCGAAGGGGCATCACACCATTGCGCTATCGCAACCGTCGCGATCATGAAGACAATTCCCGCCACCCAAAGGTAGATTTTGAAGCGAGACACGACGTCCTCACATGCATAGCGGCCAGACCTTGCCTCAGCGTTGCGCAAATCGGAGCGCGATCAACCGCAAGGCCAAGGATTTGGGCGCCACCAGCGTCAGAAGCGCCCAGCCCCCGATCATCATTCGTCTGGGGATTGAGCCGATGGGGAACAACCACATAGCTTGCACCGTGTCTCGCATGGCACGCAACCGGCTGTCATTGACAAGCGGATGCAGGGCTGGATCCACCCTTAACGACGCCACGCGGAACTGCAGCAAATGCAGGCTCTTGAACAAGCTCGCCTCGGAGAGACAAAGCCCCAAGGCCTTTGTGGTTTTACAGGCAAACTTCCAGCGCGCTTCGGCCCGCGCGACTTCGCGCCCAAACCGAGCGTAATTGGAGAGAAGGTTGCTGTCATTCTGCCCATGCGTACGATATTGCACGAGCGGCTTCGAAACCGTAACGACATCGCCCAGAAATGGCGCGACGGACAGGCAGGCGGAGTCAGCGGCCGGGCCGCAAAGCTCATCCAATGGGAAAATCTTTTCCAGGAATTTTCGGGAATAGACGTTCCCTGACCCCGGCGGCGTCGGGTAGGCTGATGTGCTCGTGATCCAGGCACGGATCAAATCCGGTGTCGGCATCGGGATGTAAGCGGGAAACACACGCCCCGTGGGGCTGCCCTCATCATCGACAACCATCATCTGGAACTGAATCTTGCTCACCTGTGCCGACCAGACGGCGGCCGCTTCGCGCGCCACGGACGGCATCAAAACATCGTCGGAATCAAGAAAGATGACGGCGTCGCCTGTTGACCGTGCGAACCCCGTATTGCAGGCGACGCGTTGGGTGCCGTTCGGCTGAAAGATCGCCATGATGCGCGTTCCGAAGCTCTCGATCACCGCCCGCGAGTTATCCGTCGACCCGTCATCCACAACGATCACTTCGAGATCAGGCCACTCCACGGCAAGCGCGCTCTCGATCGCTTTGCCAACAAAGCGCCCGTAATTGTAGTTGGGAATGATGATACTGAATTTCATTTTAACCGTTCAGCAACGTTTTCCTTCTTCTTGGCTGAACAATGACGCATCACTCATAAAGGATTTCTAAAGAAGGCACAAATGTGCGCTTGATGGCGGAAAGCGGCCGCAAAAACTTTTGGCGATGCTGGGCCATTGCCATTGTCAGCGCCAACGCCCATGGCCCAGCATCAATAAAGTTTTTTTGCTTCTTTTTGTTCACAAAAAGAAGCCTTCGCCTTGGCTTACGCCGGCGCGAAAAACGCGCCGGCCAGGCGGTCAGAAGCCGGCAACACCGCCATTGCTGCGCGGGTCGGCGCCGCCTTCGAAGGTGCCATTCGGGTGGCGCACGATGGCGCCGGCATGGCCAACGCTTTCGTCAAAATCGCCGATCAGCTCAACATCATGGCCCAGCGCCTTGAGCCGCGCCACCAGCTCGGGGCTGAAGCGGCCTTCCAGCTTCAGGCTCTCCGAAGCCAGCCCCCAGGTGCGGCCGAGCAGCCAGCGCGGCGCGGTGATCGCCTGCTGCGGCGCCTGCCCGAACACCGCCACCCGGGTGAACACCGCCGCCTGGGTCTGCGGCTGGCCGTCGCCGCCCATGGTGCCATAGACCATGATGCGGCCGTCATTGAAGGTGGCCAGCGCCGGGTTGAGCGTGTGGAACGGCTTCTTGCCCGGCTCCAGCGTATTGATGTGCGCCGGGTCGAGGGAGAATGAGCAGCCCCGGTTCTGCCAGGTGATCCCGGTCTTCGGCAGTACGAGGCCGCTGCCAAACTCGTGGTAAATGCTCTGGATGAAGGAGACCGCGCGGCCCTCGCCGTCGATCACGCCCATCCACACCGTGTCGCCCGGCCCTTTGCCCTTGCCCCAGGGCAGCGCGCGGTCGGGGCTGATCGCGGCCACATAGGGGGCCAGAAACGCGTCGGTGAGGCAGTCCTGCGGGACGACCTTCATATAATCCGGGTCGGTGATGAATTTGTCGCGGATCAGGAAGGCCTGTTTGGTGGCCTCCACCACCAGGTGCACATGCTCCGGGCTGTCAGCCTGATATTGCCCGACATTCAGGCGGTCGAGCAGCGCCAGGATGATCAGCGACACAAGGCCCTGGGTCGGGGGCGTCATATTGTACACGTTCCCGGTCGAGTGCTTCAGATGCAGCGGGGTGACCCGCCGGGCACGATAGGCTTCCAGGTCCTGGCGCGTGACCGGGCTGCCCACCGCGGCCAGATCGGCGGCGATGTCCTGCGCCAGCGGGCCGCGGTAGAAACTATCCAGCCCCTCCGAAGTGAGCCGCTCCAGGGTCGCGGCCAGCCGAGGCTGGCGGAAGAGCGCGCCCTGTTCGGGAACGCGGCCGTCTTCCGTGTAGGTTTCACGGAAACCGGGCTGATCGATCAGTTCGCCGAGCTTCTTGGCGGTGTTCTCCGCCTGCGATTGGGTGACCGCCACCCCGTTCCGGGCATAATGGATGGCATCGGCGAGCAACCGGGAAAGCGGCATCTTGCCGCCGATCTCGCGCGCATAAGCATACGCCACGTCCCAGCCGGAGATGGTGGCCGCGACCGTGTTGGCCGCCAGCGGGCCACGATGCGGAATCGTCGCGAGCCCGCGGGATTGGTAAAAGTCGCGCGAGACGGCGCGGGCCGCCGTGCCGGCCGCCTCGATGCCCACGGCCGGCTGGCCGGGGACGGAAATGGTCCAGAAACCATCGCCGCCAATGCTGTTCATATGCGGATAGGCCACGGCAATGGTGGCGGCGGCGGCAATCATGGCTTCGACGGCATTGCCGCCCTCACGCAGAATGGCGAGCGCCGACTGGGACGCGAGTGAATGCGGGGCCACGGCCATGCCGCGCGTCGCTTGCAGGGAATTGAGCATCTGCTGGTCCTTGGATGACAAAAGGCGGAAATGCCGGGACCAGGGGATAACGGAAGATACGCGAAACCGAAAGCCGCCGCCAGAAAAGAGGCCGCTTTTTGAAAAAAGGCGACGCAAGCGAAGGAAAGACTTCTTTTTGTGAACAAAAAGAAGCAAAAAAACTTTATGATGCTGGGCCATGGGCGTTGTCGCTGACCCAGCCCATGGCCCAGCATCATAAAAGTTTTTGCGCCGCTTTTTTCAAAAAGCGGCCACTTTCTTGTCTAAAAGCCCTTCCCTTCCTTTTTACCTGCCGGGAAGCCGTGCGGAGCCGTCCGCGTGCCGCGCCAGCGGGCCGTGCGCCACCACCGCATCCAGCGGCAGCTTGCCATAGAGATGGGGAAAGAGCGCGCCGCCGCGCGAGGGTTCCCAGCGGACCAGGGGGCCAAGCGCGGTGAGATCGATG
>DATJHR010000011.1:0-64475 GCA_035493735.1 Acidocella sp.
CATCGAAAACTTCTTCTGCAAACTCAAGGAGTTCAAACGCATCGCCATGCGTGCCGACAAGACGGATCAGGCGTTCAGCGCCATGATCCACCTCGTCGCAGCCATCATCCATTCACGATGATTCCCAACAGCCCCCAAAAAGCGGCCTCTTTTCTCGTGGGCCGCGTAGCGATACCAGCCGCGTAGCGATACCAAATGACGGCCCCGATGAAAGCCCCAGGAAAACGCGGCGCGGAATTCATACCGGGGGCGATAACTTGATTCTCTGAGACGGGGCTTCTATCACATCAGGGCACAACCAGACCGGTCGTAAGGCCGGCGAGCACCGGGAAACGAGACAGCATGAAGCGGATCCTGAAAACGAGCCTGGGTGCCTGTGCGGTGCTCTTGCTCGGCGTCCATCTGGCGGTTGCCCAATCGGACCCGACCGCCGCCGCCAACGGCTATGTCAATGCACCGCATAATTGGCAGATGTGGTTCCCCGCTGCCGGCAGCCCGATACAGGCACATATCGATTGGCTGATGAAATATGTGCTGTGGATCATGGCCGGGGTGGTCGGCTTTGTCGGTTGCCTGATGGGCTATGCGATGTTTCGCTTCCGCGCCTCGCGCAACCCGGTGCCGGGGCGCGTCACGCATAACACGGTGATAGAAGTCATCTGGATCGTCGTGCCGACACTGTTGCTGGCGGTGATCATCATCCCCTCAATCAACCTGATCTATTTTGAGGCCGATGACAGCAACCCCTATATGACCGTCACCGTGACCGGGCATCAATGGTACTGGGAATATAGCTACAATTCAGTGCCGGGCTTGGATTACACCAGCTATATGATCCCGGATAACCAGCTCAAGCCGGGGGAGCTGCGCCGGCTTACGGTGGATCATCCGCTGGTGCTGCCGATCGGCAAGAAAATCCGCTTCAACATTACCAGCAGCGACGTGCTGCATGGCTTCTATATCCCTTCGCTAGGCGTCCAGCGTTACGCCATTCCCGGTACGATCCTGACGAGCTGGACGGAGATCCCCAAGGCCGGAACCTATTACGGCCAGTGCAACCAGATTTGCGGCACCGGCCATGACGCCATGCCGATTGAGATCAAAGCGGTGCCCATGGCGGATTATCTCGCCTGGGTCAAAACCGCGGTGGCCAATTACACGGCCAATACCGTGCCGTCTTCGCCCCTGTCTTCTTCTCCCCAACTGTCTTCGCCGCTTCCGCACAACCAGTTCGCTGATGCCGCCCCCGGCGCGGCCAGCCCTCGTTAAGGAGCGAACATGTCCTCCACCACGCAACATCCTGAAATCGCCCACGGCCATGCCGAGCACGGCCATGCCGAGCATGGCCACGCTCAGCAGAGCTTCGTCCGCCGCTGGCTGATGAGCACCAACCACAAGGACATCGGCACGCTCTACATCACCATGGCGGTGATCGGCGCCTGCGTCGGCGGCGTGCTGTCGATGATCATGCGTTCGCAGCTGATGTATCCGCATAACACCATCGTCACCAGCGGTGAGGAATGGAACGCGATCGTCACCGCGCACGGGCTGATCATGATCTTCTGGTTCGTGATGCCGGCGCTGATCGGCGGCTTCGGCAATTGGTTCGTGCCGATGATGATCGGCGCGCCGGACATGGCCTTCCCTCGGCTCAACAATATGAGCTTCTGGTTCCTTGCCATGGGCTTCATTTTCGTCATGCTCGGCCTGCTGGTGGGTCATGGCGCGGGGGCGGGATGGACCCTGTATCCGCCGCTGATCAACATGCACTACTCTCCGGGGGTTGCGACTGATTTCTCGCTGTTCTCGCTGCATCTGGCGGGCATTTCCTCGCTGCTGGGCGCGATCAATTTCATCGCGACGATCCTCAACATGCGGGCGCCCGGCATGTCGCTGCACAAGATGCCGCTGTTCTGCTGGGCGATCCTGGTCACGGCGTTTTTGCTCCTGCTGGCGATTCCGGTGCTGGCGGGGGCGGTGACGATGCTGATCATGGACCGCAATTTCGGCACCTCTTTCTTCGAACCTTCCGGCGGCGGCGATCCGGTGCTGTTCCAGCATCTGTTCTGGTTCTTCGGTCATCCGGAAGTCTACATCATGATCCTGCCGGGCTTCGGCATCATCAGCCATGTGGTCTCGACGTTTTCGAAAAAGCCGATCTTCGGCTATCTCGGCATGGCCTATGCGATGGTGGTGATCGGCTTCGTCGGCTTCGTGGTCTGGGCGCATCATATGTTCGTCTCCGGCATCAGCACCGACAGCCGGATTTACTTTGAGGTGGCGACGCTGGTGATTGCCGTCCCGACCGGCATCAAGGTGTTTTCCTGGATTGCGACGATGTGGGGCGGGGCGATCGAGTTCAAGACGCCGATGCTCTGGGCGATGGGCTTCATCTTCCTGTTCGTCATCGGCGGCGCCACCGGCGTGGTGCTGGCTAATGCCGGGATCGATCAGATCCTGCATAACGACTATTTCCTGATCGCGCATTTCCATTACGTGCTGTCGATGGGCGCGGCCTTCGCGATTTTTGCCGGATTCTATTACTGGATCGGCAAGATGTCCGGGCATCAATACCCGGAATTCTGGGGCAAGGTGCATTTTTGGACCTTTTTCATCGGGGTGAATCTCACCTTCTTCCCTCAGCATTTTCTGGGGCTGGCGGGCATGCCGCGGCGCTATCCGGATTATGCCGACGCGTTCGCCGGCTGGAATTTCGTTTCCTCGGTCGGGGCGATCATTTCCGGCCTGTCGACCCTGGTCTTCTTTTACATTCTCTATCGCATTTTTAGCTCGAAAGAGGCGCTGGCCGATAATTACTGGGGCGAGGGGGCGACCACGCTGGAATGGGTCGTGCCGTCGCCGGCGCCGCATCACACTTTTGAGGATGTGCCGGTTATTCGCTAAGGAGATGTGCCGGTTATTCGCACAGGAGAATAGGAAGCCTTGTCTAGCATGACTAAACTGAAGAAGCGGCACTGGAGCGGCGCATGAGTGGCACGGCTCTGGATGCGACGCTGGGCGGCACAGCGGCTGATTGGCTGGCGCTGCTGAAACCGCGGGTGATGACGCTGGTGGTGTTCACCGGCGCAATGGGGCTGCTGATTGCGCCGCACCGCCTCAACCCCGTGCTGGCGCTGACCGCCATTTTTTGCATCGCCGTCGCCTCCGGGGCGGCCGGCGCGATCAATATGTGGTATGACCGCGACATCGACGCGGTGATGAAACGCACCGCCAACCGGCCGATCCCGGCCGGGCGGATTTCCCCGGAAGGCGCGCTCGGCTTCGGCATCGTGCTGGCCTGCGCCTCGGTGCTGGTCATGGCGATGGCGACCAACCTTGTCGCCGCCGCGGTGCTGGCCCTCTCGATTGGCTTTTATGTGTTCATCTACACGATGTGGCTGAAGCGCAGCACGCCGCAGAACATCGTGATTGGCGGGGCGGCCGGGGCGTTTCCGCCGGTCATTGGCTGGGCCGCCGCCACGGGCTCGGTCGGGCTGTTGCCGCTGCTGCTTTTCGCCATCGTGTTCTTCTGGACGCCGCCGCATTTCTGGTCGCTCGCGCTCTATGCTTCGGGCGATTACGCGCGCGCCGGCGTGCCGATGCTGCCCGTGGTGAGGGGGGCCCGGCATACGCGCGTCTGCATCATGGTCTACACGCTGCTGCTCCTGCCGATCTCTCTCGCCCCCTATATTCTGGGGCTGATGGGGCCGATCTATGGCGCCACGGCGCTGCTAGCGGGGGTGGCATTCGCCTACCATTCTTGGCTGGTCTTGACGGACCGGCAGGATGCGCAGGGGAACAGCCTCGCCCGGAACGCGCCGGCTCGTGCCGCGTTTAAATATTCGATCCTGTATCTTTTCATCCTGTTCGGCGCTTGCGCCGTTGATCGGTTGGTCTGATGGCGGAGCGTATGCCCCGCCCTGAGGACCCGCATTGGACGCCGGCGGCGCGCGCGGAATTCATGCGCCGCCGCCGTGGCCGCAATCTTTTGCTCCTCGCCGCCTTGGGGGGCTTCTGCCTGCTGATCTATGCCATCGCGCTGGTGAAACTGCATGAATACGGGACGATGTGGTGATAGGGACTGATTAAAACGCGCTCGCGACAGGGCGGAAAAAGGGGGAGAGGATGAGCGATACAACCCATACGGCGAATGATCAGATCAGGGCCACGGTGCCGCATCCCTATCATCTGGTCACGCCCAGCCTTTGGCCGCTCTGTGGCGCGTTTTCGGCGATGTTGATCGCCGCCGGCATCATCCTCTTCGCGCATTTTAACGATTATATCGTGCTCCTTATCGGCGCCCTCGGGGCGTTCGCCACCATGTATGTCTGGTGGCGGGACGTGATTGCGGAATCCCGCACGCCGGGCCTGCATAAGCTGATCACGCAGATCGGCATGCGGTATGGCATGGCGCTGTTCATCGCCTCCGAAGTGATGTTCTTCGTCTCGTTCTTCTGGAACTATTTCAACTACTTCTTCTTTCCCGACAAAATGGGCACGGCCTTTGCCGCGGTCTGGCCGCCGCAGGGTGTCACCACCATCGACCCGTTTGCGATCCCGCTATTCAACACGATGACGCTGCTGCTTTCAGGCACCACCATCACCTGGGCGCATCACGCGCTGATCGAGGGCAACAACCGCGACACGGTGCGCGGGCTGGCGCTGACCGTGATGCTCGGCCTGATGTTCCTGTGCGGCCAGGCCTGGGAATACACGCATTCGCCATTCCCGTTCTATCATGGCGGGATTTATCCTTCCTCCTTCTTCATCGCCACCGGCTTTCACGGCTTTCACGTGATCGTCGGCACCTGCTTCCTCACCGTGTGCCTGTTCCGGGCGATGAAGGGGCAGTTCACCCCGCAGCGTCATTTCGGCTTCGAGGCGGCCGCCTGGTATTGGCATTTCGTGGACGTGGTGTGGCTGTTCCTGTTTGTCTGCATCTACTATCTAGGGCGCAGCGCCATTGTCGCAGGGTAGAAGAAAGCAGCCGCTTTTTGTAAAAAGCGGCGCAAAAACTTCTATTATGCCGGGCCATGGGCGGTGTCGGGGACAAAGCCCACGGCCCAGAGCTGTAAAGTTTTTTTGCTTCTTTTTGTTCACAAAAAGAAGCCTTCCCCTTTCATGAACTGGCGCCGGCTGATCGCACCCGGCATCGCCGCCTTCATCACCTTCTGGCTGCTGATCGCGCTCGGCGTCTGGCAGCTGCACCGGCTGAAATGGAAGGAGGGCATTCTCGCCGCGATCCATCAGGCGCAGATGTCCGCGCCGATTCCGCTGCCCGCGCATCCCACGCCGTTTCAGAAAGTCTCCATCGCCGGCAGCTGGGTTCCCGGCAAGGCCGCCTTGTATGGTGACGAGGTGCATGACACCCCAAACGGCCCGGTGCCGGGCGGCGAGCTGATCATGCCGCTGCGGCGGCCGAATGGGGAGGTGGTGTTGGTCGATCGCGGCTGGGTGCCGCAGCAGCACCCGGTGCCCCTGGCCGAGCCGCCGGGGCTGACCGAGGCGGTGGGCTACGTGCATGCGCCGGTCAAGCCGGGCTGGTTCGCCGGCACGGATGACCCGAAACAGGGGCTGTATTACACGCTCGACCCGCAGAAGATCGGCGCCGGCATGGGGCTGACGGTGGTGCCCTATATGCTCATCGCCCTGGGCAAGCTGCCGCCGCCGGGGAGCATGGCTCCACAGCCCGCCCAGTCATTGCCGACACCGCCCAATAACCACTACGAATATGCCTTGACCTGGTTCGGCTTCGCGCTGGTACTGGTGTTCGAATTCTTCTTTTTCGCGCGCAAAAGGCTGCTGGATTTATGAGCGTTTACCAACGTCTGACGGAACAATTCGCCCGCATCGCGACCTTGAACGAGGCCGCCGCCATACTCGGCTGGGACGCCGCGGCGATGATGCCGGCAGGCGGCGGGGCGGCGCGGGGCGAGCAGATTTCGACTTTGGCCGGGCTGGCGCACGAGTTGCTGACCCAGCCGGCGCTTGCCGATGACCTGGCCGCGGCCGAGCCGCCGCCGGATGAATGGCAGGCGCGCAACCTGGAGCTGATGCGCGAGGCACACCAGCGCGCCACCGTACTGCCGCGCCGGCTTGTGGAAGCCCGCGTGCTTGCCACCAACAAATGCGAGATGCTGTGGCGCGACGCCCGCCCGGCCTCCGACTTTGGCGCCGTCCGCGCCGCGCTGGAGGAGGTGTTCGCCCTGACCCGGGAAGCGGCCGGCATATTGGGCGAGACGGTCGGGCTTTCGCCGTATGACGCGTTGATGAGCCAGTATCAGCGCGGCATCGGCGCGGCTGACGTGGCGCCGATCTTCGCCAATTACGAGCGGTTTTTGCAAAAGGCGTTGCCCGCGGCGGAAGAGCGCCAACGGCGCCAGAGCCATGAGACCCTCCCGCCCGGCCCTTACCCGGCCGCGATTCAGGAGGCGCTCTGCCGCAGCCTGGCGCAGGCCGCGGGGCTGAATTTTGCCCATGCGCGGCTGGACCGCTCGGCCCACCCGTTCTGCGGCGGCACGCCGACCGATGTGCGCATCACCACCCGCTATGACGAGATGGACCCACTTTCCGCCATCTGCGGCGTGCTGCACGAGACCGGCCACGCGCTCTATGAGCAGAACCTGCCGCGTGACTTTCTGCGCCAGCCCGTGGGCGAGGCGGCGGGTATGGCGACGCATGAAAGCCAATCGCTGATCGTGGAAATGCAGGCGGTGCGCTCCAATGCTTACCTTGCGTTTCTGGCCCCGATGCTCGCCCAAGCCTTCGGCAAACCCGTGAGCACGGCGGCGCTGAAACGCCGTTTGCTTCACGTGGAGCGGAGTTTCATCCGCGTCGAGGCCGATGAGATGACCTATCCGGCGCATGTGATCTTGCGCTTCCGCTTGGAGCAGGCGCTGATCGCGGGGGACCTTGCGGTTGCGGACCTGCCCGGCGCCTGGAATGACGGGTTCACCGCGCTGCTCGGCATCACCCCGCCCGATGACCGCCAGGGCTGCCTGCAGGATATTCATTGGTATGACGGGCTGGTCGGCTATTTCCCCTCCTACACGCTGGGCGCCATGGCGGCCGCGCAGCTGATGGCGGCGGCCCGGCGGAGCCTGCCGGAACTCGACGAAGCCCTTGGCCGCGGCGATCTCGCCCCGCTCGTCACCTGGCTCTCGGCGCGCATCCACAACCATGGGTCGCGGCTGGGGTTCAATGAATTGTTGCTGGCGGCGACAGGGGAAACATTGAATCCGGCGGCGTTCGAGGAACATCTAACGGCGCGTTATTTAACGGAAGGTTAGGAGAAGGGAAGTGGGCGCTTTTTGAAAAAAGCGCCGCAAAAACTTTTTTGAATTTGGGCCTACGGCGTTGAAAACAGCACGGCCCAGATTAGCAAAGTTTTTTTGCTACTTTTTGTTCACAAAAAGTAGTCCTTCCTTTCTTCTTTGTTGAAGAGCTTGCGATGACCGATACGATTTTTGCCCCGATCACGGGGCGCGGCGGGGCGGTGACGGTGGTACGCCTTTCCGGTGCCGAAACGCTGGCGATTGTTGCTGCACTCGCGAAACAATTGCCGCCGCTGCGCCATGCGGGTTTGCGAAAGTTGCTTTGGCGCGGGCGGCTGCTCGATACGGCGCTCATCGTTACCTTTCCGGGCCCGAACAGTTTCACGGGCGAGGATTGCGCGGAATTGTCGCTCCATGGCGGGCGGGCGGTGCTGGCGGCGGCGAGCGCGGCGCTGATCGAGGCCGGCGCGCGCCCCGCCGAGCCGGGCGAATTTTCCCGCCGCGCCCATCTCAACGGAAGGTTGGACTTGCTCGAGGCCGAGGCCATGGCCGACCTCATCGCTGCCGAGACCGAGGCGCAACGCCGTCTGGCGGTGGAAGGGGCGGGGGTGTTGCAAGAGTCCACCGTGCGCTGGCGGGAAGAGCTCCGGCAGGTGATGGCGCAGCAGGAGGCGCTGATCGATTTTCCTGACGAGGATTTGCCGCCAGAGGTCGAGGAACGGCTCCTCAGCCGCATCGCCGCCCTGGCCGCGGAAATGCACGGGGCGCTCGCGGCCGCACCGGCGGCGGAGCGGCTGCGCGAGGGGCTGGAATTTGTCATTCTTGGCGCCCCGAATGCCGGCAAGTCGACGCTGATGAACGCCCTGGCGGGCGAGGATGTCGCCATCGTCTCCGCCATTCCCGGCACCACGCGCGACATTGTCGGCGCCCGCGTCGATTTCGGCGGCGTGCCGGTCCACCTCACCGACACGGCCGGGCTGCGCGACACGGTGGATGAGATCGAAGCCGAAGGCGTGCGCCGCGCCCGCCTGCGTGCGGCCAAGGCCGACCTGATTATCGCCGTCGCCGCCGCGCCGGCGCAGGAATATTTGGCCGTGCCCGATGGCGTGGAAGTTCTGCGCGTGGTGACCAAGGCGGATTTGCTGGACCAGCCCGTGTCCGATCTCGCCGTGTCGGCCGCCAGCGGCGCCGGGATGGCGGACTTGCGCGCCCGCCTCACCGACATCGCCGCAAACCTCACGGACACAAAGGGTGCCGCCGCGCTGAGCCGCCCCCGCCAGATCGCCTGCGTGCGCGATACGGCACAGGCGCTGGACCGGGCACTGGTCATCTCCGAACCCGAACTACGCGGCGAAGAATTGCGAACTGCGGCTCACGCTCTGGCGCGGCTCACAGGGCAGATTGGTGTGGAAGAAATTTTGGATGCGGTATTTTCCGGATTTTGTATTGGGAAGTGAAATAATCTGTTAGCGTTTCAGGGGCGGATTCATGCGGATTCGATAAGAAATCAGTCAAAGAAAAAAGCCGCTTTTTGAAAAAAGCGGCGCAAAAACTTTTGCTCGTTTGGGCCTGTGTCGGTGAAACCGTTGCGGCCCAAACTAACAAAGTTTTTTTGCTACTTTTTGTTCACAAAAAGCAGTTCTTTCTACTCTGCCGGTGGCGCCACGACTGCGAAACGTCCGCCTTGCGGGTCGAGGGCTTGTATGATCCAGCTGCCGCCGGGCACTTCGTGCGGGCCCATTTGCACCGTGCCGCCGGCGGATTGAATGCGGCTCTGCGTGTCCTGAATGTCCCGCACGTTGAAGTAGTAGGTCCAGCCGGTGGGGGCCTGGGATTGCGGGCAGGTCATCATGCCGCCGATTGGCATGCCGTTCTGGGTGAAGATCTGATAGGTGCCCATGGGGCCCATATCGAGGGCGTCGCCCTTGCTCCAGCCGAACAGGGATTCGTAGAAGGCGAAGGCATCTTCAGCGTTGGCGGTGATCAGCTCATGCCAGCCGCCATGGCCGGGGTTGCGCAGCTGTGGTGGGCCCGCGGGCTCGGTGGTCTGGGATTTGAACAGCGCGAAGAGCGCGTCCTGCGGGTCGGAGAGGACGGCGAAGCGGCCGACATTGGGAATGTCCGCCGGCCCTTTGCGCACCTTCGCACCTTTCGCGGTGGCCAGGGCCGAGATTTTGTCCACATCGTCCACGCCCACATAGCCGAGCCAGAGCGGCTTCGCCCCGGTGCTGCGCAGGGGCTCGGGCATTTCCATCAGCCCGGCGACAGACTCGTCGCCGATGGAAAGCAGCGTGTAGGGGACGTTGGGGATGCTGGCATCCTTCGCCTCCCAGCCGATCACGGTGCTGTAGAATTTCGCGGCCGGTTCCGGGTCTGTGGTGAGCAGTTCATACCAAACATATTTGCCGTGGCTCTCGGGCATTTCTGGTCTCCCTCATGCATGCATTGGATGAATTTGCGGATTGTACGATGATTAAAGACCAAACACGGTTTCGAAAGCATTATTAATTCGCTAGAGGGGCCGGTGCCGGCGAAACCGCCCGGGCGAAATTTTGGGGTCTGGGGCCTTCCGGCCCCAGCTTGGTCCAGGGGCGGAGCCCCTGGCCTTAATCCCTTCGCTTTCCTCCGGGAAATTCGCTAAAGAGACCGGCATGAATTACGACGTGATCATCATCGGCGGCGGCCATGCCGGCTGCGAGGCGGCGGCGGCATCTGCCCGGTTTGGCGCGCGCACGCTGCTTGTGACCCATCGGGCGGACCGGTTGGGGGAGATGTCCTGCAACCCGGCGATCGGCGGCATCGGCAAGGGGCATCTGGTGCGTGAGATCGACGCGCTGGATGGGCTGATGGGCAAGGGGGCAGATGCGGCCTGCATCCATTTCAAGCTGCTCAATCGCGGCAAGGGGCCGGCGGTGCGCGGGCCGCGCGCGCAGGCGGACCGCAAGTTGTATCGCCAGGCCATACAGTCGCTGCTGGCGGCGCAGCCGAACCTGACGGTGCTGGAGGGCGAGGCGGCGGGGCTGCGGCGCGATGCCTCGGGCCGCTTGAGCGGCGTGCTGCTGGCCGATGGGCGCGAAATCTCCTGCGCTGCGGCGGTGCTCACCACCGGAACCTTTTTGCGCGGCGTGCTGCATTTCGGCACCGAGATGCGCGAAGGCGGGCGGGTTGATGATGCGGCTGCGGTCCATCTGGCCGATGATCTGCGCCGGCTGGAGCTGCCGCTGGGCCGGCTGAAGACCGGCACGCCGGCGCGGCTGGACGGCAAGACGATCAACTGGGCCGGCTTGGCGGAAGACAAGGGCGAGGACCCGCCTGGGTTTTTCTCCGCGCTCACCACCAAGGTCGCGAATCCCCAGGTCTCCTGCTTCATCACCGGCACGACCGAGCGGACGCACGAGATCATCCGCGCCAATATCCATAAATCCGCAGTTTATGGCGGCAACATCGCCGGGCGCGGGCCGCGTTATTGCCCTTCGATCGAGGACAAGGTGGTGCGGTTCGCGGAAAAGCCGGGGCACCAGATTTTCCTCGAGCCGGAAGGGCTGGATGACGACACGGTCTATCCCAACGGCATTTCCACCTCGCTGCCGGCGGACGTGCAGGAGCCTCTGATCCATTCCATCCCCGGCCTTGAGCACGCGGTGATCCTGCGGCCGGGCTATGCGGTGGAATATGATTATGTGGACCCGCGCGCACTGGGGCATGATCTGCAGGTTCACAAGCTGCCCGGCCTGTATCTGGCGGGCCAGATCAACGGCACCACCGGCTATGAGGAGGCGGCGGCGCAAGGGCTGATGGCCGGGCTCAACGCGGCGCGGGCGGCCGGCGGCGGGGCGGCGGCGAAACTCAGCCGGGCGGAGGCTTATATCGGCGTGCTGATCGACGATCTGGTCACGCAGGGCGTGACCGAGCCCTATCGCATGTTTACGTCCCGCGCGGAGTACCGGCTGAAGCTGCGGGCGGATAATGCGGAGCTGCGGCTGACCCCGCTGGGGCTCGGCTGGGGCATTGTCGGCTCCGAGCGCCAGGCGGCCTTCGCCGCGCTGGAGGCGGAAATCGCCGCCTTTGGCGGCAAGCCGGAGGGCGAAAGCCGTGCCGCGGAGATTTTGCGCGCGGATCTGCATTATGCCGGCTATCTGACCCGGCAGGACGCAGAAATCCGCGCCCGCGCGCGCGACGAGGCGGTGCTGATCGTGTCTGATTTTGATTACGGAATGGTCGGCGGCCTGTCCGCTGAGCTGCGCGAAAAACTCGAACGCGTGCGGCCGGAAAGCCTGGGGGCGGCAGGGCGTATCGAGGGCATGACACCGGCGGCCTTGGGGGCGATTTTCGGCGCGCTGAAGCGCCGGCGGGCGGCGTAGGGAGGAAAAAGGCAAGGGAAGGCCAGGAAAGGCTTCTTTTTTGAAAAAAAGAAGCAAAAAACTTTTTTTGATGCTGGGCCTGGGGCGTTGGCGCTGACAGTGCCTCAGGCCCAGTGTAGCAAAGGTTTTTGCGCCGCTTTTTTCAAAAAGCGGCTACTTTGACGCTGGGCCTGGGGCGTGGGCGCTGACAGTGCCTCAGGCCCAGTGGAGCAAAAGTTTTTGCGCCGCTTTTTTCAAAAAGCGGCCACTTTCCTTCATGACCTTCCCTGCGCTAACCAGCGCGACATGGAAACAGCACGCCTGCAAAGCTTTGCCGCTTTGGTCGAAAAATGGTCGGCGAAGATCAATCTCGTCAGCCGCAACGATCTGCCGCATCTTTGGGCGCGGCATGTTGAGGATTCGCTGTTGCTTTTGCCGCATCTTCCGGCCGGGATTACGCGCGCCATCGATCTTGGCTCCGGCGGCGGATTTCCCGGGATGATCCTGGCGATCGAGACCGGGATTGAATTCACGCTGATCGAATCCGACACGCGCAAGGCGGCGTTTTTGATGGAGGCGGCGCGTGAGACCGGCGCGAAAGTGAAAGTGCTGAACACCCGAATTGAAACGGCCAGAACGGAGCCGGCGCCGCTGGTCACGGCCCGGGCGCTCGCCCCATTGGACAAGTTGCTGCGCCTGGCTGTGCCGCATCTGGCGCCGGGTGGCGTGTGTCTGTTTCCAAAAGGCCGCACGGCGGAAGAAGAATTGACGGCGGCGCGGGCCCTCTGGCACATGGAGGTTGAACGCCTGTCGCCGCAAGCCGACGATGCGTGCATCCTGAAAGTGAGCCAGGTCCGTCATGTCGGAAGCTAAGAAACGCCCACGAATTATTGCCGTGGCCAATCAGAAAGGCGGCGTCGGCAAGACCACGACCGCGATCAATCTGGCCTGCGCGCTGGCGGTGAGCGGGCAGAAAGTGCTGCTGGTGGATATCGACCCGCAGGGCAATGCCAGCACCGGGCTGGGTGTCGCGCCGGGGGCACGCAAAATCGGCACTTACGGCCTGTTTTCCGGCGAGGCGACGCTGCCGGAGCTGGTGATGCCGACCGGCATCGAGAATTTGTCCCTGGTGCCGGCGGTGGCGGATCTGATCGGCGCGGACCTGGAATTCGGCCAGACGGAGCGGCGCGAGTTTTTGCTGCGCGACGCGCTGCAGGCGCATGGCCTGGCGGATACCGTGTTCATCGACTGCCCGCCGGGGCTGGGGCTGCTGACGCTGAACGGGCTGGTCGCGGCCGATGCGGTGCTGGTGCCGTTGCAGGCGGAGTTTTTCGCGCTGGAAGGCATTTCCCAGCTGATGCGCACGGTTGACGCGGTGAGGCGCGGCTTTAACCCGGCTTTGGACATCGAGGGCATTGTGCTGACCATGACCGACAAGCGCAACAATCTCTCGGAACAGGTGAGCGCGGATGTGCGCGGCCATTTTGGCAAAGCCGTGTTCGACACGATGATTCCCCGCAACATTCGCATCACCGAGGCGCCGAGCCATGGCGTGCCGGTGCTGCTTTATGATTTCCGCTCGGCGGGGGCGCAGGCCTATCTGGCGTTGGCGGCGGAGTTTTTGAAGCGGGCACGGGCGCGGGCGCGGAAGGTGGCGGCATGAGCGGACGGACGGAAAACAGGCGGCTTGGCCGCGGCCTCGCGGCCTTGTTGGGCGATGCGGCGGCGCCGCAAAGCGTGAACGCGCCCGGCGTGCAGGTGTTGCCGGTGGAGGTGCTGGAACCGAGCCCGTTCCAGCCGCGCATGGAAATGGACGAGACGGCGCTGAGGGAGTTGGCGGACTCGATCAAACAGCGCGGCATCCTGCAGCCGCTGCTGGTGCGGCCGAATCCCGACAAGGCGGGCCGTTACCAGATCATCGCGGGGGAACGGCGCTGGCGCGCGGCGCAACGCGCGCAGCTGCATGAGGTGCCGGTGCTGCTGCGCGAGCTGAGCAATGCCGATGCCATGGCCGCCGGGCTGGTGGAGAATCTGCAGCGCGAGGACCTCAACGCCGTCGAGGAGGCTGAGGGCTATAAGCGGCTGGTGGACGAATTCAACATGACGCAGGAAGGGCTGGGCGAGGCGCTGGGCAAGTCCCGCGCGCATATCGGCAATGCCATGCGCATGTTGAAGCTGCCGAAACCGGTGCTCGACATGGTGCGGGAGGGGCATTTGAGCTTTGGCCATGCCAGGGCGCTGCTGACGCTGGACGATCCGCTGCAGGCCGCGCAGGAGATCGCGAAGAAGCAGCTCTCCGTGCGGCAGACCGAAGAGTTGGTGGCGCGGGTGGGGCGTGGCGCGAAGGCCGCGCGTGCCCGTGACAAGGGCACGGAAAGCGAGATCGAGGCGCTGGTCAAGACACTGAGCGAAAAGCTCGGCATGCGGGTGCAGATCAAGTTCAATGGCAAGAGCGGTGCGGTGATTCTGCATTATGCCGATCTGGACCAAATGGATTCGCTGCTGGCGCTGCTGAACGGGTGAACCATCGGCCGGTTAACGCCCTTACATCAGATCAGGTAAGCCAAGAGGAAGGCTTCTTTTTGTGAACAAAAAGAAGCAAAAAAACTTCATTTACTCTGGGCCGTGGGCGTTGTCGGCGACACAGAATCAGGCCCAGCATGGCAAGAGTTTTTGCGCCGCTTTTTCAAAAAGCGGCCACTGTCTTCTTTTCTTTTTGGTCTGTTTCTAACGCTCCACGTGGAGCGCCACGCTTCGATGGCGTAATAATAACGCTCCACGTGGAGCGTTACCACAGGCCCGGGATCAGCCGGAATTTCACCCGTGCGGCATAGTGCTCATAATCCGGAAAGGCCAGGCGCAGCATGTCCTCCTCACGGCCGATCCGCCAGGCGAGCGCGGCCATGCCGAGTGGCAGCATGATCAGCCCCCACCAGGAGCCCAGCAGCAGCGGCGCGCCGAGGAAGAAAAAGATCGCGCCGGCATAAAGCGGGTGACGCACCACCGCATAAGGGCCGTCGGTGATGATATGTTGCTCCCGTTGCGTCTGGATGCGCAGTTGCGGCGCGGCAAAGCTGTTATAGGTGAAGGCCGCGACCGAGATGGCCATGCAGAGCGCGATGAAAACCGCGCCGAGCCAGCTCACAGCGGCGGGCACGTGCGACCAGGCGAAGCGGCGTGCATCGAAAGCCATCAGCACCAGCCAGGCGAAATAAACGGGCAGGGCGGCGGGCAGGAAGGCGCGGTCCGGGGCCGGTCCGCTGCGCAGCCGGACGAATAGCCGGCTTTTCAGCAGCGCCGGGTCGTGAACCGCCAGCCAGGCGCCCATGGCATAGGACAAAACGGCCATTTCCAGCAGGAAGGCCCAGCCGCGCGGCCAGTTCAGCGTGCCGGCGCCGACAAACAGAACCACGGCGAAAAGGATGAACCAGAGGCTGAAGATGATGAACATCTGGCGGAACATCGGGCCCTCCAAGAAGGAAAGCGGCCGCTTTTTGAAAAAAGCGGCGCAAAAACTTCTTTGACTTTAGCCCGTGGCGTCGAAACCAGCACGGGCCCAGAATAATAAAGTTTTTTTGCTACTTTTTGTTCACAAAAAGTAGCCTTTCCTTCGCTTAACCCCGCCGCGCGGCGTTGCGGGCGCGGCTGGAGAGCCCCAGCATGGTTTGGCGGCAAAAGGCCTGATCGGGCACATGCGTCTGTTTGCAGGCGGTTTCCGCGGCAAGGGCGGCGCGGATGGCCTCGGTGAGCGCGGGGACGGACCAGATGGCAAGGGCCTGTGTCACCAGCTTCTGGCGCTTGAAGAACACCGGCGGGCGCATGCCGCCCATGGCCTCGGCGATCGAGGCGCCTTCGGCGATGGCCCCGGCCGCCACGCGCAGCCGGGTGAGTTCGCTCAGCAGCACGCGCAGAATGCCGACGGGGGACACGCCTTCCTCATAGGCCAGGGTGAGGGCGCGATCCACCGCCGCCGGATCGCCGCCCAGCGTCGCGTCCACCGCCTCCTGGACGGAGCCATCGCCGCCATCGGCCAGCGCGGCGGAGACATCCGCCAGGGTCAAACGCGGTTCGGCTCCGGCATAGAGGGTGAGCAGTTCCACCGCCTGGCGTAGTGGGCCTTCCTCGCCTTGGATATTGCCCGCAACCCAGGTCGCGGCATCGGGATCGATGGCGATGTTGTGCGCCCGTAGCCGCGCGGTCACGGCCTGGGGCAGGCGACCGCTGTCAATGGCGTAGCAGGCGATGGCGGCAGCAGCAGCGGATTTCTCGCAGGCGGCGCGCAGTTTCGATTTGCCGGTGAGCTCGCCAGCTTCCAAAATCACCAGCGCGTCCGGCGGGTCTTTGGCCAGCGTTTCGACCGCCTTCAACAGCGTCTCCTGCGCCTCGCGCACCCGCACCACGCGCCGCCCACCGGTCAGCGCGGCGGCGGTGGCCTCGGAGAGCAAGGTTTGTCCATCGGGGCTGTGCAATTCGGTGAAGCGAAACGGGTCATGCATCGCGCCTTCGACCGAACGTGCCAGAGCGAGCCCGCGTTCCGCCACCAGCCCACTATCCGGCCCGAACAGCAGGACGAGCGACGTAGAGGGTGTTTTCAAAAACCCGTCGATCCGCCCTGCTTCGATCTTCATGCTGCGCCCTCTAGGAAGGAAGTAAGGAAGGGCCGCTTTTTGAAAAAAGCGGCGCAAAAACTTTTTTGATTTTGGGCCCGTGGCGCTGAAACCAGCACGGCCTGAATGAACAAAGTTTTTTTGCTACTTTTTGTTCACAAAAAGTAGCCTTCCTTCCCTAAGAATTCGGATGCGTTTTGAAATAAACCGCAACCTGGCTGGTGATCTGTGCCGCCAGCTGGTCGGCGATCTGCTGCTCAACCGTGCCGGTTTCGAGCTGCAGGGCGAAATATTGCTGGTCGCTGATGTTCAGCGCGTTTTCGGTGGTGACGTTGCCTTGCGCCAGCGGTTTTCCGGGCGTGCCGACGGGGCTTAAAGTCCAATGGGCGGTCCCGGTGAAGCGCTGGCGGGTGAAAGAGCTGTCCTGCTGTTCGCCGACATTGGCGATGCCGAGGCCATAGCTCACGGCCAGGCTGTAGAGCTGTTCCATCGGCGCGCCGGCGGCATGGAGGTTGGTCTCCAGGGCCAGGCGCAGCATCTGCCCGGTGCGTTCAGGGATGTTCTGCACCTCGATCGTGTCGAGCTTTGCCGCCACCGTGCTGCCGCCGCTCTGGCCGTACAAAGGCGTGAAGCCGCACCCGCCGAGGGGCGCCAAGGCCAGGAGCAGAAGCGGTTTAAGCTTTGACGACAAAGTTCACGATCCTATCCGGCACATGGATGCGCTTCACAATGGTCGCCCCTTGCAAGGCTGTCGAGACCGCTTCGGCGGCGAGGGCGATGTTGGCTT
The DNA here is from genome assembly GCA_035493735.1 of Acidocella sp. Classification (GTDB taxonomy): domain Bacteria; phylum Pseudomonadota; class Alphaproteobacteria; order Acetobacterales; family Acetobacteraceae; genus Acidocella. The sequence continues at coordinate 17,009 of DATJHR010000011.1, forward strand.
CGGCGTCATTGCCGGCAGGCACGGTGACGGTGCCGCGCAGTTTACCATTCACCTGCACGGCGAGGGTGACTTCGTCCACCTTCAGCAGCGCCGGGTCTGCCTCCGGCCAGGATCTTTGCGCCACCAGCCCCGCGCCGGGATGGAGTTTGGCAAAAATCTCCTCGCCCAGATGCGGCATCATCGGCGCGACCAGATGGGCGAGGGTATCCATGGCCTCGAACCGCGCCCAGAGCAGCGCTTCATCCGTGGGTGTGGGGCCGGCCAGCGCGCCGGCCAGCTCATAGATGCGGGCGACGGCGACGTTGAAGGCGAACGTGTCGAGCGCCTCGGTCACCGCGGCGATCACGCGGTGGGTGAGCTGGCGCAGCTTCTTGGCCTCGCTCGTGAAAGCGACGGGTGCTGCCACGCGCGGCTCGGCGGCGATGACCCCAGCCAGCCGGTGCACGCGTTGCACGAAGCGGAACGACCCTTGGGCGCCGGTCTCGGTCCATTCCACATCGCGCTCCGGCGGGTTGTCGGAGAGCACGAACCAGCGCGCGGTATCGGCGCCGAAGCGGTCGATGATCACGCCCGGATCCACCGTGTTGCGCTTGGACTTCGACATTTTCTCAATGCGGCCGACGGTCACGGGCAGGCCGGTCTGCACATGCGTGGCGCTGCCGTCAGGGTTCTTCTGCACCTCTTCCGGGTACAGCCAGTTGCCTTCGGAATCCTTGTAGGATTCGTGCGTCACCATGCCCTGGGTGAACAACCCGGCGAAGGGTTCGGCGACGTCGACATGGCCGGTCTTCTGCATCGCCCTGGTGAAGAACCGGGCATAGAGCAGATGCAGGATCGCGTGTTCGATGCCGCCGACATACTGGTCCACCGGCAGCCAGTGCCGGACGGCGTCCTTGTCCGTCGGGGTGTCGGCGCGCGGGGCGCAGAAGCGGGCAAAATACCAGGAACTGTCGATAAACGTGTCGAACGTGTCGGTCTCGCGCGTGGCCGGCTTGCCGCAGGCGGGGCAGGCGACGTGTTTCCAGGTCGGGTGATGGTCGAGCGGGTTGCCGGGCCGGTCGAAGGTCACGTCCTTGGGCAGCGTCACCGGCAGCTGATCGGCCGGCACCGGCACCGCGCCGCAATCCTCACAATGGATCACCGGAATCGGGCAACCCCAGTAGCGCTGGCGGGAAATACCCCAGTCGCGCAGGCGCCAGTTCACCACCGCCTTGCCCACGCCCATTTCCACGAGGCGGGCAATGGCGGCGGATTTGGCTTCCTTGGTGGAGAGGCCGTTCAGGAACCCGGAGTTCACGATCACGCCGTCGCCATCGAAGGCCTTGTCGTCCAAGGCGAAATCCGGCCCGGCATCCTTGGGCGCGACGACGATGGGAATGGGCAGGCCGTATTTGCGCGCGAACTCGAAGTCGCGCTGGTCGCCGCAGGGGCAGCCGAAGATCGCGCCCGTGCCGTATTCCATCAGCACGAAATTGGCGATCCAGACCGGGAAGGCCTGGCCGTTGAACGGGTTGACCACGGAGAGGCCGGTGAAGAAGCCCTCTTTCTCGGCGGATTCAATCGCCGCTTCCGACGTGCCGCGCGCGGCACAGGCGCGGATGAAGGCGGCAGCCTCCTCATTGCGCGCCGCGACCGCCTTGGCGAGCGGATGTTCCGGGGCGATGGCGAGGAAGGACATGCCGAACAAAGTGTCCGGCCGGGTGGTGTAGACGGTCACCCCATCCAGCCCGTCCACCGGCTCGGTCAGCTTGAGGGTCACTTCCGCGCCTTCCGAGCGGCCGATCCAGTTTTCCTGCATCAGTTTCACGCGCTCGGGCCAACGCGGCAGGTCTTGCAGGCCGGCCAGAAGTTCCGGGGCGAAATCCGTGATCTTCAGGAACCATTGCGCCAGGAATTTCTTTTCCACCAGCGCGCCGGAGAGCCAGCCACGGCCGTCAATCACCTGCTCGTTGGCGAGCACGGTATTGTCCACAGGGTCCCAGTTCACCGCTGAGGAACGGCGCTCCACCAGCCCGGCCTTCCAGAAATCGAGGAAGAGCTTCTGCTGCTGGCCGTAATATTCGGGATCGCACGTCGCGAATTCGCGCGACCAGTCGAGCGAGAGGCCCATGCGCTTCAGCTCGGCGCGCATCGCCTCGATATTGGCATAGGTCCAGCTGGCGGGGTCGATCTTGCGCTGGCGGGCGGCGTTCTCCGCCGGCAGGCCGAACGCGTCCCAGCCCATCGGGTGCAACACATCAAAGCCTGTGGCCCGTTTGTAACGCGCCACCACGTCGCCCAGCGTGTAGTTCCGCACGTGCCCCATATGGATCTTGCCAGACGGGTACGGGAACATTTCAAGAACATAGTATTTCGGCCGGCCCGAACGGGGAACGTCCTCGGCCTTGAAACAGGCGGCCTGCTCCCAGGCGGCCTGCCAGTGCGGCTCGGCGGTGGCGAAATCGTAGCGGGCGGTATCAGCGGTGTCGGACATTGCTGCGTCTTTAATCAAGGCCCCGCATAACGCCAAGGGCCGGGCGTGAATGGCTGGGCGGCGAGGGAGGGAAGAAAGTGGCCGCTTTTTGAAAAAAGCGGCGCAAAAACTTCTTCTCCGCGGGGCCATGGGCGTTGTCGGCGGCAACGCCCATGGCCCAGAGTCGCAAAGTTTTTTTGCTTCTTTTTGTTAACAAAAAGAAGCGCTTCCTTGCTTGCCTTGCCTCAAAGATCCGCGTTGCCGCCGGAGAGCACGATCCCGACCGTCTTGCCCGTGGCGTCGACCCGTGCCGCCAGCAGCGCCGCCAGCGCCACGGCGCCGCCGGGTTCCACCACCAGCTTCAAATGTCGGGCCGCGAAAGCCTGCGCCGCGCGGACTTCGTCATCCGTTACGGCGACCCCACCGGCGAGGTATTTCTGGTTGATGGGGAAGGTAAGCTGGCCGGGGGTGGCGGCGAGCAGCGCGTCGCAAAGTTTTGAGCCCTGCATGTCGTTGCTCTCGTGCTGGCCGGAGCGGAGGGAACGGCCGGTATCGTCCCAGCCTTGCGGTTCCACGGCATAGATTTTCGTCGCCGGCGAGACGGCGGCGAGGCCCAGGGCGCAGCCGGCGACCAGCCCGCCGCCGCCGGCCGGCACGAGCAGAACATCAAGGGTCAGGCCTGCTTGTTTGGCATCGGCGGCAAGTTCCAAAGCCAGCGTCCCCTGGCCGGCGATGACATCCGGGTGATCATAGGGCGGGATTAAAGTGGCGCCGGTATCCGCCTGGATTTTCCGGCCGATGGCCTCGCGGTCTTCCGTCAGCCGGTCGTAGGACACGATCTTCGCGCCCCACGCGGCGGTGGCGTCGCGTTTGATGGCGGGGGCATCGGCCGGCATGACGATGGTGGCGGCGGCGTTCAAGCCGGCGGCGGCGCAGGCGATCGCCTGGCCGTGATTGCCCGAGGAATAGGTCACGATGCCGGCCGCGCGCTGATCCTGCGTCAGGCGCAGCAGCGCGTGGGTCGCGCCGCGCAGCTTGAAGCTGCCGGTACGCTGCAAGACCTCGGGCTTGACCAGGATGGTGCCGCCGCTTGCGCGGTCGAGCGCGGCGTTGCGCAGCATCGGCGTGCGCACGACATGGCCGGCAATGCGGGCGGCGGCATCGAGAACGTCGGTGGGCGCGGGCGGCGTGAAGGCTGTGGTCATTTTGCAGGACCTTTCAGGTTTCAAGGACGGGGCAGAAGAGCGCCGGAAGCGGGGGCCGTAAAGCGGCAAAGCCGGTAGGTCTGGACCGGTTGTCCATCTCTGGTCCGTGTCACGGCGCCGATCTCGTCGCCGCAGGGCCCGCGGGTCACCAGGATGCCGGTCCGGCCTTGCAAGCCGGCCTGGGGAAAGTCGAAATAGCGCCAGCGCTGGGCGAACCCGGCCACGGGGATGGTTTTCGGCGCGTAGAAAGCAAGAATGGAGGCGGTGGCGTAATCGTCTGAGGTGAGGAAGGCCGGGTGCTGCGCCGCGGCCTGGGCCGCCAGCTTGGCAAAACCGCGCATCTGCAGGGCGGTCGGGTCGGCGCTGGCGCGCAGCGGAAAGGGCGCCGCCAGGGCCTGGGCATAGACGAGGGCGGTGAGGGCGAAGCCCAGCCCGAGCGCCGGTTTCAGCCAACGGCGCAGATCCGCCATCGGCAGCGCGGCGGCGGCCAGGCAGGCGGAGGGATACATGATCGCTGGCCAATTCGCCTGCACCCGGCCGGAGATCACATGCTCGAGGAACACCACCCCCGGCACCACGGTCAGCCAGACCAGCAGATGGGCGGCGGTGGACGGTGAGCGGCCGAGCCGCCAAGTGCCGGCAACGGCGAGGCCGAAAATGATCGGCGTGAACAAGGCGATCTGGCCGCCCACGAGTTCGCCGAGGAATTGCAGCGCGCGGGCGGGCTGGAAATGGGCGACGCGGCCGCCCTGCTTCAGGTAGCTCACCCAGCCATGGGCGCCGTTCCACCACAGGTTGGGCGCGAAAATCGCCAGCGCGATGATCACCGCGACCCACGGCCAGAGGGTGCGCAGCCGGGCGCGGCCCTTGGCATCGGAAATCATCCAGATGAAGGCGGCAGCGATGAACAAGGCGGCGGTATATTTGGAATAAAGCGCGAGCCCCGCCGCCACGCCGACCGCCAGCCACCAGCGCGGGTTTTCATGCGCGAGCAACCGGGCAAAGGCGGCGATCCCGGCGGTCCAGAAAAAGATCAGCGGCGTGTCCGGCGTCATGATGACGGAGCCGGCGCCGATCATCAGCGTCACGTTCAGCATGGCAGCGGCCATCAGCCCGGCCTGGCGATGCGGAAACATGCGCTCGCCCGCATCCATCAGCAGCAGCGTGCCGAGGCCCGCGGAGATCGGCCCCAGCAGGCGGATGCCGAGCGGGTCATCGCCCAGCAGCAGCGTGCCGAGGCGCATCCACACCGCCACCATCGACGGGGCGTCGTAATAGCCCGCCTGCAGATGCTGCGACCACAGGAAATAATAGGTCTCGTCCGGCGTCAGCGGGATCGTCGCGGCGAGGATGAGGCGGAGAACGGTGAGCGCCGCCAAGGTGCCAAAAGCGAGCCGCATCAGAGCCGGAGCGCGAGCGAAGGGGAAGGCTTCTTTTTGTGAACAAAAAGAAGCAAAAAAACTTTATTGATGCTGGGCCACGGGGATTGGCGCTGACAACGGCTATGGCCCAGCGTTGCAAAAAGTTTTTGCGCCGCTTTTTTCAAAAAGCGGCCGCTTTCCTCTCTCCGAGAAGCCGGCCTATAGCCTGTTTGATCTACGGTAATCATGCCTCTATCGGGCGCGCCAGACCAGGGTGGCGGAGACGGCGTAATTCCATACCACGCTGATGGCCGCCCCGGCGGCGCCGGAGAGCAGCCCGCTGTCATTCTCGGCATAAAGCGCCCGGGCGATGCCGACATTGGCGGCCGCTCCCAGGCCGCAGACCAGCAGGAAGATCAGCAGCCCGCGCCAGGCGCGCGCGCCTTTGAGCCGCTGCGCGCGGTAGGTGAGCTGGTTATTCAGCTGGAAATTGGCGATCATGGCCACCACGGTCCCCAACGTCTGCGCCTTGCCGAAGCTCACGCCCCCATGGCGCGCGAGTTCCAGGACCAGAAGATTGATCAGCACGCCGACGGCGCCGACCAGCGCGAAGCTGATGAAGCGCAGCGGCACCGTGCCGCGCAGCGCCTTGTCGATCAGCAGCCCGGCGAACTGCGCCAGTACCAGCGCGTCCAGCTTGCTTTCGCCCGCGGCACGCGGGCGGAATTTATAGGGCACCTCGACGATGGCGAGGCGGCGCGGGCTGGCCAGCATCAGGTCGAGCAGAATCTTGAAGCCCTGGCCGGTGAGCCGGCCGGCGAGCTGTTCGAACAACGGGCGGCGAAGCAGAAAGAACCCGCTCATCGGGTCATGCACCGGCGCCCTGGCGAGCAGCTGCGCGAGGCGGATGCCGGCATTGGAGAGCTTCACCCGTATCGGCGAGGCGAGGCCGGTGGCATCACCCCCCTCGACATGGCGCGACCCGATGGCCAGGTCGGCGCCCTCCGCCACCGCTTTCAGCATCGCTGGAAGCCTGGTCTCGTCGTGCTGCATGTCGCCGTCAATCACTGCGACATAATCGGCCGAGGAGGAGAGCGCGCCCTCGATTACCGCCGAGGACAGGCCGCGCCTTCCGACGCGGCGGATGCAGCGTACCCGGCGGTCCTGGGCCGCCAGGGCCCGCGCCTGCTGGGTGGTGCCATCCGGGCTGTCATCATCGACGAAGACGACTTCCCAGTCGATGCCTGTGAGCGCGGCCTCGAGGGCCGCGACCATGGGGGCGATGTTGGCGCGCTCGTTGTAACACGGCACGATGACGGACAGGCTCATGCCGCGGGGACTTACCGGCGTCGCAGGCTCAGCATCAAAGGGCTTCGAGCACAGCCTCGGCCCGGCTGACATCAAAGCCGCCGGGTTCCTCGACGGCGAGGTGGGTGACAACGCCATCCACAGCGACGAGGGCGAAACGCTGGCTGCGAATGCCGAGGCCGCGGGCGGTGAGGTCGAGTTCCAGGCCGAGCGCCTTGGTGAACATGCCGGACCCGTCGGCCAGCATGACGATGCTGTCCGCGACTTTCTGGTCCTTGGCCCAGGCGCCGAGCACAAAGGCGTCGTTGACTGCCATGCAGACGATGCGGTCGACGCCCTTAGCCTTGAGTTCAGCCTGGTGCTGCACGAAGCCCGGAAGGTGCTTGGCGCTGCAGGTCGGGGTGAAGGCACCTGGAGTAGCGAACAGCACCACCTTGCCGGGGCCGAACAATTCCGCCGTGTCAGCCTCGCGCGGACCTTCCGCCGTCGCGACCATCAACTTCATGGCCGGAATTTTATCGCCTATCTTGATCATAGAATCTGCCTCTATTCCCTCAGGTTGCTCCTACCTATCCGATGCGTCGAATGGCGTGAAGAGCGCGCCGTGGCCTTGGGGGCTGGTGGGATGGCGGCGCGAGAAATATATATGGGGGCGCAATGACGAAAACCGATACGATCGTTCCCCGCGAGCCGAACTGGCTGACCGGGCAAATACTCGTCGCCATGCCGGCGATGCAGGACCCGCGTTTTGCACAGACGGTGATTTTCGTGTGCGCCCATACCGAGGACGGGGCGATGGGCATCGTCCTGAACCGGCCGCTGAAGCGCGTGACCTTCGTCGAACTGCTGGCGCAGCTGGGCATCGAGCCTTACCCGCCGCAGCGAGAGATGCGGCTGGGCACGGGAGGCCCGGTCGATGACAATCGCGGCTTCGTGTTGCATTCGGCCGATTGGGCCGTGGAAGGCAGCCTGCGGGTGGACGAGACCTACGCGCTGACGGCAAATCTGGAAGTGCTGCAGGCCTTCGCCGCGGGCGGCGGCCCGTCGCGGGGGCTGTTGGTGCTGGGCTACGCGGGCTGGGATGCCGGACAGCTGGACGAAGAGATCCGTCAGAATGCCTGGCTCAGCGTGCCGGCGGATGAGGCGATCGTCTATGACGGGGACTATCCGACGAAATGGGCACGGGCGCTGGCCAAGCTCAGGATCGACCCGGGCATGCTCTCCGGCACGGCGGGCCGGGCGTGAAGCGCATTCTTATCGCCACCCATAATCCGGGCAAGCTCAAGGAATTCGCCGCGCTTCTGGAGCCGTTGGGGATCGAGGCGGTCTCCGCCGGGCAGCTTGGTCTGGCGGAGCCCGAAGAGACCGGCACCAGCTTTGCCGCGAATGCGCGGGTGAAAGCGCTGCACGCGATGCGCGCTTCCGGGCAGATGGCGCTGGCCGATGATTCCGGGCTGTGCGTCGCGGCGCTCAACGGCGCGCCGGGGATTCTGTCCTCGCGCTACGGGGCGGGGGATTATCCGGCCGCGTTTGAGCGCATCATCGCCGCCGCCCAAGCCGCCAATGAATGGCGCGCGCGCTTTGTCTGCGCGTTGTGCCTGGCGCAGCCGGACGGCGCCACCGCGACCTATATCGGCCAGTCGGACGGCGTGATCGCACCGGCGCCCTCAGGCGGGGCCGGCTTCGGCTACGACCCGATTTTCATCCCCCTCGGCTTTGATAAAAGCTATGCCGAACTGGGCGCGGCCGTGAAGGACCAGATCAGCCATCGCGCCCGCGCTTTCGCGCAGCTGGCGGCACGGTTGCGGGGCTAAGGCCAGCGAATAAGGAAGAAAGTAGCCGCTTTTTGAAAAAAGCGGCGCAAAAACTCTTGATATGCTGGGCCTGAGTCTGTGTCGCCGACAACGCCCACGGCCCAGAGTAAATAAAGCTTTTTTGCTTCCTGGGCCTGGGGCGTTGGCGCTGACAGTGCCTCAGGCCCCGTGTAGCAAAAGTTTTTGCGCCGCTTTTTTCAAAAAGCGGCCTCTTTCTTTCTCTTTAGCCTGAAATTGCCATACGGACGATGGCGGCATCCAGCACTTGCGGCAGGATTTTCGGGGCACCGCCATCGGCCGGGTAGAACAGATAGAGCGGCACGCCGTTGCGGTTATTGGCGGCGAGCAGGGCGCTGATCTCCGGGTTGCGATTGGTCCAGTCGCCCACCAGCAGCCGCACGTGATGGGCCGCAAAATCCGCCTGCACGGCCGGGGTGGACAGGGTGGTTTCTTCATTGACCAGGCAGGTGACGCACCAGGCGGCGGTGAGGTCGATGAAGACCGGCTGGTGCGCGGCGCGCAGATCGGCGAGCTGTGCGGCGGAATAGGGCTCCGAATTGGGCAAGGAGAGGGTGCCTGCCTGGGCTTGGGCGTGGAGCAGCGGCAGCAGCAGCAGGCACATGAGCGCCAGCGGCCGCAGGCGCCGCATGGTGAGGGACAGGAGCAGAATGGCGGCGCCGCCGGCCAGCACCGTCAGGCCACGCGGTCCGGCCTGATGCGAGAGCACCCAGGCAAGCCAGAGAAAGGTCGCGGCCATGGGCAAGGCGAGAGCGCGTTGCAGCCAAACCATCCACGCGCCGGGCCGCGGCACGAAGCCGGCGAGACGCGGCGCCACGGCCAGAAGCAGGAAGGGCAGCGCCAGGCCGAGGCCGAGGGCTGCGAAAATACCCAGCGCGTAGGGCGCCGGCGCAATCAGTGCGGCCGCCATCGCGCCGCCCATGAAGGGCGCGGTGCAGGGGGTGGCGACGAGCACCGCCAGCACGCCGGTGAGGAAACTGTGCTGCGCGGGAATGCGCCCCAGCGCCGCCGGCGCGGACAGGTCGAACAGCCCGGCCAGGTTGAGCGTGGCGGCGAGAATCACCCAAGCGATCAAGGCGACGAAGATCGGGGACTGGAACTGGAAGCCCCAGCCCACGGAGTGGCCGAGTGCGCGGAAGGTCAGCATGGCGCCGCCCAGCACCAGCATCGCCACCAGCACGCCGGCGCTATAGCCCAGCGCCTCGTGGCGGATTTTTTGCGCCGCCGCGCCGCCGAGCCGGGCAAGGGCCAGCGCCTTCATGGCCAGGACCGGGAACACGCAGGGCATGAGGTTGAGGATCAGGCCGCCGAGCAGCGCCAGCAGCAGGTAAGGCGGTTGCGCCGGGTTCGGCCCGGGGGTGGCCGTGAGGTCGAGCGCCTGCATATTCCCGGCGGGGTCGGTCAGCTCCAGCACGCCGGAGAGGGGGCCGTGCGCCGGCTCCAATAGTTTCAGTTTCAGCCGCAGCCCGTCGCCGGTGAAGGAGAGTTTTTGCGGCGCGGCATTGACCAGGACAGTCTGCGCGGCGGGAAAAAAGCGCGCGCCGGCGACCTGCGTCGCAGTCGCGCCGGCCACGCTCAGCGTGCCGTTCGGGGAGATATGTGCGGAGAAGGGAGAGGCGACGATTTGCGACGGCGCAAATTCAGCCGCTTGGGCGGAGGGGCCGCCGGTCAGCGGCAGCGAAAAATGCGCTTGCTCCGGCACACAGATATTCGAGCATACCAACCAGCTCGCATCGGCCTGGACGCTGTTTCCAACATGCTGTGCGGTGAAGGGGAGCAGCACGTTACCGGAGAGCACATAGGCGGCGACCGGGCCTTGAAGGAACAGCGCGGGCGGCGGGAAGCGGAGCGGTCCGAATGTCGCGGGGCCCTGGGGGGTCAGCGTCGGCGCGTAACCGGCATCGCCGGGGTTGGACCAATAAATATGCCATCCGGGTTTCAAGGAAAATTTCAGCCCGAGCGTGAGGGTCCCATCGGTGGCCGCATTGGCCTGCGAGATGAGCTGCACGCTGTCGCGCGGGGTCGAAAACGCCGCGCTTGCGGCGGCGTGCGCGAAGCTCGGCAGGAGGCTGAACAAAGCCAGCAACAGAAAACGCATGGCGGGAATATCGCATGGACCGCGCCGTAATGGTATCCGGACGCGATGACTGAATGGCTCGCTTTCCCTGATTTGCCGGTCTCCGATGTGCTGCCGGCGCTGCTCGACCGGCTGCGCCCTGAGGGGCGCAATGCCGTGCTGGTCGCCCCCCCTGGGGCGGGCAAAACCACCGCGGTACCGCTGGCCCTGATGCAGGCGGGCATCGGCAAAATTCTCCTTCTGGAACCGCGCCGGCTGGCGGCACGGGCGGCGGCGATGCGCATGGCGAGCCTTTTGGGCGAGCAGGTGGGCGGGCGGGTCGGTTTCCGCACGCGGCTGGAGAGCGCGGTCTCCGAGCGCACGGTGATCGAGGTGATCACCGAAGGGCTGCTGACCAGCCGGCTGCTGGCCGATCCGGGCCTGACCGGCATCGGCTGCGTGATCTTCGATGAGGTACATGAGCGGGCGCAGGAGGCGGATCTGGCGCTGGCGCTGACCTTGGATTTGCAGCGCGGTCTGCGCCCGGAATTGCGCGTCCTGGCGATGTCGGCCACGGCGGAAACGCAGAAACTGACCGAATTGCTGAACGCCCCGGTGATCGAGAGCGATGGCAAGATGTTTCCGGTGGCAGTGCAGCACGCCAAAAGGGACATCCCGACGGCGCGGGAGTTGCCCGAGGCCGCGGCCCGGGCCGTGCGTGAGGCGCTGGTGGCGCATCCGGGCGATATTTTGGTGTTTCTCCCCGGCATGGCGGAAATCCGCCGCACCCAGGCGGGGCTGGAAAACTGCCCGGCCCTGGTGCTGCCGCTGCATGGCGATCTGCCGGTGGCGGCGCAGGATCTGGCGCTGCGCCAGCATGAACAGCGCCGCGTGGTGCTGGCGACCTCCATCGCCGAGACCTCGCTCACCGTGCCGGGCGTGCGCATCGTGATTGATGGCGGGTTCCGCCGTGCGCCGAAGCTCGATGGCACCAGCGGGCTGACCCGCCTGGTGACGGTGCGCATTAGCCGGGCGGCGGCGACGCAGCGCTCCGGCCGTGCCGGCCGGCAGGGGCCGGGGGTGGCGATCCGGCTCTGGTCCGAGGCGTTGCACCGCGGCCTGGCTCTGTTCGAGACGCCGGAGATTCTGGAGGCTGACCTGTCCGGCCTGGTGCTGGCCTGCGCTGCCTGGGGCGAGCCGGTGGAGGGTCTGCCCTTCATCGATCCGCCGCCGGCCGGCGCCGTGAAGGGGGCAAGAAGCCTGCTCACCGATCTCGGCGCGCTGGATCAAGCGGGGCGGCTGACCGCGCTTGGCCGGGAGATGGCAAGGCTGCGGGCCACGCCGCGCCTCGCGGCAATGATGCTGGCGGGCGAGACCAAGCCGGGGCGGGCTTTGGCCGCAGACATCGCCGCCATCCTCGAGGAGCGTGATCCGCTCGGCCGCGATGCCTCGGCGGATTTCGCCCTCAGGCTGGAGGCGCTGGTCGGCAAGATCGAAGGCGACCGCGCCGGCCTTGCGCGCATCCGCCAGGGCGCGAAAATTTATCGCAACCGTTTGGGCGTGGGCGCGGTCCCCGCCGCGGGCGACCCCGGCGCGCTGCTGGCGGCGGCCTTCCCGGACCGCATCGGCCAGGCACGCGGTGAGCCGGGCTCCTACCGCCTGTCGGGCGGCGGCAGCGGCGCTCTCAACCCCACCGATCCGCTGCGCAAGAGCCGCCTGATCGCGGTGGCGGCGCTGGAGGCCAAGGGCAACCGCATCCGCCTCGCCGCGCCGCTGGACCCGGAGGCCTTGCCGCCGGTGCTGGCCGCGCGTTGCATCACGGCCAGGGAGTCGGGCTTCGACCCTGGCACCGGCGGTGTGCTGGTGCGCGAGCGTGTGCGGCTGGGCGCGCTGGTGCTGGCCGACCGGACCTTTCCGGCCGATGCTCTGGACGCCCCGGCGGCCCTGGCCAGGGCGCTCGCCACCCGGCTCGACCAACTCGATTGGACGGAAACAGTGCAGAATTTGCAGGCGCGGGTGGCCGTGATGCGCCGTATCGACACATCCTATCCGGACCTGTCGAAGGAGGCGCTGGCGGCGGGAACGGAAGAATGGCTGGCGCCCTATTTGGCCGGGATGACCAATCTGCGCGAGGCCAGAACCGTCGAGCTATACCCGATCCTGCGCGCCTTGATGACGCATGAGCAGGCGCTGCGGCTGGACAAGGACCTGCCGGTGGAGCTGCGTTTGCCGAAGGGCACGGTGCGCATCGATTATACCGGGCCGGTGCCGGTGGCCTCGGCCCGCGCCCAGGCGTTTTACGGCGTCGACACCACGCCGGCGCTGGCGGGGGGGCAGATTCCCTTGCAGTTGGCCTTGCTCTCCCCGGCCGGGCGACCGGTCGCGATCACCGCGGACCTCGCCGGCTTCTGGCGCGGCGGCTGGGCCGATGCCAGGCGCGATATGCGCGGCCGGTATCCGAAGCATGATTGGCCGGAGGAGCCGTGGCGGTCGTAAGAAGAGGAAGAAAGTGGCCGCTTTTTGAAAAAAGCGGCGCAAAAACTTCTTTGACTTTGGGCCGGTGGCCGCGAAACCAGCACGGCCAAAAATTAACAAAGTTTTTTTGCTACTTTTTGTTCACAAAAAGTAGCCCCTTACTTCCTTTTCCTCATTGAGCGGCGGCTTGGCCCCGGCATTATCTTGCGCCTTGATCCGCTCATGCCCAGCGATTAGCCTGGGGCATCATGTCCGCATTATCCATGCACTCACCGGTCGGCGATCTCACGATTTTCGCCGAGGACGAGGAGATCGTCGCCCTGGAATGGGGCTGGGGCAGCGTGCAGGAGCCCTCGCCGGTGCTGTTGCGCGCCAAGGCGGCGCTGGAGCGCTATTTTGACGGCGCGCCGCTGGAAAAGCTGCCTTTGCGGCCGCATGGCAGTGCCTATCGGCAGGCAGTCTGGGCGGCGTTGCGCGACATTCCGTATGGGCAGACGCGCAGCTATCGCGAAATCGCCATGGTGGCCGGCGGCTCGCCCCGCTCGGTCGGCGGCGCCAACGCCGCGAACCCGATCCCGATCCTGATTCCCTGCCACCGCGTGTTGAGCAGTACGGGGCTTGGCGGGTATTCCGGTGGCGATGGCTTGGCCACGAAGCGTGCGTTGCTTAACCTCGAAAAAATGAACGCCGGAGTTTTAGGCTGATGACAAAAGCAATTCGTATTCACGCCAACGGCGGGCCGGAGGTGATGAAATGGGAACAGGTGCCCACCCCGCAGCCTGGCCCGAATGAGGCGCTGATCCATCATGAAGCGGTGGGACTGAACTATATCGACGTGTATTTCCGCACCGGCCTGTACAAGGCGCCGCTGCCGGCGACCATCGGTATGGAAGGGGCCGGCGTGGTGCTGGAAGTGGGCGAGGCGGTGAAGGGGCTGAAGGCGGGTGACCGCGTGGCCTATGCCGGCGGGCCAATCGGCGCTTATGCGACCGAACGGGTGATCGCGGCCGACCGGCTCGTGAAGCTGCCGGACAGCATCGATTTCAAGACCGGTGCGGCCATGATGCTGCAGGGCATGACCGCGCAATATCTGCTGCGCCGGACCTTTCCGGTGCAGAAGGGCCAGACGATCCTGGTGCATGCCGCGGCCGGCGGCGTCGGGCTGATCCTGTGCCAATGGGCGCGGCATCTCGGCGTCAACGTCATTGGCGTGGTCTCCAGCGAGGAGAAAGCGGCGTTGGCGATGGCCAACGGCGCGACCCATGCCATCATCGGCCATGCGCAGCTTGCGGCCGAGGTGCGGCGTATCACCGGCGGCGCGATGGTGCCGGTGGTGTATGACAGCGTCGGCAAGGACACATTCAATGCCAGCCTGGACTGCCTGGCCCCGCTCGGAATGATGGTGAGCTACGGAAATGCGTCCGGTCCGGTGCCGCCGGTGGATATTTCCGTGTTGAGCGCCAAGGGCAGCCTGTTCCTGACCCGTCCGACGCTCTCCACCTATACCGCCTCGCATGAGGATCTGGTGGCGGTGAGCCGGGACCTGTTCGATGTGGTCAGCTCCGGTGCGGTGAAAATCCAGGTCAACCAGACCTTCCCCCTGGCCGAGGCCGCGGCGGCGCATATTGCGCTGGAAGGTCGGAAGACCACCGGCAGCACCGTGCTGCTGCCCTGAGCTACGCCGCGCGGATCGGCACCGGCGCTCCCGCCCGGCCGGCTCTCATCTTCGTCGCCTTTTTGGTGGCGATGGTGGTGGCGTGCATCTTGTTCGTGGACCGGCCGGTGGCGCTGTATTTCAACGAACACCGCGCGTGGCGGCACGTTTTCCAGGCCGCTGCAGTGCCATCCCTGTTCTCCTTGCCGCTGGCGGCGCTGTTTCTGCTGCACAGGCTGGTGCAGAAACTGCGTGGCGTCGGCGCCGTAAACCGGCTGTATCTCGCCGCCAGCGTCGCCACGCTGGCCGGTACGGCGGCCAAGGATGAGCTGAAATGGTTGTTCGGCCGGCCCTGGCCCGACACTTGGCTCTATAATGGCCTTTACAGCTGGCACCCGTTGACCACCAGCGACCTGTATGGCGGGTTTCCCTCCGGGCACACCTCTTACATCGCCGCGCCGCTCTGCGTGCTGTGGGTGAAAGTGCCGCGCTATCGCTGGCTGTGGGGCGGGCTGATCGGGCTGGTGATGGTGGGCTTGGTCGGCGCCGATTATCATTTCGTGTCCGACGTGCTGGGCGGGCTGCTGACCGGCATGGTTTGCGCCTGGGGCAGCCTGGTATTAATCCCAGTTCGCGATGCCTAGAGCCATCACGCTCTGGAATGAAGCAGAAGGCTTCTTTTTGTGAACAAAAAGAAGCAAAAAAACTTTGTTGATTTGGGCCCGTGCGATTTCAACGCCACAGGCCCAGCGTCAAAAAAGTTTTTGCGCCGCTTTTTTCAAAAAGCGGCCGCTTCCTTTCCTGCGCTTCTGCACGACCGGAAATTCATGCCGCTGTTCATCACCCAGCTGCTTGGCGCCATCAACGACAATTTGTTCAAGAATGCCCTGGTGGTGCTGGCGCTTTATCGTCTGGCGCATCTGGGGCCGGTATTGGTGGCGCTGGCGGGCGGCATTTTTCTGCTTCCTTACGCGATTTTTTCCGCCATGGCGGGCCAGCTCGCCGATGCAAGGGAAAAATCCCGGCTGATCCGTTTCGTGAAAATCTGGGAGCTGGGGCTGATGCTGTGCGCCGGCATCGGTCTTTTTACGGAAAATTTCGCGGTGCTGATGGCGGTGTTGTTCGGCCTGGGTGTGCAGGCGACGTTTTTCTCTCCGCTCAAATACGGGATCCTGCCGGATTTTTTCGCCGGAGACGCGCTGGTGGCGGGAAACGGGTTGATCGAAGCGGGCACGTTTGTCGGCATTCTGCTCGGCACTTTGGCAGGCGGGTTTCTGGTGCTGCTGCCCCATGGCACGCTGGCCGCTTCGCTTGCCGTCCTTGCTGTGGCGGTTGCCGGGATTCTGGCCGCCTGGGCGATTCCGCAAACGCCGGTGGCGCAGCCGGGGTTGCGCTTTGAATGGAACTTGCTCTCCAGCAGCGTCTCGCTCCTCCGTCTGGCGATGCAGGCGAAGACCGTGTGGTTCGCGGTGCTCGGCATCAGCTGGTTCTGGGCGATGGGCACCATCCTACTGGCGGAATTTCCCACCTTGGCGCGTGACGTGCTGCATGGCAGCGGCGCGGTGGTGACGCTGATGCTGGGCGTGTTCGCGGTGGGGGTGGGCATCGGCGCGCTCGGCGTGGCGCGGCTGGTGCGAGATAAGGCGCTGCTGCACCACGTGGTCGCTTGCGGTTTCGGCGTTTCTGTCTTCACCGCGGGTTTTTCGCTGCTGGCAGCCAATGCGCCGGTGCTCCCGAACATTCCGGCGGTGTTGGGAAGCGGTCTCGGTTGGGCGCTGCTGGCGGATCTGCTTGCCTTGGCAATTTGCGGCGGCGGGTTCTCGGTGCCGCTCTATGTGCTGCTGCAGGAACGCGCCGCGCCCTCGCATCGGGCGCGCATGGTGGGCGCCAACAACATCATGAACGCGCTGGCCAGCGTGGCGGGGGCGGGGCTTACCGCGGGACTTTACGCCGGGGGCCTCGGCGCGCCGAAGATTTTGCTGCTTTCCGCCGCGGCGAATGCCGGCGTAACGGTCTGGGTCCTCGCAAGACTCCGTGGCGGGGCAGCCAAGGAACAAAAAACGATGGAACCCTCGTCGTCGAAACGATAACGCTGCATCGGGTTGCATGAGCGTGGTGGCATCAGAATTTGGGGCTTCAAATTATTGTTATTTAAGAACGAAACGGGTGCAGGTTAAGCTGCGTTAACAAAGGGAGACAAAAGCATGCGCGGCGTTAACCTGGCATTTCAATCCGATGACACTATAAAAAACTTCAAATGAAAAAACGTCAAATCACGCCATAAAAATGACGCATAGGGAGCTTTTTTAGAAATTCCGGTTGGGGCTGTCTTCTGAGGTGCGCTTGTCGCTCCGCTGTATGGGTGGCTATGATGCTTCTGACCGACGATTTTAGGGGAGAGTTCTTTGGTAAAACCGTTGCGTAAGGCCGTACTTCCGGTCGCCGGGCTGGGTACGAGATTTTTGCCCGCGACCAAGGCGATGCCGAAGGAAATGCTACCAGTCGTTGACAAGCCGCTGATCCAGTATGCCGTGGATGAGGCGCGCGCGGCGGGGATCGAACAATTCTGCATGGTCACGGGCCGCGGCAAGACCGCGCTGATCGACCATTTTGACATCGCCTTCGAGCTGGAAGCCACTTTGGCCGAGCGCAACAAGCGTGAGGCGTTAAATCTGCTGCGCTCTGAGGCAATGGCGCCGGGCTCGATTTCCACCGTGCGCCAGCAGGTGCCGCTCGGTCTGGGCCACGCGATCTGGTGCGCCCGCACGTTTATCGGCGACGATCCTTTCGCCATTCTGTTGCCGGACGATCTGGTGTTGAGCGACACCGCCTGCATGAAGCAGTTGGCCGAGGTGCATCATGAGACCGGCGGCAATGTCGTCGCAATCTCCGAGGTGCCGCGGGAACAGACCAACCGTTACGGGATTCTGAAAACCGGTGAGATCGAGGGCAACCGCGTCGAGGTGACGGGGCTGGTCGAAAAGCCGGCGCCGCAGGATGCGCCGTCCAACCTGTCGATCATCGGCCGCTACATTCTGCTGCCGGAAGTGGTTCATCATCTCTCGCATATGGAGCGCGGTGCCGGTGACGAGGTGCAACTGACCGATGCCATGTCCAAGCTGATCGGCCATGCACCATTCCATGGGCTGAAATTCACGGGCACGCGTTTTGATTGCGGCGACAAGGTGGGCTTCCTGGAAGCTCAGATTGCCTTCGCGCTGGCGCGGCCCGATCTTGGCCCTTCAGTCCGGGAATTTTTGAAGAAATACGTGAATTCATGACGTGACACCGCAAGGCGGCGGCCCAATGCGGGGCGTCCGCCAGGACAATGAGTTCAGCACGTGAGACGTGAAAGACGTGAGACAAGCATGACCTTTTCGCATCAATTCCATGAAAGCACCCTGCGCGAATATGATATTCGCGGCATTGTCGGCGACACGCTGGGCGAGGCGGATGCTTTCGCCATCGGCCGGGTGTTCGGCTCGATCATCGCCGCCCAAGGCGGCAAGCGCATCGCCGTCGGTCGTGATGGGCGCCTCTCCTCGCCGATGTTGGAAGCGGCCTTGATCAAAGGCCTGGTGGCCAGCGGCGCCGAGGTGCTCGGGGTTGGCTGCGGCCCGACCCCGATGCTGTATTTCGCGGCCTTCACCGGTGCGACCGATGGCGCGGTGATGGTGACCGGCAGCCATAACCCGGCCAATTACAATGGCTTCAAAATGATGGTCGGCAAGAAGCCGTTCTTCGGCAAGGATATTTTGGACCTCGGGGCCCGTGCGGCCGCGGGCCAGGTGGTGCCGGAGGCCAAAGGCAGCGTCGAGTACAAGGACATCAGCGACGCCTATGTCGCCCGCCTGCTGCAGGACTGGGACGGTGAGAAGAAGCTGAAAGTGGTGTGGGACAGCGGCAACGGCGCCGCCGGCGACGTGCTGGCCAAGCTGGTCGCCAAGCTGCCCGGTGAGCACAAGATCCTCAACGGCAAAATCGACGGCAATTTCCCGGCGCATCACCCGGACCCGACCGTGCCGAAGAATCTGGAACAGCTCATCGCCGCGGTGAAGAAAGAGAATGCCGATGTCGGCATCGCGTTCGACGGCGATGCCGACCGCATCGGCCTGGTCGATAATGAGGGGCACATTCTCTATGGCGACCAGTTCCTGGTCCTGATGGCGCGCGATGTGCTGCGCGCGAATCCCGGCGCCACGATCATCGCCGATGTGAAGGCGAGCCAGGTGCTGTTCGACGAGGTTCAGAAAGCCGGCGGCCAGCCTTTGATGTGGAAGACCGGCCATAGCCTGATCAAGAGCAAGATGTCCGAGATCGGCGCGCCGCTCGCCGGTGAGATGTCCGGCCATATTTTCTATAACGACAAATGGTACGGCTTCGACGACGCGCTCTATGCCGCCGTGCGGGTGCTGGGCGTGATCGCGCGCAGCACGCGCACGGTCAGCGAATTCCGCGCCAGCCTGCCGAATGTCGTCAACACCCCGGAATTGCGCTTCGACTGCGCCGAGGATCGGAAATTCCAGGTGGTGAAGGAGGTGGCCGAACGGCTGAAGGCAAGCGGCGACAAGGTCTCCGACACTGACGGCGTGCGCGTCACCACCGATGAAGGCTGGTGGCTGCTGCGCGCCTCCAACACCCAGGCGGTGCTGGTCGCGCGCGCCGAGAGCACGTCCGAGGCCGGGCTGTGCAAGCTGAAGGCCGAGCTGGCCGGGCAGCTGGCCGCCTCGGGCCTGGCGCCGGATTTCTCCGGGGCGAATGCGGGGCACTGAGGTAAGAAAGTAAAGGAAGAGGCCGCTTTTTGAAAAAAGCGGCGCAAAAACTTCTTTGACTTTGGGCCTGAGGCGTTGGAACCGCACGGGCCCAAAGTAGCAAAGTTTTTTGCTACTTTTTGTTCACAAAAAGTAGCCCTTCCCTTTCGCTTCCCTTCACGGAAGCCGCGCGCTACTGAACCGGCATGTCCATCCCCTTTGTGAAAATGCACGGCGCCGGCAACGATTTCGTGGTGCTGGACGCACGCGAAAAACGTCTCCCCTTGCCGCCGCATGTGGTGCGCCGCATCGCTGACCGCCGGCTTGGTGTCGGCTGCGACCAGTTGATTGTGCTGGAGCGCGACCCGGAGGCTGAGGCCGATGTGTTCATGCGCATCCTCAATGCCGATGGCACTGAAGCCGGGGCCTGCGGAAACGCCACGCGTTGCGTCGCGGCGCTGATGGCCGAGGAGAGCGGCGAGCGGCAGGTGACGGTGCGCACGGTCATGGGCCTGCTGCCGGCGGAAATTCTCGGGCCTGGCCTGGTCGAGGTGGACATGGGCCCGCCGCGGCTGGACTGGGAAGGCATTCCGCTTTCCGGCGCGATGGACACGCTGCATCTGAACCTGTCGATGGGCCCGGTGGCGGACCCGGCGGCGTGCTCGATGGGCAACCCGCACGTCACCTTCTTCGTTGATGATCTTCTGCACCTGCCGATTGAGAGCATCGGCCCGGTGCTGGAGAAGCACAAGCTGTTCCCTGAACGCGCCAATGTCGGGTTCGCCCAGGTCGAGAGCCCGACGCGCATGCGCTTGCGCGTGTGGGAGCGTGGCGCGGGCCTCACACTGGCCTGTGGGTCCGGTGCCTGCGCCGCCTTGGTGAATGCCTACCGGCGCGAGCTGACCGGGCGCAGCGCCACCGTGGTGATGGATGGCGGGGAGTTGTTGATCGGCTGGAACGAGGCAGGCCGCGTGACCATGCGCGGGCCGGCCGAGACATCCTTTGCCGGCGCGCTTGAGGAGTGGGTCTGATGGCATTGTCGGGCTTTTTCGGGCGGCTGAAATCCGGGCTGTCGCGCAGCGCGGCGAAGCTCACCGGCGGCATCACCAGCACCTTCACCAAGCGCAAGCTCGATGACGAGGCGTTGGAGGAACTTGAGGACCAGCTGATCGCGGCGGATCTCGGCGTCGATGTGGCGAACCGGGTCATCCGCAATTTCCGCAGCACCCGCTTCGGCCGGGAGGTCACCGACCAGGAGGTGAAGGAAACGCTGGCGGCGGAGATCGCAACGGTGCTGGAGCCGGTGGCGCAGAAGCTGGTGCTGGATCCCGCCAAGAAACCCTATGTCATCCTGATGACCGGGGTGAACGGGGCGGGCAAGACCACCACCATCGGCAAGCTCGCGGCGCAATATCGCGCGGCCGGGCTGGTGCCGGTGCTGGCGGCGGGCGACACGTTCCGCGCCGCGGCGGTGGAACAGCTGCAAGTATGGGGGGCCCGCGCCGGTGCCGAGGTGGTGACCGCGCCGCCAAATTCCGACGCCGCCTCGCTCGCCCATGACGCGCTGGCGCGAGCCCAGAAAATCGGCGCCGACGTGCTGCTGATCGACACGGCCGGGCGGTTGCACAACAAGACCGCGCTGATGGAAGAGCTGCAGAAAATCATCCGCGTGATCCGCAAGCTGGACCCGACCGCGCCGCACGCCGTGCTGCTGACGCTGGATGCCACCACCGGGCAGAACGCGATCACTCAGGTGGGGATCTTCAAGGAAATGGTCGATCTTTCCGGGCTGATCGTGACCAAGCTGGACGGCTCGGCGCGCGGCGGCATTGTCGTGGCGCTGGCGGAGCAGTTCGGCCTGCCAATCCTTGCCGTGGGCACCGGCGAGCAGATGGCAGATTTGCAGGATTTTGATCCCGCGGAATTTGCCCGGGCGCTGGTGGGCGAATAAGAAAGGAAGGAAGCGCTTCTTTTTTCCAAAAAAGAAGCAAAAAACTTTTTTGACCTGAGGCCGTGCTGGTTTCGCCGCCTTAGGCCCAGACAAACAAAAGTTTTTGGCTGCTTACTTACTAGGCTAATTGGGGTAGGAGTAAAAATTGTCTGAAGTGATCCTGGGGTGGCAGACAAAAGAGGAAAAGGTCAGCCGGCAGAATCGGAAGTTGGTGGCGGCGTGGCTGCTGACCACCTGTTTCATGATCTGGGTGATGGTCGGCATTGGCGGCTACACCCGCGATTCCGGTTCGGGCCTGTCGATCATGGACTGGGACCCGATCATCGGCGCCCTGCCGCCGCTCAGCCAGGCCGCGTGGGATAAATTATTCGCGCTGTACAAGACCATCCCGCAATACCGGATTCTGCACCAGGGCATGGACCTGGCCGGCTTCAAGGCGCTGTTCTGGCCGGAATATTTTCACCGGCTTTGGGGCCGGTTGATCGGCGTGGTGTTCTTCGCGCCGCTGGTGGTGTTCATCGTCACGCGGCGCATCGAGGGGCGGCTGATCCCTTGGCTCGCCCTGCTTTTTGTCCTGGGCGGGCTGCAAGGGGCGATCGGCTGGTTCATGGTCGCTTCCGGCTTCGACCCGAACAGCGTGGCGGTGCAGCCCTGGCGGCTCAGCCTGCATTTCAGCTTCGCCATGTTCCTTTATATTGCCGTTTTCTGGACGGCGCTGACGGTGCTGCAGCCCGAGCCGGTGCGGCTGCCGGGGATGCGGGGGCTGAAAATCCTGGCGGTCGCCTCGCTGCTGTGCCTGGGCGCGACGATGTTCGCCGGGACTTTCGTCTCCGGCACGCACGCGATCAGCGTTTTCGACCCGGCGAAGAATATCGGCATCGGCGCGCCGCCGCCGGGCTACCTGGCGATGAACATGTTCGCCGACAAGGCGGCTGTGCTGTTCAACCACCAGGCGCTGGCGGCGCTTACGGTGCTCGTGCTGCTGACCACGGTGACGATGACGCTGCGCAGCCAGGCGCCGAAGACGATTCGCGATGCGGGGCTGCTGGTCGGCGGTTTGGTGATCCTGCAATTCATCCTGGGGGTCACGGCGCTGACGTCGAAAATGTTCGATATCGGTGTCGCGCATCAAATGGACGCGGTGCTGCTGCTCACCGCCTGCCTGCTGCTGCTGCACCGGCTGCGTGGCGCGGTGCGGTGAAGCCGGCCGGCGATAAGGCGGTTGGCAACTGGCTGCTGCTTCTGGCTTTCATGGTGTTTGGCATGGTCGCGGGCGGCGGGCATGTCCGTACCGTCGGGGCGGCTTTCGCAATTCAGAGCTGGAAGCCGGTCACCGGCTTCATCCCCCCGCTGAGCGCGGCCGCATGGGCGCATCAGTTCGCCTTGTACCAGCAGACCGCGCAGTTCCAGGCGCAGCCGGTGACACTGGAACAATTCAAGACGTTGTTTTGGCCGATGTTCTGGGACCGCGACTGGGGCCGGCTGATGGCGCTGGTCTTTCTGGTGCCCTTCGCCGTGTTTGCCTGGCAGCGCCGTCTGCCGCGGCGGCTGCTCTTTTGGCTTCTGGCGATTTTCTTGGGCGGCGCCGCCCAGGCGGTGTTCGGCTGGTACCTGGTGCGCACCGGGCTGACGCCCGGCATGATGATGCCGCCGCCGCTCTGGGCGGCGCCGCATTTCATCGCCGCCATGCTGATTTTTATCGCCCTTCTCTGGAGCGGGCTGACGGTGAAGCGGCCGGTGCCGCCGGTGGTCGAACATGCGGCGTGGCTGCGCCCCTGGGCGTTGGCCAGCGTGGTTCTGCTGCTGGTGACCATGGGGTTGGGCGCGCTGGTCGCCACCACCAATGCCATCACGATCTTTCACAGTTTTCCCCTGATGAACGGGCATCTGGTGCCGCCCGGCCTGTTCGCGCTGCATCCGGCATGGTGGAATTTTTTCGCCAACAAGGCGACCGTTCAGTTTTTTCACCGGCTGCTGGCCACGCTCACCTTTCTCACGGTGCTGGCCACCTCCCTGCTCGGCCTGCGTGCTGCGGACCGGCACCCCGGCCTGCGCGACAATTTTTTGCTCCTCACCGGATTGGTGGCGTTGCAGTATGTTTTGGGCATGGCCACGGCCGTGCTGGGCGCGGCTGAGCTCGGCTATGTGCATGAGCTGAACGCAGTGCTGCTGCTCGCCGCCGCGCTTTGCGCGCTGCATGGTTTGCGCGGGGCAACGCCGCGGCGCATGTTGGGCCCAGAATTTGCTGTGGCGGAGCCTATCAATGACCGGGAGCATAGTCATGACCGAAGCCCTGAACATCGCCGAAACGCACTTTCATCGTGACAACGGTCTCGACCCGGTGAGCGCCGGGCGCCACATCGCTACCGCGACTGATGGCGCCGACGACGGCGAGCTGTTCCTGGAATATCGTGAGTCGGAATCGATCAGCCTGGATGATGGCCGCATCCGCGCCGCGAGCTTCGACACGCGGCGGGGTTTCGGGCTGCGCGCCGTGCTGGGGGAGGCGAGCTACTACGCCCATGCGGGGGAAATTTCAGACGCTGCGCTCGCGCGGGCCGCGGCGACGATCAAGGCCGCCAAGGCGATGGAGCATGCGGTCACCGCCGCCGGCCCCGCCGCCGCCGGGGCGGCGCTTTATGCCGGCTTGAACCCGCTCGCGGAAATTCCCTTCGCCAGCCGCGCCGCGCTGCTGGGCGAGATTGATGCGTTTGCGCGCGGCGCCGATGCCCGCGTGGTCCAGGTGATGGCGAGCATCGCCGGCGAGTGGCAGGTGGTGGAAATTCTGCGCGCCGACGGCCAGCGCGTCGCCGATGTGCGGCCCCTGGTGCGGATGAATATTTCGGTCGTGCTGGAGGAGAATGGCCGCCGCGAGTCCGGCAGCCACGGCGCCGGCGGCCGCACCTCCTACGCGCCGCTGATGGACCCGAATTACTGGCAAAGCGCGGTGCGTGAGGCGATCCGCCAGGCTGCGGTGAATCTGGCGAGCGTGCCCGCGCCGGCCGGGGAGATGCCGGTGGTGCTGGGGGCCGGCTGGCCGGGCATTCTGCTTCATGAGGCGATCGGCCACGGGCTGGAAGGCGATTTCAACCGCAAGCAGACCTCCGCCTTCGCCGGGCTGATGGGCAGCCGCATCGCCGCCAAGGGGGTTACGGTGGTCGATGACGGCACGCTGCCCGACCGGCGTGGCTCCCTCACCGTCGATGATGAAGGCACGCCGACCTCGCGCACCACGCTGATCGATGACGGGATTCTGGTCGGCTTCATCCAGGACCGCCAGAACGCGCGGCTGATGAACATGCGCGCCACCGGCAATGGCCGGCGCCAGTCCTACGCGCATTCGCCCATGCCGCGCATGACCAACACAGTCATGCTGGCCGGTGAGGCGTCCCGCGAGGATATGATCAAATCCATCAAACGCGGCCTCTATGCCGTGAATTTCGGCGGCGGGCAGGTGGACATCACCTCCGGCAAGTTCGTGTTCTCGGCCTCCGAAGCCTACATGATCGAGGATGGAAAAATCGGTGCGCCGGTGAAAGGGGCGACGCTGATCGGTAACGGGCCGGATGCACTGACCAAGGTGGAGATGATCGGCAACGACCTGGAGCTGGACCCCGGCATCGGCACCTGCGGCAAGAACGGCCAGGGCGTGCCGGTGGGCGTGGGCCAGCCGACGATGAAAATGTCCGGCCTGACGATCGGCGGCACCGCCGCATAAGGGTAGAAAGGAGCCGCTTTTTGAAAAAAGCGGCGCAAAAACTTTTGGCGATGCTGGGCCATGGGCGTTGTCAGCGCCGACGCCCATAGCCCAGCATAACAAAGTTTTTTTGCTTCTTTTTGTTCACAAAAAGAAGCCTTTCCTTCGCTTACGCCTGCGCCCTTCCTTTTAGCGCTGCGGCGTCAGTGGCGCCGGGACGGTGCGGCCGGGGCGGCGGGGACGCAGGCGGCGGCAGGGCGCGCTGATTGTTTTGCGGATCTTACCGATCCGCGCGACGTCGCCGAGCCGGCGGTCGAGGAAGTGGAGCGTGTCCTCGTCGCCCTCGGAATGGTCGTTCAGCCAATAGAGCAGGGTCGCGCCGTAGACCGCGGCGAGGATGCCGCGTTTGGTGTACCAGGAGAAATCGGCGGATGTATCCCCGGCGGCATGCCAGATGGCATCGACCGTGGCGGCGGTGATGCGCGCGGCAATTGGGGCATGCATCGGCAGGCTGAGCCAGGAAAGGGCGCGGCGGATCGCTTCCTTGTCCCCGCGCGTCTGTTCCAGGCGGATGGTGATGATCGCACGAACCCGCGCCGTCAGGCGGTAGGCGGCGAGGTCCGCGGCGGCGGCCTGTTCCTCCATGCGCCGGTCCATCAGGGCGAAGGCGCTTTCGATCATTTCGCCGGGGCCGTTCGGAAACATCAACACGGCATCTTCGCGAGGCCGGCCGATGCTGGCCAGGGCGTGGCGCACGGCGGTCTGCGTCCAGCCGTCGAAAGGCACTTGCGGCAGCAGCGCGTCGAGCAGGGCGGCGGTGTCCTCATCGATCTGCATCACACAATCTCCGGCAGAGGCTGGTTGTAACGGTCAGTCTCCTCATTAAAGCCGAAATAGCGGAAATCCGACATGCGCATCGGGTAGAGGATGCCATCCAGATGGTCGGTTTCATGCTGGACGATGCGGGCGGCAAACCCGGAAAGCGCGGTGGTGAAAGGCATGCCGCGCGCGTCCAGCCCCGTCAGGCGGATGTCTCTGTAGCGTGGCACCGCGGCGCGCAGGCCGGGGATGGAGAGGCAGCCCTCCCAGCCCAACTCCCGCGTTTCCGAGAGCGGGGTGATTTCCGGATTGACCACCACGCTGAGCGGCACGGCCACGCCATTCTCGGCGCGGGTGGCCGGCAGATGCCAGATGAACATGCGCAGCGGCCGGTAGACCTGGGGCGCGGCGAGGCCGACGCCGCCGGCATCCTGCAGCGTCTCCACCATGTCCGCCAGCAAAAGCTGGATCTCCGCAGCCTGCGGATCGGCCACGGGCAAAGCTTTCCCCAGCAGCACCGGGTGACCCATGCGGGCGATTTTCAAGATTGCCATGCCTGCATAGATGGCCCGCCAGAAAAGATTTGGCGAGAGCGCAAATTATGCTATAGGCGGAAAATCTTTCGCAACACGGCCGTCGGCGGCCGTGTTGCTTTTTGGGTTTTTCACGGTCTTTTCAAGGAGTTTCGGGCCAGGTGCAAGTTCTCGTTCGTGACAATAACGTCGATCAGGCGCTGAAGGCGCTCAAGAAGAAGCTGCAGCGCGAGGGCGTGTTCCGCGAGATGAAGCTCCGCCGCCATTATGAGAAGCCCTCCGAGCGCCGCGCGCGCGAGGCAGCCGAGGCCGTGCGCCGCGCCCGCAAGATGGAGCGCAAGCGCATCGAGCGCGAAGGCTTCTAAACCCTTTTTCGCCGCTCCGGCGGCTGGTTTTCACGCTGGGGCGGTTTGGCCCGGCTCTGATGTGAAGCAAAAATCAAGCGCGGTTGCCATCGGCAGCCGCGCTTTTTGTTTGGGCGCGCTCCACGTGAAGCCTTCAGGAAAAGAAGAAAGTGGCCGCTTTTTGAAAAAAGCGGCGCAAAAACTTCTGCTCTTTTGAGCCGTGCTGGTTTCGTTGCCACAGGCCCAGAGGAGCAAAGTTTTTTTGCTACTTTTTGTTCACAAAAAGTAGCCTTCCTTTCTTTTACTGTTTTTCAGCCCCGATCAGGAATTCGACATTGCCCTCAGGGCCGGTGATGGGGCTGGTGGTGATGCCCCGCACGTGCCAGCCGGGCAGGCTGGACCACCAGGATTCGATGCGGGCGCAGACCGCCTCATGCACCGCGGGGTCCCGCACCACGCCGCCTTTGCCCACATGTTCCGGGCCGGCCTCGAATTGCGGTTTGATCAGCGCCACGGCGAAGGCGCCGGGTGTGCAGAGGGCCATGGCGGCGGGCAGCACGGTTTGCAGGCCGATGAAACTGGCATCGCACACCAGGGCGCCGATGGGCTCGGGGATCTGCTCTGCCGTAAGATGGCGGGCATTGGTTTTTTCCAGCACCGTCACACGCGGGTCCGAGCGCAGTTTCCAGGCCAGTTGCCCATGGCCGACATCGACCGCGTAGACATGTTTCGCACCGCCGGTTAGCAGCACATCGGTGAACCCGCCGGTGGAGGCGCCGACATCGAGGCCGATACGCTCCGAAGGATCGAAGCCGAAATGGGCCAGGCCATGAGCGAGCTTGATCCCGCCGCGTGACACCCAGGGATGGTCCTGGCCTTTGACGGAAAGGGCGGCATCTTCCGGCAGCATGTCGCCGGCTTTTTTCACGCGTGCGGTGCCGGAATAGACCAGCCCCGCCATGATCAGCGCCTGCGCCTTGGCCCGGGATTCAACGAGCCCGGCATTCACCAGCATGACATCGGCGCGTTGTTTGGGCATTTTCAGACTCGGTAGAAAGTAAGAAGCCGCTTTTTGAAAAAAGCGGCGCAAAAACTTTTTTGAAACTGGGCCCGTGCCAGCGAAACCAGCACGGCCCAAATTAACAAAGTTTTTTTGCTACTTTTTGTTCACAAAAAGTAGCCTTGCTTGCCTTCAGCTCTTCCGGGTGACCGTAAAGCTCGCAAGGGCGCGCAGCAGATCGGCCTTCTCGCCAAAGCTTTCCAGATGTCCGGCGGCTTGTTCGGCCAGGCGCTCGGCCTGGGCGCGGGCACGGTCGAGGCCGAGGATGGAGACCATGGTGGCCTTGCCCTGGGCGAGGTCCTTGCCGATCGTCTTGCCGAGTTCCTCGGCGGAGGCGGTTTCGTCCAGCACGTCGTCATAGATCTGGAAGGCGCCGCCAAGGTCGCGGCCGTAGGCGGCGATGAAGTGGCGTTGTGCCTGGGGGGCGCGGCCGAGGATGGCGCCGGCTTCGGCGCTGAACTGGATCAGCCGGCCGGTTTTCAGCGCCTGCAGGCGGGTGATTTCCGGGCCGGAGAGGGTTTTGCCTTCCGCCTGCATGTCGATCATCTGGCCGCCGACCATGCCGCGCATGCCGGAAGCGGCGGCCAGCGCGAGCACCAGCTCGCAGCGGGCCTCGGCGTCGGCATGGGTATCGGCCTCGGCCAGCACCTCGAAGGCGCGGGTCTGCAAGGCGTCGCCGGCGAGGATCGCGGTAGCCTCGTCGAATTTCTTATGGCAGCTGGGTTGGCCGCGGCGCAGATCGTCGTCGTCCATGGCCGGAAGGTCGTCATGGATCAGCGAATAAGCGTGGAGCATTTCCACCGAAGCGGCGACGCGCGCGGCGCAGGTCTGGTTGACCGAGAAGAGTTGTGCGGTCTGCATCACCAGGAAGGCGCGCATGCGCTTGCCGCCGTTCAGCACGCTGTAGCGCATGGCCTCGATCAGCCGCCTTTCGGCGGTTTCGGGCACCGGCAGAAGCGCGTCGAGCTGCGCCTCCACCAGCCTGTTGGTTTCGGCCAACGCCGCCGCCAAAGCGTCGGGTTTGTGCACCAGATCTAGCGCCATCAGGTCAGTCCTCAGATTTCAGGGCCAGCGAGCCATCGGCGCGGGCGACGATGGCCTGCACGCGGGCCTCGGCCTCAGCCAGTTTGGCTTCGCAATGTTTCTTCAAAGCGGCGCCGCGCTCATAGGCGCTGATCGCGTCCTCGAGCTTTTGCTGCCCGGATTCCAGGTTGCGCACGATGGCCTCGAGGGCCGCCAACGCATCCTCGAAGGACAGCGCGGAGATATCGGTCTTTTCGCTCATGGCGTGTGACTACAATCCTGCCTGAAATTTCACAACCGCATTAGCGCGCGGACATGAGCGGCAACGGAGGCAGCGGTGGCGGAGAGATTATAACCGCCTTCCAGCAATGAGACGACCCGGCCGGGGCAATGCGCGTCGGCGACCGCGAGTAGCGTCTCGGTAACCCAGGTGTAGTCCATCTCACGCAGGCGGAGCTGGGCCAGGGGGTCGACCGCGTGGGCGTCGAACCCGGCGGAGATGAGCAGCAGTTCCGGGCGAAAACTATTCAACTCCGGAATGATTTTATGTTCCCAGGCTTCGCGGAAATCGTCGCCGCCCGAGCCGGGAGGGAGCGGCACATTGACCACGTTGGCGGCGACGCCGCGCTCATGCACCATGCCGGTGCCGGGATAGCACGGGTGCTGATGCGTGGAAGCGTAGAACAGGTCCGGGTCGGCGGCGAAAATATCCTGCGTGCCATTGCCGTGATGCACATCGAAATCAGCCACGGCGATCCGCTTCAGGCCCCAGCGGGCACGCGCATGGAAGGCGGCGATGGCGACGTGGTTGAACAGGCAGAAGCCCATGGCGCGGCTGGCTTCGGCATGGTGGCCGGGCGGCCGGGTGGCGACGAAGGCGGCCTTTGCCCAGCCCTCCATCACCGCGTCGACGCCGGCCATCGCGCCGCCGGCGGCCCGCAGGGCCGCTTCCAGCGAGCCGGGGCCGAACACCGTGTCACCATCAATATACGTGACGCGGTCGCGCGGCAGGGCCAGAATGGCGTCGATATGGGCCTGAGCATGGGCGGGGCGCAGCGCTTCGAGCGGCGCTTCGGGCGCGATCTCGCGCAGCAGCGGCACGAATTCCGGGGTCTCCAGCGCGCGCAGAATATAGCGGACACGGTCGGCGCATTCGGGATGGTCCGGCCCGGTATCGTGGCCGAGCACCGCCGGATGGGTGAAGAGCGCGACGCTCATGCTGAATCATCCCGGCGCTTGATAGAGAAACTGAGCACGCCGCGGCTCTCGCTTGTGGCGATCAGCGCATGGCCGGTCGCCTTGCAGAAGTCGCGGAAGTCCGCGACCGCCGCGGGGTCGGTGGCGAGGATGCGCAATTTCTCGCCCGCCGCCATGCCGCGCAACGCCCGCGCCGCGCGCAGCACCGGCAGTGGGGATTTCTGGAACTGTGCATCGATCAGGCGGGCTCCCATCGCGGCAGAATGCGCGCGGCGCGGATCTTGAGCAAGAGTCGGATTCAGAAGAGAATCACCGCCTATGACATACCGTATCGGCATCGATCTTGGCGGCACCAAAACCGAAATTTTGCTTCTGGCGCCGGACGGGACCGCTCTGCTGCGGCGGCGTGTGGCCACGCCGGCCGGCTATGCGGAAAGTCTGGCGACGATGGCCAGGCTGGTGCGGGCGGTCGAGGCTGAGATCGGCGCCACGGCGACGGTGGGCGTGGGCATTCCCGGCTCGATCAGCCCCGCGACCGGGCTGGTGCAGAACGCCAATTCCACCGTGCTGAACGGGCATGCGTTCGATCAGGATCTCTCCGCGCTGCTGGCGCGCGAGGTGCGCGTGGCCAACGATGCCAACTGCTTTGCACTGTCCGAAGCGGTGGATGGCGCGGCCGCCGGCGTGGGGATCGTCTTCGGGGTCATCCTCGGTACCGGCTGCGGCGCCGGCATTGTCGTGAACGGGCGAATCCTCGAGGGGCGGCACCGTGCGGCGGGCGAATTCGGCCATACCCCGCTGCCGTGGCCGCGACCGGAGGAAATCCCGCTGCGGCCTTGCTGGTGCGGCCAGGCGGGGTGCCTGGAGACCTACCTGGCCGGCCCGGCTCTCGCCGCCGAATATGGTGGTGACGGCGCGCGGGATGCGACAGAGGTGGTGGAACGGGCCGCGAGCGGGGACGAGCGGGCGCGCGCCGCGCTCCGCCTTCATGCCGACCGGCTGGCGCGGGCGCTGGCGGTGATCACCAACAGTCTCGACCCGGATGCAATTGTGCTTGGCGGCGGCCTCTCCAACTTGCCGGGGCTCGCGGAAAGCCTGCCCGGATTGATGAGGCCGTATATTTTCGCCGACCATTTCGCGCCGAACGTGGTGCGCAACAAGCACGGTGATTCTTCAGGCGTGCGCGGCGCCGCCTGGCTCTGGCCCAGCTGATGCCGGCCTTCTGCCGCGATTGCGATGCGATGGTGGCGGGTGACGTCTGCGCATCCTGCGGCAGCGCGCGGGTGGTGCGCCATGCCGAGCTGCTGGAGCTGGCGATCGGCCATGTGGATTGTGACGCCTTCTATGCCAGCGTGGAGAAGCGCGACCGGCCTGAGCTGCGCGACCTGCCGGTGATCGTCGGCGGCGGCGCGCGCGGCGTGGTGTCGACCTGCTGTTATGTGGCGCGGCTTTATGGGGTGCGCAGCGCCATGCCGATGTTCAAGGCACGCAGCCTGTGCCCGCAGGCGGTGATCATCAAGCCGGATATGGCCAAATATGCCGCGGTGTCAGCCAAGGTGCGCGCGCTGATGGAAGCGCTGACGCCGCTGGTGCAGCCCCTTTCGATCGACGAGGCGGTGCTCGACCTTTCCGGCACGGCTGCGCTTCACGGTACGGCGCCGGCGATCACGCTCAATCGTTTCGCCCGGCGCGTGGAGCGTGAACTCGGCGTTACCGTCTCGATCGGCTTAGCCCGCAACCGGATGTTGGCAAAACTGGCGGCGGAGCGCGACAAGCCGCGCGGCTTCTCGGTGCTGGGCAGCGAGGCGGCTCAAGTGTTGGCGCCCGAGCCGGTGGGGCTGTTGCCGGGGGTGGGTCCGGCCCAGGTGAAGCGGTTCGCAGCCCTTGGGCTTGCCCGGGTCGGGCAGCTCGCGGCGCTGGACGATCGTGAGGCCCGCCGGCGCCTGGGGGAGGAAGGGCCAGGCTGGGCGGCCCTGGCGCGGGGCGAGGATACCAGGCCCGTGCGGCTGGAGCGGGAGCATAAATCCATCAGCGCCGAGACGACCTTCGCGGAAGATCTTGCCCACTTGGCCGATCTGGAACCGCCGTTGTGGCGGCTCTGCGAGAAACTCGGCCGGCGGCTGCGCGGCGCCGACTTGGCTGCGGCAGGCATCGTGCTGAAATTGAAAACGGCCAGGTTCGTCAGCCGCACCCGCAACCAGCGCCTGGCCAACCCGACGCAGCTGCCGGAGACATTGTTCGAGGCGGCGCGGGATCTGCTGCGCCGCGAGGCGGACGGCACGGCATTCCGGCTGATTGGCATCGGTGCCGCCCCGCTGGCACCGGCGGCTGAGGCCGATCGCGGCGATCTCGCCGACACCGTCGCGGTGCGGCGACAGGCGCGGCAGGAAGCCATCGACCGGCTACGGGAGAGGTTCGGCGCCCGCGCGGTGCAACGCGGGCGCGGTTTGCCGGGCTCATGAGTTTCGGCTTCTAGACAAAGAAAGCGGCCGCTTTTTGAAAAAAGCGGCGCAAAAACTTTTATGATGCTGGGCCGGATTCTGTGTCGCCGACAACGCCCACGGCCTAGAGTAAATAAAGTTTTTTTGCTTCTTTTTGTTCACAAAAAGAAGCCTTCCCCTTGCCTTGGCGCCGCTTTTTCCAAAAAGCGGCCGCTTCCTTAGCTGGAGCAGGATGTTCTAGTATTCCCGCATGAGTGAGCATATGGCGACCGACCGGCAGTGCTTTCGTGAGGCGATGTCGCGCCTTGGCGCGGCGGTGAGTGTGATCACCACCGACGCGGCGGAAGGCGATATCGGCTTCACGGCTTCGGCCGTATGCAGTGTCACGGACGATCCGCCGACACTGCTGGTGTGCATGAACCGCCATAGCCGGCTGAACGCCGCGTTCAAGGCGGCGGGGCGGCTTTGTGTCAACGTGCTGTCGCATGAGCAGGAGGCACTCTCGGCTCTCTTCGCCGGGAATGAGGTGCCCATGGCCGCGCGCTTCGCCCAAACCGGCTGGACCAGGCTGGTGACCGGCGCGCCGGTTCTGGAATCGGCGGTGGCGAGTTTCGACTGCAAAATCGATCAGATCACGGAAGTGGGAACGCATAGCGTGCTGTTCTGCGGGGTGGCGGCGATCCGTTTGGGCAGTGCCGGCAGCGGGCTGATTTATCACGGCCGAGCCTATCACAAAATCATCGGCGCCGACGCCGCTTAAGGAGGATTGGCTGCGCCGCAGAACTGGATAAGGCGCAAAACGGCACAGCCGTCGCGCGGTCAACCGCATTTTTCAATTAATCCAACAAAAATAATCAATTTAATTAACCGCTCCGCCGGCGTTATGTTCCCCCAACCAAGGACATGCCGGCCTCCTTGCAAGTTCTGCGGGGCTTTTCTGCAAATTTCGCGTGCGAATCGACAAGATCTTCATGTGAGCTCTGCATAAGCTCCCACCAAGCTGGTTCGGCGACGGGATTGCGCATCGCTTCTCCACGGAACGAGCCAAAGCAGGCGGTGGACGCCATGATTGAGGCTTGCGTTTCAGAAAGGCACCTGACCATGAACTATATGAGCACCGAGATGACCGAGACATCCGCCAAGCTTCCCGAGAGGAACGATATTATCATCCGCAACGGCGATGGAGAGGCGGTCCCGATGGTCCGGGACTTGTTTCAGGCTCTCGCAGTGTCGCCGGCACCGACGCAAGATGAGGCCGCTCTGCACCGGACCAATCTGCTGATGGCCGAGTTGTTCGTCGCCGCGCTCGGGATTGACCAGGAGGTGCGGTTTGCCGGCACGCCGGCCTGGACCTTGCTTTGCCGCACCATCGGTTTTGGCATTGCGCTCGATCTGCTCGAATTGTGCAGGCTGCGTGAACGGGGGGGCAGCGATCCGGACTTCACCGCCGACAAGATTGCCGCGCTGGCCCGCCAGGTGGGCGATATCTCGAAATATTCCTCGCGCGCCGCGCCGGTCATCGGTTGGCCCTTGGAAGATCTGGTTTATGCGCTCGTGGAACGGCTCGGTCCGGAGACCGCGCGGACCGAGCTGCGGCTGAGTATTGACCATGTCCGTATGCCGGCGATCCACGCGCATGTGGTCAGCATGGTGGCGCTGCGGCAGTTGCTTGCCATCCTTCGCCGCCGTTATGAGACGCGGGCGGCGGGACCGATCGGAATGAGCGTGAGCAAGGCTGGGAACGAGGTGACGCTGATCGTCGTTGATCACGCCTATCGCGGCGCGCCGGGGGATGATGGCCGGCGCAACGGGCTGATGCGCTTCGGTGGCAGCATCGATGCCAGTTTTCTGTGCCGGTGCCCGGATGCCCATACGGAAAGCATCACCATGCGGTTCGATCTGCCCGCGCTGAAGTGAGGGTCATTTTCGGGTCGAAAACATTGCCAGGCGGATCGATCGGTCCGCCTGCCGCGCCTTCGGATCAAACTGAAATCAAAACGGTTCGGTGAGGTATCTTGACATTTTAGAGACAAATCATCCAATTTAAGGTTGTTTTTATTGTTAGTGCTTTCTAGTAGCCGGTTAGTTTGCGGGTTTTTCTCCGGCGACAAGGATCGTTGTGGCGGATTTTTCTCAATTCGGCGGTGATACCGCTCTGTTTCAGCCACGATCCGACAAGGCGGCTACGACCCTAGGTCCGGAGACATTGCATGACCGGACGGATCTGCTGCGTGAAATCAACCTGCTGCGGCAGGGACGGCTGCCCGATCGGCGATTGTTCCTTATCGTCATCAACATCGCCGACACCAAGAAATACGACGAGATCATCCGCGTCTTCGGCTACAAATTCGCGGACGATCTGTTGAGCATCCGGCTTGCGGATCTGGAATTCATCACCCGCCGCCAGCCGGCCTTCCGCGTCGGGTTCTGGAGCGTCGGCCTGGTGTTCCAGGCTGATGACCCGCGGGACTTCGAAGTTGCGCTCTCGCGGCTGATCAGCATGCTGGCCAAGCCGTTGATCTGCCGCGGCATTCCGGTCGCCATTAAAGGCGGCGTCGGCGTGTGCGATCTGGCACGTGGGCTGGGCGCGGCAGAGGATTTGTTGCAGGCCACCTTCCTGGCTGGGCAGGCCGGGGCGGAGCTGCAGGCGGGCTGGTCGGAATGCAATTATGATCTGTCGGACGATCACCGCCGCGCTTTCGCGCTGATCGCCGAGGCCGAGGCCTCACTGGCGACGAATTCCGAGTTTGAGCTGAACTACCAGGCGCGGGTGGATTTGCGGAGCTGGCGCTGCATCGGCGCCGAGGCGCTGCTGCGCTGGCATCATCCCACGCTGGGGCTGGTCATGCCGAACGAATTCATCCCGCTGATCGAGATGACGGGGCTGGTGCGCGAGCTGACCTCCTGGGTGCTGACGCGCGCCGTCTCGCAGACGGCGGCATGGCACGCTGGCGGCTTCAAGCTGAAAACCTGCGTCAATATTTCCGCCAAGAACCTCGCGGAGCCGGACTTTGTCGGCCGGCTTGCCGCGCTGCTGGAGCAATACCGGCTGCCGCCTGAGTTCCTGGAGCTTGAATTCTCCGAAAAACACCGGTTCGAGAATATGGACGACGCCGAACTGCACCTGCGCGCGCTGCGGGAGCTGGGTGTGGGTCTGTCATTGGACGATTTCGGCACCGGGCCGAACGGTTTCACCTCGCTGGAAACCATCCCGGCGAACGTGGTGAAGATCGACCGTCGGCTGATCAACTCGGTCGCCGATAATGCCAGGCAGCAGGCGCTGGTGAAGTCGCTGATCGGTTTGGCCCATGAAATGGGCATGCAGGTGGTGGCCGAGGGGCTGGAATTACCGGCGACGCAAAAAATGCTGCTCGACTGGGGCTGCGACGCGGTGCAGGGGTTCCTGATTAACCGCCCGATGCCGGCCGAGGCCTTTATCGCCTGGCTGGGCACGACGTTCGTCGCCTGAGGTTAAGAAAGTGGCCGCTTTTTGAAAAAAGCGGCGCAAAAACTTCCTCGAAACTGGGCCCGTACCGCTGAAACCAGCACGGCCCAGATTAATAAAGTTTTTTTGCTGCTTTTTGTTCACAAAAAGTAGTCTTGCCTTTCTTCCTTCCTTTATCCGGCCTGTCTCACCCGGATCGCGTCGCCGGCCTGCGGGCTTAGGGCCAGGACGTCGAACAGGGCGGCCAAAGCGATCATTCCGGTGAGGATGAAGGCGATGTGGAAGGCCTCCAGGGGCACGCCGTGGGGGGTGGGATGCACCAGCACGCCCAGGCGCAGTGCCACGGCGCCGAGCGCGATGCCGATCCCCATCGCCATTTGCTGGGCCATGTTGAACAAGGTGTTGGCGCCGCTCATTTTCGCCGCCGGGACCTCGGCGAAGGCCAACGTGTTGATGGCGGTAAACTGCATCGAGCGCACCAGGCCGCTGACGAAGAGCAACGCCAGGATCAGGGGCGCTGGGGTGCGCGGTGTCAGCAGGGCACAGGCGAACATCGTTGCGGCGTTGAGGGTGCCGTTGACCAGCAGCAAGGGGCGGAAGCGGAAGCGGCGAAGGATGGGGGTGGTGAAGGGCTTCATCGCGAGATTGCCGGCGAAGACCGCCAGCACCAGCGTGCCGGAGGCGAACGGGGTGAGGCCGAAGCCGAGCTGGAACAGCAGCGGGAGCAAAAACGGGACGGCCGCGATGGCGCCGCGGAACAGCGAACCGCCCCAGATGGTGGTGGCGTAGCTGCGATAGCCAAGCGCGCCGTAATCGATCAGCGGGTGCTCCTGCTGCCGTGCGTGGCGTATGGCGAGCGCGGCCACGCCGAGCCCCAGCAGCACGCAGACACAGGCGGCCGCCCAGGACGTCCCCTGATGGCTGAACATTTCCAGCCCGTACATGAAGATGAGACAGGCCAGGCCGGTGAGCAGAAAGCCCCGCCGGTCGAACGGCTTGCCGGTAACGGGCTGGCCGGTGGGGATCAGCGCCAGCGCCAGCGGCAAAGCGAGCAGGCCGAGCGGCAGGTTGAGCAGAAAAATCCAGTGCCAGGAGGCGTAGGTGGTGATGAAGCCGCCCAAAGGGGGCCCAAGCACCGGCGCGGCGAGGCCGGGCCAGGTGATGGTGGCGATCGCCTTGATGAGATTCTGCTTCTCGGTCGAGCGCAGCACGGTGAGCCGGCCGACTGGCACCATCATCGCCCCGCCGCATCCTTGCAGGATACGCGCCAGCACGAATTCGGGCAGGGTGGTGCAGAGCGCGCAGAGCGCCGAGGCCAGGGTGAACAGGATGATCGCGCCGGCAAATACGCGCCGCGCGCCGAACCGGTCCGCCACCCAGCCGCTGGCCGGGATTAGCACCGCCAGGGTCAGCAGATAGGCGGACACGCCGCTGTTGAGGTCGACCGGATGCACCCCGAAACGCGCGGCCATCTGCGGCATGGCGGTGGTGACGACCGTGCCGTCGAGATTTTCCATGAAAAACGCGCCGGCCACGAGCAGGGCGATGGCGGCACTGCGGGAGACGGGAGAGGCCAAAGTCGGGGCTCCTTAAGGACGCGGCGTTTCATGGTAGGATGGGCGGCGCGGCGGTGCCAAGCGCGGCAACGATATGTTAGATGCGAGGCGCAAACGAAAAGGGAGCGGATGAATGCGCATTCTGGTGGTCGGCGCGGGATCGACGGGCGGCTATTTCGGCGGGCGTCTTGCGCAGGCTGAGCGCGACGTCACCTTTCTGGTGCGCCCGGCCAGGGCTGCCAGGCTGCGCGAGGAAGGGCTTAGGGTCCTTAGCCCCTACGGCGACTTCGCCGTGGCACCGAAGATTATGACCGCCGATACGCTCAGCGCCGCCTACGATCTGGTGTTGCTGGCGGTGAAAGACTACGCGCTGGGGGCCGCGATGGCGGACTTGGCCGAGGCGGTGGGACCGGAGACCATGATCCTGCCGGTGCTGAACGGCATGCGGCATATCGACGAGCTGGTGGAGCGGTTCGGTCGGCAGGCGGTGCTGGGCGGCTTGTGCCGGATCAACACGACCCTCGATGGGCAGGGACGGATCGCGCAGATGAGCAAGATGCACGACCTCGTCTATGGTGAGCTGGATGGCACGGTCACGCCCCGGATGCAGGCGCTGGATGCCCAGCTGCAGGGCGCCGGGTTCAATGCCCAGCTGAGCCCGCACATCGAGCGGGATATGTGGGAGAAATGGACGATGCTGGCGAGCCTTGCCGGGATCACCTGCCTGATGCGCGGGACGGTCGGCGAGATCGAAGCGGTGCGTGGCGGGGCCGCCTTCGCGCTACGCTTTGTGGACGAGGTGAACAGCGTGGTGAAGGCCGTGGGGCACCCGCCGCGCGCCGCGCATCTTGAGACCGTGCAGGCTATGGTGACGCAAAAGGGCGCGCCGACGACCGCCTCGATGTATCGTGACCTGATCCAAGGGGCGGCTGTGGAGGCTGACCAGATCCTTGGCGATCTGCTCTCCCGCGGTGAGCGTGCAGGCATCGACACGCCGCTGCTCGCCGCCGCCTATGCGCAGCTCTGCGTCTACCAGAACCGGCTGAAGAGTTAAGCAAGAAAGCGGCCGCTTTTTGAAAAAAGCGGCGCAAAAACTTTTGCGAAACTGGGCCTGCGGCGTTGAAACCAGCGCGGCCCAGATGGCTTGCCTGACGTGCCGCCTCTTGCCGGCGCGGCGACGGGCTTTCATGATAAAACAGTGACCCTCACCGAACTTCCCATCGCCGTTCAGGCCACGGCACTCTTCATCCTGTCCGTCGTCTTTGAGCTCCTGTTAGCGCAGCTGCATTTGCCGGCTTCGCTGCTGCTGGGGCCGATGGGGGCCGCGATCATTTTCGCGGCGCTGCAGACCGGCATCCGCATTCCCGCGCTGCTGTTCACCTGCGGCCAGGCGATTGTGGGTTGCATGATCGCGCGCACCATCACCGCTTCGATCGTCCAGGACATGGTGGCCGACTGGGCGGTCTTCGTCGGCGCGGTGGTGGCGGTGATCATCGTCAGCAACGCGTTGGGCTGGCTGCTCGCGCGCCTGCGCGTGCTCCCCGCCACCACCGCGATCTGGGGATCGTCTCCGGGCGGCGCCAGCGCGATGGTGCTGATGTCGGAGGCGTTCGGCGCGGATATCAGGCTGGTTGCCTTCATGCAGTATCTGCGTGTTGTGTTGGTGGCCGTGGTCGCGACCCTGGTCGCGCGCTTCTTTACCGGCAGCACTGGCACAGCGCCGGCGCAAGACTGGTTTCCCCATCTTCTGCCCGGACCCTTCCTGGCAACGCTGGCGCTCGCCGCGTTCGGCGTGGCGGTGAACCATAAATGGCGCCTGCCTGCCGGGGCGCTGATGGTGCCGCTCTTTCTCGGCGCCGTGCTCAACGGCACGGGGACGATGACGATCGAACTGCCGCCCTGGCTGCTCGCGGCCAGCTACGCGCTGGTCGGCTGGAGCATCGGGCTGCGCTTCACCCGGCAGATCTTGCTGCATGCGGCGAAAGCCTTTCCCCGCGTCGCCGCTTCAATCCTGGCCCTGATCGCGCTGTGCGGCGGGCTGGCGCTGCTGATGGTGGAGACCATGCACGTCAATCCGCTGACCGCCTACCTCGCAATGAGCCCGGGCGGCGTGGACTCCGTGGCGATCATCGCCGCCTCGTCACCGGCGGTGAACGTGCCGTTCGTGATGGCGATGCAGACGGCGCGCTTCCTCATCGTGGTGTTCGCCGGCCCGCCGCTGGCCCGGTTCATTGCCAAGAGCCTGAGCCGCTACGCGTAAGGCAAGGCAAGAAAGTGGCCGCTTTTTGAAAAAAGCGGCGCAAAAACTTTTGGCGATGCTGGGCCATGGCCGTTGTCAGCGCCAACGCCCATGGCCCAGCATTAATAAAGTTTTTTTGCTTCTTTTTGTTCACAAAAAGAAGCCTTCTCTTCCTACCTCTGAGCCCGGTCCCCGCCGATCAGGGCCAAGCCTTCGGCGACGGAGACGAATTCGCCGCCAGCGGAGAGTTTTTCCGCGCCGAAGCGTTGGGTGAACAGCGCGCGGACGGCGGGAACGAAGGAGGTGCCGCCGGTGAGGAACACCCGGTCGATTTGCGGCGCGGTGAGGCCGGCTTGCGCCAGGGTGGCGTCCACGCTTTCGCCCAGGCGCTTGAGGTCTGGTGCGATCCAGTCTTCGAATTCCGCCCGCGTGATCGTGCGGTCGATGATGAAATCGTCATGCTCGAAGCGCAGCCTGGCTTCTGGAACGCGCGACAATTCGGCCTTCACCGCGCTGACCGTCTGGTAGAGCTGGTAGCCGAGTTCGTCCTGGAGCAGGCGGACGAGGTTGAGCAGCGGGGCCGGGTCGTCGCTGGCGTGCGCCACTTCCTCGATGTCGCGGAGAATTTTCGGCGTGCGCATGAGCGAGAGCCGGTGCCAGCGGGCGAAGCCGTTGAAATATTCCACGGGCACCGGCAGTTCCTTGCCCATGATTTTATAGGAACTGCCTTTGCCGAGGCGCGGCGAGACGGCGTGATCGATGATCCGGTAGTCGAAACTGTCGCCGGCGATGCCGACGCCGCCATGGGCAAGAGAGGTAAGCGGCTGCTCGGCCCCGGGGGTGAAGCGTATGACTGAAAAATCGCTGGTGCCGCCGCCGAAGTCGCCGACCAGCACAGTGGTAGGGCGGTCAAGGGTGCGGATGAAGCGGTAACCCGCGGCCTGCGGCTCGAAGGCGACATCGACCGAGGGGCAGCCGGCGGCGGCAAAGGCGCCGCGCAGGCGGGTTTCGCCGAATTCATCGTCGGCGAAGTCGCCGGCAAAGCGCACCGGCCGGCCGGCGACGATATGGATGTCTGAGCCGCGCAGCCCGGCGGCCTCGAGCAGGGTGCGGAGAAAGACCGCGATCATCTCTTCCAGCGAAAAACTCCGGCCGAAAATGCGCGTCTGGGCAAAGCTGCGCTGCGCCAGATAGGTCTTCATGGACATGATGAGGCGGCTGTCGGTCGGGTCGTCGAGATAGGCCTCGATGGCCGCCGGCCCGGCCTCGTGGCGCAGATGGGAGCGGCCTTGTTGGGTCTCAGACGCAAAGCAGAGCAGGGTGCGGAACACGTCGAAATCCGCGCTGCCGAGGCGGAACCGCTGGCTGTGCACGGCACCGTCCGGGGTGAGCCGGCTGACGACGCTGTTGGTCGTGCCGAAATCGATGCCGACGATGCTGGTCATGAAAAAGCCCTTCCCGAAAGCGGAAAGGGCTTCAAGCGCAGTCCCGGCGGGGAGGCAAGGGGGGAGAAAGAAAGCGGCCGCTTTTTGAAAAAAGCGGCGCAAAAACTTCTTTGACTTGGGGCGGTGGCCGTGAAACCAGCACGGCCCAAACAAGCAAAGTTTTTTTGCTACTTTTTGTTCACAAAAAGTAGCGCTTTCTTTTTTACCTCAGCCCTCGGGATAATCCGCGCCGAGCGTGGTTTTTTCCCAGGTGGCGATTTCCGCCT
This sequence comes from Acidocella sp., assembly GCA_035493735.1. Lineage (GTDB taxonomy): Bacteria > Pseudomonadota > Alphaproteobacteria > Acetobacterales > Acetobacteraceae > Acidocella. The sequence goes on from DATJHR010000011.1 coordinate 58,119, forward strand.
GCAGCGTGTCCAGCTTTTGCCGCACCATGTTGAGGCCAGGCTTGCCCAGCACCAGATGGCCGGGCGGGTTCGGTGATTCGACGACATCGATGATCGCCTGGGCGGCGCGCACCGGGTCGCCCGGCTGTTGGCCGCTATAGCCGGAGATCTGCCGGCGGCGGGCGCCGGCGGTGGCGTCGTAGGCGTCGATGATGTTTGCCGTCTGTTTCAGCGACCGGCCAGCCCAGTCGGTGCGGAACGGGCCGGGCTCCACGGCCAGCACCTTGATGCCGAGCGGCGCGACTTCCTTGGCCAAGCCTTCGGAGAGCCCTTCCACGGCGAACTTGGTCGCCGCGTAATAGCCGCTGGCGGCATTGCCGACGAGGCCGCCGACTGACGTGATGTTGACGATATGGCCACGTCCGGCGCGGCGCATGCCGGGCAGCACGGCGCGGATGGTGTCGGCCAGGCCGAAGACGTTCACGTCGAACATCGCGCGGATTTCCGCATCCTCGCCTTCCTCGATGGCGGCGAGATAGCCGTAGCCGGCATTGTTCACCAGCACGTCGATGACGCCGAATTTCCGCTCCGCCGCCTGCACGGCCGCGCGCACCTGGGAGGGATTGGTGACGTCAAGCGCCAGCGCCAGGCTGTTGGCGCTGTCCGTGGCCAGATCTTCGATCTTGGATATGTCGCGGGCGGTGACGACCACGCGTTTGCCGCGGTGCAGCAGCTCTCGTGCGAGCTCGCGGCCGAAGCCGGTCGAGCAGCCGGTGATGAACCAAACCGGTGTGCTTTGTTCAGTCATGAAACTCTCCTGAAAGGCGGACATCCCCGCTTACGGCCGCGTCGGCAGACGCGGTCTGAAACGCAAGCTCAATAGATGAGTGTTCTGCCCCTGAAATCCAGCTCTCATTTCAGGGGCGGGGATGAGACTTAAAACTCGTCGTGATCGGCGTCCCGCGTGTCGTCCGCCAGTTCTGTTTCCTCATCGAATCGGGCGCGCTCTTCCGCCATGTCGGCCGGAGATGCTTCGGGCTTGGCTTCAGCGCTCTTGCGCTTCGGCGCGGTGTTGCGCTTCGGCTTGGCGGCGTTGGACAGCTGCATCTCCAGTTCGGCGACGTACGTTTCCAGCTCCGCGATACGGCCTTCGGCGAACTTCAGCGCTTTTGCCGCCTCGCGGTGCTTTGCGCGCAGCGTCTTGTTGGCGGTCTCAAGCTTTTCGAGATCCGCGAGCCGCGCTTTGGCCGGTGACGTAGCGGCTTTCGCCGGCGCCTTGCGCGCGGTGGTCACCTTGCTGGGCTTGGCCGTGCTGGTGCGGCGGGCCGTGGTGCGGGTGGTCTTGGCCGGGCTTTTCGCGGCGGCTTTCACCGTGCTCTTGGCGACGGCTTTGGTCTTTTTTGCGGCGGTGCGGGCGGGGGCCGCGCGGCGAGTCGCGGTTGAACGGCCGGTGCTGCGCGCCTTCGTGGCGGGTTTCTTGTTTCGGGTTGGTGTCGTTGCTCGCGCCATGGCGGAAATCTCCAATTGCAAAATGTATCGTTAACAGAAATGCGCCGCGAATGCGACAGCTGCAGTTGCAGGACGACGCGGCGCGCCATCCCGTCCGCCGGAGTTGGCAGAGACATGTGTCTTGGAAAGCAGGGCAGCGAATATCCGGCGATCAAACAGCATGAAAAGAGGACCTAAAGAATTTTTTCGGCCTCATCAATGTTGATCGCGCGCGGCTTCATACAAGCCGGTCGGGTGATTTTGCTGCGGATTTGTCGAGAGTGATTGGCGGGCTTACGAGTTTTCAATCCGGCACACGCCACCCTGTGCCGGGCGATGCAAAATCAGGTGGTGAGGGCGCGCAATGCGCCGAGATTGCGCAGCTCGACGCGACGCGCGACGGACATCTTGATGATCCCGTCTTTTTCAAGTTTCGAGAGTGTACGCGACACGGTTTCGATCGTCAGGCCGAGAAAATCGGCGATGTCCTGACGCGACATCTCCAACGTGACGCTGGTTTTCTGGGTGGAGTGGTGCGCCCAGTACAGCAGAAAGCAGGCAAGTTTCTCGATGGCGCTGCGGTGGCCGAGCAGCAGCGCATGGTCCTGGGCGCGCGCCGCGTTGTGCAGCGCGAACTGGAACAGATGCCGGGCCACGGTTTCGTTGCCGCCGCTCAGCGTGTCGAGGGAACGGCGGCGATAGGCGACCAGCGTGCAATCGGAGACAGCCTCGGCCGCGAGGTGATAGGCCTCGCCGGCCTCAATGCCGAACACCTCGCCCGCCATATAGAACGCATCGACCTGGCGGCGGCCGTCGCCGAAAAATTTGCAGGTGCGTACCACACCGGAGATCACCCTGTAGAACAAGGTCGCTGGGTCGCCTTCGCCATAAATGCCTTGATCCTGCGGGATCCTGGTCAAGGTGCCCGCGAGGCCGGGCTGCTCTTCCCAGAAATTCTGCCGTCTGTCCTGCAGGACATGGGGCGGCACAATGCCGGCCGACGGGCCGAAGGAGGAGGCGGATAGTGTTGACATCGGACACTCCCGGTTTGGCGGTGATGTCTCTGTTTTACGGGGGGTTCGTGCGCGGCGAAATTCGGTTCGTTGCTAAGGGATTCTACGTAGGCGAGGCTAGAGCCGGATGATTCTAGATCGAACCGCGTAGCGATCCGCTCTTAAAGTCATCGCGCTCTAGCCGGTGACGTGGCGCTCGGGCGGGCGAAGCGCGTCTCGGATGCTGTCGAATAGGGATTCGTCGAAAACCGGATTCTCGATCACTTGATGCACGCGGGCATTGGCGGCGCGGCGGCAAAAAGCCTTGCTGGCATGCTCGGTCATGACCACCACCGGCAGCACCGAGCCGCGCGCTTTGAGGGCGGAGATGACGTGGAAGCAATTGAGCGCCGGCGGGCGATGACCGAGCACCAGGCAGCCGGCGCCCGATAGGCCGGAATCCTGCAACAGGCCGGCGGCGGTGCCGAAGGTGCGCACCCGCATGCCGCTCTGTTCGAGCGAGAATTTCAGCGATTCGCGCACGGCGTGGTCAAGGTCGAGAATCAAAACGAGGTTCTGCGAGTCGTCCACTCTGTTACGGCTCCGCCACGCAGCCCGTGGCCCTTGCAATGAGAAAGGCCGTTATAGGTGGTTTCCGGGATCGCAGATTTGATCTGGCGCAAGCTTGGCCCGACCTGTTTCAGCGCGGCGCTTGGACGAGCGCGGGATGAGAGCGCGTCAGCCGGTGGGCAGGATGTCCGTGGCGATCGCCATGCGCACCAGCTCCGAAAGGCTGTTCGCGCCCATTTTCGTCATGACATTGGCACGGTGCACTTCCACAGTCCGCGGGCTGAGCTTCAGCTCAGAGGCGATGCTTTTATTCGGCAGGCCGGCCACGAGGCCCCGCAGCACGTCCCGCTCGCGGTTGGAGAGCGCTTTTAGCCGGGCGCAAGCCATTTGCGCGGCGCGTTCACACCGTGCGGTCGCTTCGGATTGGGTCAGCGCGTCACGGATCGCCGCCAGAAGGGCCGCGTCGTCGAATGGCTTTTCGATGAAGTCCGCGACCCCGGCTTTCATCGCTTCCACAGCCATACGGATATCGGCATGGCCGGTCATGATGATCATGGGCAAGGGGACGCGCAGTTCGCGCAGGCGACGGCGCAGCTGCAGCCCGTCCATCCCTGGCATCCGCATGTCGCTGACGATGCACCCCGGTTGCAGGCTGCCGACGGACTCAAGAAAGACGAGGGCGGAATCGTAAGCGCGCACCGCAAGCCCTGCGGCGGTGAGCGAGAAGGTCAGGGAGTGGCGCACGCCGTCATCATCATCGATCAGATGAATCACCGCATCAGACATCCGCGTTGTCCTCGTCCAGACCGGTTTTCAGCGTAAATGAGAACACGGTGCCGCCGCCGGGATTGGGCTCAGCCCAGAGCCGGCCGCCATGGGCCTCGATGATGGTGCGCGAGATCGACAGGCCCACGCCCATGCCATGCGCCTTGGTGGTGACGAAGGGCTGGAACAGTTGCTCGGCGATGCTCTCGCTGATGCCGGTGCCGGTATCCGCGACGCTGACCTCGACTATGCCCGTTTCACAGAGGCGCGTGCGGATCAGCAGGTCGCGACGGTTCATCTCCTGGGTGGCTTCCACGGCGTTGCGGATCAGGTTCAGCAGCACCTGCTGGACCTGGATTTTATCCACAAACACCGTCGTCGCCGCCGGATCCAGGGCATAGGACACGCGCACGCCGGTCTCCTTCACGCCCACCAGTGCCAAGGCGCTGGCCTCCTCGATCAGTTTCGGCAGGTTTTGATGGTTCTGCTCGCTCTCGCCGCGGGAGACGAAGTCGCGCAGGCGGCGGATGATCTGGCCGGCGCGCAAAGCCTGCTCGGTGCCGCGCTCCATTGCTTCGCGCGCCATCGGCAACATGTCGAGGCGCGCCGATTCCAGCAGCCGGCGGCCGCCACTGAGGTAATTGGCGATCGCCGAAAGCGGCTGGTTCAGCTCATGCGCCAGGGTCGAGGCCATTTCTCCCAACGCCGTGTAGCGGGACATGTGGATCAGCTCGTTCTGCAGCTCCTGCAGGCGCTGCTGCGTCCGTTGTCGTTCCGTGAGGTCGCGGACAAAGCCGATGAACATTTGCCGCGGCGGGCTGCCGGCTTCGCCGACCGTCAATTCCATGGGAAAGGTCGTGCCGTCGCGGCGCCGGCCCACCACCACCCGGCCGATGCCGATGATCCGGCGCTCACCGGTGGTGCGATAGCGGGAGAGATAGGAGTCATGCTGCTCGCGATAGGGGGGCGGCATTAAGATGCTGACATTCTGGCCGATCACCTCCACCGCCGGGTAGCCGAACAGCCGTTCGGCGGTGAGGCTGAAGGACTGGATGCTGCCCTGAGGGTTGATGATGATCATCGCGTCGGGCACGGTATCCAGCACGGAGCGCAGATAGGCCTCGCGCTCCTGCAAATCCTGCTGGTTGCGCTTGGCGGCGGTAATGTCGCGGACGATTTTCGTGGCGCCGGCGAGATCGCCATAACGATTTCGGAACGGATAAATTGTCAGGGAAACCTCGATGATCGCGCCATCTTTGCGGCGGCGCTGCGTCTCGAAATGGTCGACGATTTCGTCGCGCTGCAGCCGCGCCAGGATTTGGGCCTCCTCATGGCGCCGGTCCTCCGGCACCAGGGTGGTGATCGGCTGGCCAATTACTTCCGCGGCCGTGTAGTGGAAAACTTTCTCCGCTCCCGCGTTCCAGCCGATGATGATGCCTTCGAGCGTCTGGGAGATGATGCCGTCGTCGGTGGCGGTAACGATCGCGGCCAGGCGGTTTATGGCCTCGTCTTGCGTTTCGAAGGGTGGCCCGGTTTCCTGACGGCTCATTGCGGCCTGTCCTCATGCCCGTTCTGGCGGAATATATACGGGGCAGGGGCCGGCACGCAACAAAACGATCCGTCTCGGCGATCAGGGCTGGCGCAAGATGTTTGATGGCGGATCGCCGAACGGGGCGATTGCGCCATGCAATCGTGCGTGGAAAAAGTGGCAACCTCGCTCAAGGGCTGAATTTGTACAAAAGCCTGACCGGGTGTTACGTTTATGGGGTGCGGGTGAACGCTGGGGCGCTATAACGGCCGGAACTATAACAAGAACAGGATGGAACCATAATGAAAAACACCTTGGGGATGCTGGCGTTATTGGCGGTGGGTGTGGGTGGCTGTTCGACAACGGCGCAGGCGCCACGGGATACGGCGTTTTCAAGGGCAGATCTGCAGGCGCTCACCGCGGCCTACCAGCTGATCGCCTTCGATTTGCAGGAATGTACTTTGGTACAGAGGCAAAATCCCGGGCCGGCGGTGCAGCGGGTGGCGACCCAGATCTGCGCGGATGCGCAACATTATCGGCCGATGTTGGAAGAGCTGGCGGCGCGGTACGATGTCACGCTGCCCAATCGGCTGGATTACGATCTGGAGGAACAATATGTCGCCTTGGCATACCACCCAATGCCCAATTTTGACGTGAATTACCTCAACGACCAGATTGCGAGCCATGAACAGGCTTTGGCGGTGTTCCGCAACACCGCCGGCACGACCGCCGATGGCAATATCAAGGCGCTCTATCAGAACGCGATTCCTGTGGTGGAGAAAAACCTTGCCAGCCTGCACCAGGCGATGGCCGAGAAGCCGCAATAGACTCCGCTCGGGCGAGGGTAAAGAAAGGCTACTTTTTGTGAACAAAAAGTAGCAAAAAAACTTTACTAGGGCTTGTTGGGAATCATCGTGAATTGATGATGGCTGCGACGAGATGGATCATGGCGCTAAAGGCCTGATCCGTCTTGTCTGAGCGCATGGCGATGCGTTTGAACTCCTTGAGTTTGCAGAAGAAGTTTTCGATGAGATG
>DATJHR010000012.1:0-18852 GCA_035493735.1 Acidocella sp.
TCATGGGTGATGGCCAGCGACGTGCTGCCCAGCCGTTTCACGCAATCGACGATCAGCTCGTCAATCACTGCCCCCATGATTGGGTCGAGCCCCGTGGTGGGCTCGTCGAAAAACATGATCGCAGGCTCCGCGGCGATGGCCCGTGCCAGGGCAACGCGCTTCTGCATGCCGCCCGAGAGTTCCGCCGGCGCGAGCCCGGCCACGCTCGCGTCCAGCCCGACCTGGGCCAACACCTCGACCGCCTTGTCCCGCGCCGCCGCCCGGCGGATTTTTTTCTCCGCCAACAGGCCGAACGCGACATTCTCCCAGACCGGCAGGCTGTCAAACAGCGCGCCGTTCTGGAACAACATGCCGATCTGCGCCCGCAAGTGCCGGGCGCGGTGGCGCGGGGCCTTCAGCACGTCCTCGCCGTCGATCTCGATGATACCCGCATCCGGCGTGATCAGGCCGAGAATGGATTTGATCAACACCGACTTGCCGGTGCCGGAACCGCCGATCACCACCATGCCGGTGCCGGGCATGAGGTCGAGATCGATCCCGTCCAGCACCTGTTTCTCGCCGAACGCCTTCTTGAGGCCACGGATGCGGATTTTCGGCTGGCTCATTTGACGAACAGCACCTGGGTCAAAACATAGTCCAACGCCAGGATCAGGATCGAGGCACTGACCACGGCGGCCGTGGTGGCCGCGCCCACGCCCTGCGCCCCGCCCCTGGAGCGGTAGCCGTGGAAGCAGCCCATCAGCGCGATAATGAAGCCGAACACCGCCGCCTTGATCAGGCCGGAGACCACGTCGCTGCTGCGCAAATTGGTGAAGGTGCTGACGAGATAGGTGTCCGGCGTGAAACCGAGCTTTTGCGTGGCGACCAGGAATCCGCCGAACACGCCGAGAATGTCCGCCAACACCACCAGCAGCGGCAAAGCGAGAACCCCGGCCAGCAGCCGCGGCGCCACCAGATATTTCATCGGCTCGGTGGAGAGGGTGGAGAGCGCATCGATCTGGTCGGTCACGCGCATGGTGCCGAGCTCCGCCGCCATCGCGCCGCCGGCCCGCCCGGCGACCATCAGCCCGGCCAGCACCGGTCCGAGTTCACGGGTGACCGAAAGCACCACCACGCTGGCGATCGCGCTTTCCGCGCCAAAGCGGGAAAAGCCGGTATAGGATTGCAGCGCCAGCACCATGCCGGTGAACAGCGCCGTGAGCGCCACCACCGGGAGCGAGTAGAAGCCGATCTCCATGAAGGCGCGGCCGACGAGGCGCGGATAGAAAGGCGGCCGCAAGATATGCGACAGGCCAGACAAAGCGAACAGGGTCAGCTCGCCCAGCCAGGCGAGCATTTCCAGCACCGTGGCCCCGAGGCCGGCGACCGGGCTCAACAGGTATTTCATGCGCCGTGATACCGCCGCTGGTAACGGCGCCCTAAGGAGGTGAGGATCTCGTAACCGCTAGTGCCGGCTTCGCGGGCCAGCTCGTCCGGCCCGTGCCGCTCCCCGATCAATGTCAGGCGGTCGCCCGGCTGCAGGCCGGGCAGATCGGTGATGTCGAACGTGGTCAGGTCCATCGACACCCGGCCTACCAGCTGCACTTGGGTAGCGTCAAAAGAGGCGGTGGCGCGGTTGCCGAGCGAACGGAGGTAACCGTCGGCATAGCCGACGCCGATTGTGGCGATGCGGCTGGCGCGCCGCGCCGTCCACTCGCCGCCATAGCCAACCGTCTCGCCCGGCGCGACCTCATGAATCTGCAAAATCGGCGCGCTCAGCCGCAGCACCCGGCGCATCGGATTTGGGCCGCCCTCGGCGCCGGGATCGATGCCGTAGAGCGCCGCACCCGGGCGGGCGAGGTCGGAGGCGAAGCGTGGCCCGAGAAACATGCCCGAGGAGTTGGCAAAGCTGGTTTTCGCCCCAGGAAACTGCCGCAGGGCAGCGGCGAAGGCGGCGGCCTGACGGGCGTTCATCGGGTCATCCGGGGTATCGGCGCAGGCCAGATGCGTCATCACATAGTCCACCCGCACCCCATCCAGCAGCGCCGGATCGTCGCGCAGCCGCGCGAGTTCGGGCGCCGAAAGTCCAAGCCGCGCCATGCCGGTATCGACATGCAGGATCACCGGCAGCACCTCGCCCCGCCGCCTCGCCTCCGCGCGCCACAGCGCCAGCTCATGCAGCGCGCCACACACGGGAACGATGCCGCGCGCGGCAAATTCCTCCGCCTCGCCGGGCAGAATTCCGTTCAACACCGCCAGCATCGCGCCGGGCAGCAGCGCGCGGATGGCCAACGCTTCGGAGATGTGGGCCGTGAAGAAATGCCTACAGCCGATGGAAAGCAGCTTGGGCGCCACTTGTGCAGCCCCCAGCCCATAAGCATCGGCTTTCACCACACCCGCGGTACACCCCGCATGCATGGCATCCAGCGCCCGCCAGTTGGCGGCGATGGCGTCGAGATCGATTTCGAGCAGCGCGGTCACGGCGCGCGGTCCCAGGTCATGCGCATCGTCTCTCCCTCGCACGCATGCCGCAGGGAAGAAAGTGGCCGCTTTTTGAAAAAGCGGCGGCCAAGGCAAGGGGAAGGCTTCTTTTTGTGAACAAAAAGAAGCAAAAAAACTTTAATGTCTCTGGGCCGTGGGCGCTGTCGGCGACACAGACTCAGGCCCAGCATGATAAAAGTTTTTGCGCCGCTTTTTTCAAAAAGCGGCCACTTCCTTTTCTCGCCCTAGAACGGCGCGTCATGCACCTGGTCGAGATCGGCGAAGCGGGTGAATTCGCCCTCGAAGAACAGGTCGATCTTGCCGGTGGGACCATGGCGCTGCTTGGCGACGATCAGCTCGGCCTTCTGATACACGGCGGCCATGTCGGATTTCCATTTCTCCATGGCCTCCTGATATTTGTCGTCGCGATCGAAGGCGGTGATCTTGGGCTCGCGCTGTGCCAGGTAATATTCGTCGCGATAGATGAACATCACCATGTCGGCGTCCTGCTCGATCGAACCGGATTCGCGCAGATCGGAGAGTTGCGGGCGCTTGTCGTCGCGGCTTTCCACGGAGCGGGAGAGCTGTGAGAGCGCGATCACCGGCACCGCCAGTTCCTTGGCGATGGCCTTCAGGCCCTGGGTGATCTGGCTGATTTCCAGCACGCGGCTTTCAGGCCGCGTGCCGGCGGCGGGGCGCATCAGCTGCAGATAGTCGACGATGACCAGCCCGAGCCCCTGGGTACGCTGCAGCCGGCGGCAGCGTGTGCGCAGGGCCGAAAGCGTGATCGCCGGGGTATCGTCGATGACGATCGGCACGTCGGAAATCTCCCGGCTGACCTTCACGAAATTATCGAAGTCGCGGGCGGAGATCTCGCCGCGGCGGATCTTGTCCGCGGAGACCCGCGCCTCCTCGGCGAGGAGACGGGTGGCGAGCTGGTCGGCGCTCATTTCCAGCGAGAAAATGGCGACGCATTGCTTCGCCATGGCGTTGGGGTTTTCCGCCCGCGCCTCGTTCAGCATCGCCTTCCCGGCGCCGAAGGCGACCTTGGTCACCAAAGCGGTCTTGCCCATGCCGGGGCGGCCGGCGAGGATCACGAGGTCGGAAGGATGCAGGCCGCCGGTACGCTTGTTCAAATCGCGCAGGCCGGTGTCGAGCCCCGAAACCGATCCCTGATTCTTGAAGGCCTTCGAGGCGATGTTGATCGCCTCGGTGAGCGCCTCCTTGAAGGTGAGGCCCTTGCCCTCGCCGCCGCCATGGGTGGCGAGGTTGAACAAGGTCTGCTCGGCGGCCTCGATCTGCGCCGCGCCGTCCAGCTCCGGGTCGGCGCCGAAGGCGCGGTTGACCACCGTCTCGCCGACATCGATCAGTTGCCGGCGCAGCCAGGCATCGCGGATCACCCGCCCGTAATCGCCGGCATTGATGATGCCGACCATCGCGGAGAGCAGTTGCGCCAGATAGGCGGTGCCGCCGACCTCATCGAGCACGCCGCTATGTTCGAATTCGCCACGCAGCGTGACGGGGTCGGCGATCTGCCCGGACTCGCAGCGGCGGGCGATGGCCTGGTAGATGCGGGCATGCACCGGGTCGACGAAGTGCTCCGGGGCAAGAAATTCCGAAACCCGCTCATAGGCTTTGTTATTGGCCAGCAACGCGCCCAGGAGCGCCTGTTCGGCCTGGCTGTTGCTGGGCGGCAGCCGTTGGGAAAGACCGAGAAGTGGGGTATCAATCGAAGTCATCCGATGTCACATAGACCATCTTCGCCATCGCTGTCTTCTGGGCCGGCCGGTAGACAACAGTTAGACAAGTGGATCACTCCGTGGACAACTTCGCCGCGCCCTGTGGAAAACCTGTGTATTAACGTGGTGTTGTTTCCAATCTTGAAGGAGTCTCCCGCATGAATGGCGCCGAAGCTCTTGTCCACACCTTGCGCAAATCCGGGGTCGACACGGTGTTCGCCAATCCCGGCACCAGCGAGATGCATTTCGTCGCGGCCCTCGACCGCATTGCCGGGCTGCGCTGCGTGCTCTGCCTGGACGAAGCGGTGGCGACGGGTGCTGCCGACGCCTATTACCGCGTGACCGGCAAGCCCGCCGCGACGCTGCTGCATTGCGGGCCGGGCCTCGCAAACGGCCTGTCCAATCTGCATAATGCACGACGCGCGCAATCGGGCGTGGTGAACATCGTCGGCGACCAGGCGAACCACCACCGCCCGCTGGACGCGCCGCTCACCGCCGATGTCGAAGGGCTGGCCGCCCCCGTCTCCGCCTTTATCCGCCGTGCCATCAACGCCGCGGATGTGGGCCCAAGCGCCGCCGCCGCGATCGAGGCGGCGCGCACCTGGCCCGGCCGCGTGGCGACGCTGATTCTGCCCGCCGATACCGCCTGGGACGAGGGCGGCGTGCCGGCGCAAGCCGCAGCACCTGCACCGGCCAAGCCAGTCTCCACCCGCGCCGTGGAAACCGCCGGGGCGATGCTGACCAACGGCCTGCCGACCCTGCTTCTGGTGGGCGGCCGGAGCCTGGAGGAGGCGCCGCTGCTGGACGCCTGGCGTATCGCCCAACATAGCGGGGCGCGGTTGCTGGCCGAACGCTCCACGCCACGGATCGCCCGCGGCTTTGGCCGCGCGCCGGTCGAGCGCGTCCCCTACCCAATCGATGAGGGGCTCGCCGCCTTCGCCGGCGTCAAGCAAATCGTGCTGGTGAATACGGGCGAGCCGGTCGCCTTCTTCGCCTATCCGGACAAGCCCGGCCGGCTCTACCCCACGGCCTGCCAAGTGCATGTGCTGGCCGGGCCGGAGGAAGACGGCGCGGCGGCGCTGGCGGCCTTGCGCGCCTATCTCGACATCCCGGCGGCCGCCGCGCCTGCCGCCATGCCGCGGCCCGCCTTGGCCACCGGCGCCGTGACGCCGGAAGGCTTCGCCCAGTCGCTGGCGGCGCTGCTGCCGGAGAATGCCATCATCATCGACGAGGCGATCTCCTTTGGGCGCGGCTTCTTCGCCAACACCCATGCCGCCCCACCGCATGACTGGATGATGCTGACCGGCGGGGCGATCGGCGACGGCCTGCCGATGAGCGTCGGCGCCGCCATCGCGGCACCCGGCCGGCGGGTGGTGGATCTGCAGGCGGATGGCTCGGCCATGTACGCCCTCTCGGCGCTTTGGACCCAGGCGCGCGAGCGGCTGGACGTGACCACCATCATCTTCTCCAACCGCAAATACGCGATCCTGCTCGGCGAACTCGCCAATGTCGGCGCCAATCCGGGCCGCACCGCGCTGGATATGATGGACCTCTCCAACCCCCCGTTGGATTGGTGCCAACTGGCCGGCGGCATGGGCGTGCCGGCGGCGCGCGCCGCCTCGCTGGACGAACTCAACCCCCTGCTCGCCGCGAGCTTCGAGCGCCCCGGCCCCTTCCTGATCGAACTGACCATATGAATATTCCTTCGAAACGCCGCTTCGACCCGGCTTTGTTCTTCCACCCCGCCAGCGTCAGCTTAAGCGGTGCGGAAACGCCGCTCGGACAGACCGTGCTCACGCATCTGCGTGCCGGCAATTTCGCCGGCAGGATCGGCTTCGAGGACGAGGCGGAAAATGTCGATTTGGCCATCATCGCCGACGCGCCGGAGCAAGTTGGCGCGGCGCTGATGCGCCATGCGGCGCGCGGCGCGCGCGGCGCGCTCGTGCTTTCCGACGTGCCGGAACTCGGCCGCCTCGCCCGCGAGGCCGGAATCCGTGTGCTCGGCCCCTATTCCTATGGCATGGTGCTGCCCGGCCTCGGCCTCAACGCGTCTCTTTTCAGCCTGACGCCGCCACGCGGGCGGCTGGCGCTGATCGGCCAGTCCCCGGCGCTGGCACGCACCATCATCGACTGGGCCGTGCCGAACAGCGTCGGCTTCAGCCATATCGTCGGCATTGGCGGCAACAGCGATATCGGCTTCGGCCTGGTGCTGGACCACCTCTCGCGCGATCCGGGCACCGCAGCGATCCTGCTGGAGATCGACCGGCTGCGCGACCCGAAACTGTTCCATTCCGCCGCCCGCGCCGCGGCCAGGCTGCGCCCGGTGGTGGCTATTGCCCCGGGGGTGCGGCTGCGCGACCGGCAGGGCAATTCGCGCAACACGCTGGAGGCCGCTTTTTCCCGCGCCGGCGTGCTGCTGACCAACTCGATCGGCGAGTTGCTCGCGGCGGCGGAAACGCTGACCCGGGTGAAACCGGCGCGCGGCGAGAGCTTGGCGATCATCGGCAACTCCTTCGCGGCGAGCCGGCTGGCGGCGGATTTCGCGCTCGATAGCGGCATCGTGCTCGCGCAGTACTCTCCGGAAACGCAACAGGTGCTGGCCATGAGCATGGGCGCACCGCCGCCGCCGAGCGGCCTGCTCCATGGCGGCGATCTGCCGACCCGGCTTGCCGATCTGGCCGCCTTGCTGTCGTCGGCCCCGGAGGTCGGCGGCATTCTGGTGGTGCACACGCCGTCGGGCGGCGATGACAGCGTGGCCATCGAGGCGCTGATCGCCTGCGCGAAAACCGTGACCGTGCCATTGCTGATCGCCGCCCTGGGTGAGGCCAATGGGCTCGCGCACCGCCACAAGCTGGCGGCGGCGGGGCTCGCCTGCTTCGACTCGCCGGAAGCAGCGATTTCCGGGTTCCGGCACCTGCTGCGCAACCGCGAGAACCGCGCCGCCGCGCGCGAGTTGCCTTCCTCCGCTGTGCTGCGCATGCCGCCCGACCAGGCCGCCGCGAAGGCCCTGGTCGACCGGGCCCAGGCGGCCGGCCAGGAGGCGCTGGTGCAGGACGAGGCGCTGGCGGTGCTCGCCGCCTATCATATCCCGGTCCTGCCGAGCCGGCTTGTCACCAGCCCGGCGGACGCCACGACGGCCGCGCGCGAGCTCGGCTTTCCCGTCGTGCTGAAGGCGGTGCATCCGAGCATGCCGGTGAACCGCCTGGCCGGCTCGATCGCCCTCGATGTGTCGGACGCCTCGGCGGTGCACCGCACGGTGACGGAAATGCGCACCCGGCTCGCAGCCCAGAACCCGGCGCTGGCCAGCGCCGCCATTCTGGTACAGCCGCAGGCGAACGGGCGGCCTCTGCGCATCCGGGTCAGCGACCATGCGATCCTCGGGCCGATCATCGGCTTTGGCGCCGGCGCCGGCGATCCTGAGGATGTCTCCGGCCTCGCCGCCGAATTGCCGCCGCTCAACCTGGTGCTCGCGCGGGCGCTGATCGCGCGCTCGGCGGTCGCCGCTTCGCTCGCCGCGCATCGCGGCAGCCCGGCCGCCGATCTCGAAGCCGTGGCCGCCACGATCGTGCGCGTCAGCCAACTGATCATCGACCGGCCGGAAATCCTCTCGCTGGAGCTGGACCCGGTTTTTGCGCATGCGCGCGGGGTGGTCGCCGCCAGTGCGCGCATCACCTTGCGCCCGCGCGGGGCCCAGCGCCCGCCGCTGTTGATCTCGCCTTACCCAAGCGAGCTGATCGGCCACCACACGGCCAGGGGCCAGAACTTCCTGCTGCGGCCGATCCGGCCGGAGGATGCCGACGCCCATGCCGCGATGCTGGGCCGCTTCACGGTCGAGGATCTGCGCTACCGCTTCTTCTCGGCGATCCGCAACATGCCGGCCGAACAGATCAACCGCCTTACCGATATCGACTACGCCAGGGAGATGGCGATCATCGCCGTGCGCGAATCCACCGGCGAGACCGCCGGCACGGCCCGGCTGGTGCGCAGCGACACCGATGGCACGCAGGCGGAGTTTGCGGTGGCCGTGGAGCCGGCGGCCAAGGGACTGGGCCTGGGCACGGCGCTGATGCGCGCCGTGCTCGATTGGGGCCGGGCGCAGGGCGTGGCCGACGTCTCCGGCCAAATCCTGGCCGACAACGCACCCATGCTCGCCTTCGTCAAGCGCCTCGGCTTCACCATCGGGCACATCCCCGGTGAGGCCGATGTGGTGGAGGCGAGGCTCACGCTCGGCTAGCAAAGGAAGGAAGCGCTACTTTTTGTGAACAAAAAGTAGCAAAAAAACTTTGTTAAATTGGGCCCGTGCCGTTTCAACGCCTGAGGCCAAACTCAAAGAAGTTTTTGCGCCGCTTTTTTCAAAAAGCGGCCACTTCCCTAAAACTCCCTTGTCAGACGCCCCAAATCGTGCCACAGCCTCGCCTCCCCTGCCGGGTGCGTGGCATCGCGCCCGGCTATTGCTCGTCCCGATCATGGGAGGTCCAGACCCGGACCGGAGCTGAAAGCCAACCGAAGGGAGCACATATGCCGTTATATGAAACCGTGGTGATCGCCCGCAGCGAGATCACCCAGGCGCAGGCCGACGCCCTCGCCGACGCCGTGACCGCGCAACTCGAAACCGACGGCGGCGCTGTCAAGAAGCGCGAATATTGGGGCCTGCGCAACCTCGCCTACCGGATCAAGAAGAACCGCAAGGGCCATTACGTCCTGCTCGGACTCGACGCCCCGCCGTCGGCCGTCAGCGAAATGGAGCGCCAGCTCAGCCTGAACGAAGACGTGCTGCGCTTCATGACCGTGCGCATCGAGGAAATCTCCGAGGAGCCCTCGGTGATCCTGTCCCGCAAGTCCGACGATCGCGAGCGCACCTTCCGCGGGCCGAAGCCGGCCGGACGCTTCGAGAGCGGCCGCAAGCGCGGCTTCGATGAACGCGAGGAATTCCGCGCGCGCGACGAGTTCCGCGCCGACCGTGACGATTACAGCGCCGAGGAGGAAGGCTGATGTCCGAGACCACCGAACTGAACCCGGCGGCCCGCCGCCCGGCTGTGGGCGCCCGCCGCCCGTTTTTCCGCCGCAAGAAATCCTGCCCGTTCTCGGGTCCGGGCGCGCCGGCGATCGACTACAAGGACGTTCGCCTGCTGTCCCGTTTCCTCTCCGAGCGCGGCAAGATCGTCCCGTCCCGCATCACCGCGGTGTCCGGCAAGAAGCAGCGTGAACTGGCGAAAGCCATCAAGCGCGCGCGCTTCCTGGCGCTGCTGCCCTACGTGCTGACCTAAGGGAGACAGGACCATGGCAGCTGTTGAACTGATTCTGCTCCAGCGCGTCGAGAAGCTCGGCCAGATGGGCGAAGTCGTGAAAGTGAAGCCCGGCTATGCGCGCAACTACCTGTTGCCGCAGGCCAAGGCGGTGCGCGCCACCAAGGCGAATCGCGAGCGCTTTGAGCGCGAGCGGGCCCAGCTCGAGGCGCAGAACCTGAAGCGCCGCGACGAGGCCGAGCGCGTCGCCGAACGCGTGCATGGCCTCAGCGTCACGCTGATCCGCCAGGCCTCCGAGTCCGGCGCGCTGTACGGCTCGGTGTCGAGCCGCGACATCGCGGAAGCCAGCACCGAGGCGGGCCTCGCCATTGAGCGCTCGCAGGTCGTGCTCACGCACCCGATCAAGGCGCTGGGCATCGCCTCCGTGCGCGTCGCGCTGCACCCGGAAGTCGTGATCGACGTGAAGGTGAACGTGGCCCGCTCCCCCGAAGAGGCGGAGAAGCAGGCGCGCGGCGAAGCGATCGGCGCCGAGCCGGAGGAACGCCCGGAACTCGGCCCGCTCTTCGGCGAGGAAGAGGCCGCCGCCGAGCAGGCCTAAGCCAAGCTCGATCGGCAAATTCGATCGAATCATCAGGAACGGCCCTTGCATTTCATGCAAGGGCCGTTCCCGTTTCCGGGCCTTTTTTTTCGCCAAGGTCATACTTAATTACCACCGGATTACCTATTGACGTATTTTTTGACCGTTAGCGGAGAGAGACGTGGCTTGGCTCTTCAAGAACTTGCTGGACCGGATGTTAGCTGGCGCGATTCGCCGCGGCGGCTTTCAAGTGATCTGGCCGGACGGATCGCAGAGCCATTACGGTAATGCCGCCGGCACCCAGGCCGGCATCCGCATCAGCAACAACGCCACGTTGCGCCGCCTGGCGATGAATCCGGGCATGGCCATTGGCGAATGCTATATGGACGGCACGGTGGTGCCGGTGAACAGCTCGATCCACGACGTGCTGGTCGTGCTGATGGACAACACCAACGACTACAAAGTCCCGGCGCTGGAGTTCAACGCCAAGCTGCTGCGCATCCTGCGCCCGCTGCTGCAGGCCAACAACGCGGTGCGCTCGAAGAGCAATGTCGCCCATCATTACGACCTGAACGGCCAGCTTTATTCGCTGTTCCTCGATCGCGACCGGCAATATTCCTGCGCTTATTTCGCGCGCGGCGACGAGACCCTGGAAGAGGCGCAGATCGCCAAGAAGCGCCATATCGCGGCGAAGCTGAAACTCGACCGGCCGGACCTGGAAGTGCTGGACATCGGCTGCGGCTGGGGCGGTATGGCGCTGACGCTGGCCCAGGAATTCGGCGCCCGCGTTACCGGCATCACCCTCTCCGAGGAGCAGCTGGCCGCCGCCAAAGCGCGCGCCGCCGCGGCGGGTTTGAGCGAGCGCGTAAAATTCGAGCTGATCGATTACCGCGCCATGCAGCGCCAGTTCGACCGCATCGTCTCGGTCGGCATGTTCGAACATGTCGGCGTGCCGAACTACGCGACCTTCTTCGAGACGGTGAAACGCTGCCTGAAACCGGACGGCGTGATGCTGCTGCACTCGATCGGCCGGTTCGACGGGCCGGGCGCGACCAATAGCTGGATCGCCAAATATATCTTCCCCGGCGGCTACTCGCCCGCGCTCTCGGAAGTTCTGGGGCCGCTGGAGCGCTCCGGGCTGCGCAGCACGGATATCGAGATCCTGCGCCTGCATTACGCGCTCACGCTCGAGCACTGGCGCCGCCGCTTCGCCGCCAACCGCAGCACCATCGCGGCGCTGTACGACGAGCGCTTCTGCCGGATGTTCGAGTTCTACCTCTCCGGGTCCGAACTCGCCTTCCGCATGTCGGACCACATGAACTTCCAAATCCAGCTGGTGCGCGACCAGCACGCTCTGCCGCTGGCCCGCGACTATATGGTCGACACCGAACGCGCGGCGGGCCGGCTCTCCGCGGCGGCGGAATAAGGAAGAAAGCGGCCGCTTTTTAGAAAAAAGCGGCGCAAAAACTTTCTTGAGATTGGGCCTGACCGATGGAAGCGTGCCGGCGCGAGCGAAGGAAAAGACTTCTTTTTGTGAACAAAAAGAAGCAAAAAAACTTTATTGATGCCGGGCCATGGGCGTTGACCCTGACAAGGCCATGGCCCAGCATCAATAAAAGCTTTTGCGCCGCTTTTTTCAAAAAGCGGCCTCTTTCCTCTCTCCGGAAGCCTTCATCTTTTTGATGGAGGCTTTAAGCTCGGGGCATGAGCATCTTTCCCTGGTCGAAACCAAAGGTCCCCGTCCTTGTGTTGCGCGGCATCATCGCCGCGCGGCCGGGGATGATCAATCTGGATGCTTTCACCGCGCCGATCGAACGTGGCTTCGCGCTGGCGAAAAACTCCAAACATCTGCTCCTGGCGATCGAAAGCCCCGGCGGCTCGGCGGCGCAGTCGGATCTGATCGGCCAGTTCATCCGCCGCAAGGCCGCGGAGAGCGGGGTGAGCGTAACCGCGGTGATCGGCGATGTCGGCGCCTCGGGCGGCTATTGGCTCGCCTGCGCCGCGGATAAAATCTACGCCAACCGCCTCTCCATCGTCGGCTCGATCGGCGTGATCACCGGCGGGTTCGGACTCGACAAGTTCATCGCCCGGCACGGCATCGAACGCCGGCTGTTCACCGCCGGCGAGAACAAGGCGCGGATGGAAATGTTTTCGCCGCTGCGCCCGCAGGACGCGGAATTCACCCGTGAACTGCTGGAAGAGGCGCACGGCATGTTCAAAAGCTGGGTGCGCGAGCGGCGCGGCGCGCGGCTTACCCCGGACGAAACGAAAGTGTTCGACGGCGGCTATATGAGCGGGGCGCGGGCTATGAAGCTGGGGCTGATCGACGGCCTCGGCGACATCGACATGCTGGTGAAGGAGCTGGGCGGCAAGAAGGCGCGGCCGGTCTGGCTGCACCCGCGCCGACCGCGCGGCCTGCTGCGCTTCATCACCCGCAGCGCCGTGGAGTCGGCGCTCGACCTTGCCGAGGAACGCGTCTACGCGCTCAGTTTGCGTTAAGGTAAGAAAGTTGCCGCTTTTTGGAAAAAGCGGCGCAAAAACTTCTGGGAGTCCGGGTCTGGGGCCGCGAAACGGTACGGGCTTATCGCCAGACTGTCAGCAGCGCGATCAGAACCAGCACCAGCACGGTCAGCGCCACATTGCCGGCCATGAATTTCGTGAACGCGTCCCAGCCCCGCTGGGAGGCTTTGTCCATATCCTCCAAGGTCGGCAGAGAGGAATCCGGCTTGGTCTCGGTCACCATTCGCTTCACCCTCAAACTTATTTTTCAGCGCCAGCATGATCGCTGCGCGCTTTCGTTTCAAGCCCGATCGTTTTCAGGGTGTCAGCGTTTGCACCAGTTTCGCCAAAGCGGCGGGATAGAGAAGATGTTCCTGGGTGAGCACACGGGCGGCCAAACTCTCTTCCGTGTCGCCGGGCTGCACCGGCACCTCGGCCTGGGCGACAACCGGCCCTTCATCCATGCCCTCAGTCACCAGATGCACGCTGCAACCATGCCGCACCTCGCCCGCCGCCAGCACGCGGGCGTGGGTATCCAGCCCCTTATAGGCCGGCAGCAGGCTGGGATGGATGTTCAGCATCCGGCCGGACCAGCGATTGACCAGCCAGGGGGTGAGGATGCGCATATAGCCGGCGAGGCAGACGATGGCGATGTTCTGCTCCCGCAGCACCGCATCGAGGGCGCGCTCATGCGCCTCGCGGTCCCGGCCAAAAGGTTTGGCCGGAATTGCCCGTGCCGCGACGCCGAAGCCGCGCGCGATCTCCAGCCCCGGCGCCTCCGGCTTGTCGGACAAAACCAGCGCGATCTCCGCCGGGTAATCCGGCGCCCGCGCGGCTTCGATCAAGGCCTGCATGTTCGAGCCGCGGCCGGAGATCAGCACCGCGACGCGCGGCTTTGCGCTCATGCGAACAGGCGGTCCGTGCCGGAAATTTCAATGCCCGGCCGGTCGGTAACCTGGCCAAGCAGGAACGGCGCCTCGCCTTGCTGGCGCAGCACGTTCATCGCCGCCTCGGCGTCGGAGACGATCAGCGTCATGCCGACGCCGCAATTGAACACGCGCAGCATCTCTTCCGCCGCGACATTGCCGGCTTGCGCCAGCCACGGGAACACGGCCGGCATCCCCCACGGCCCGCCCAGCGCCGCGCCACAGCCCTCGGGCAGCGCGCGGGGCAGGTTGCCGGGCAGGCCGCCCCCGGTGATATGCGCCGCCCCTTTCAGCAAGCCGGCCTGGTGCAGCGCCAGCATCGGCTGCACGTAAATGCGGGTCGGCGTCATCAGAATTTCCGCCAGCGTCTTGCCGGGGGCAAACGGCGCGGCGGCGTGCCAGTCCAGCCCCGCCAACGCGACGATCTTGCGCACCAGTGAAAATCCGTTGGAATGCACGCCCGAGGAGGGCAAGCCGAGAATCGCATCGCCCGGCGCGACCTTGGCCGGCAGCAGATGGCCGCGCTCGGCTGCCCCCACCGCAAAGCCCGCGAGGTCGTAATCGCCTTTGGCGTACATGCCCGGCATTTCCGCCGTCTCGCCGCCCACCAGGGCGCAGCCGGCGATGCGGCAACCCTCGGCGATGCCGCCGATCACACGCCGCGCGGCCGCCACGTCCAACGCGCCGGTGGCGAAATAATCCAGGAAGAACAAGGGCGCCGCGCCCTGCACCACGAGATCGTTGACGCACATCGCCACCAGATCAATGCCGACATGATCATGAATCGCGGTATCGATGGCAATTTTGAGCTTGGTGCCGACGCCATCCGTGGTGGAGACGAGAACCGGGTCCGTAAACCCTGCCGCCTTGAGATCGAACAACGCGCCAAAGCCGCCCAGGCCGCCCACCACCCCGGCGCGCGTCGTCGCTTTCGCCAAAGGTTTGATCGCCTCGACAAGGGCGTCGCCCGCCTCGATATCTACGCCCGCATCCCGGTACGTCACGCTGGTCATGTCAGCCTCCGATGCGCTAAGCCAATGTCATGACTTCGCAGTTTGCCGTTCAAATTCAGCCGCCTTTCAACACAGGCGTGCGCCGCGCGCAATTGCCGGCTTGGCATCCAATGCCGCTTCTCCGCCTATGGTGAACGATTTGCCCCCGGAGAAAGTGCTGGCGCAGAAGACACAGTGGCAACGCATCGTCCTTGTGGTGGTGCTCCTGCTGGTGCTCTGGGAATTTTTGCGCCTGTTCTCATCGGTCCTGATGCCGTTTGTGGTGGCCGCGGGATTGGCCTATTTTCTCGACCCCGCAGTGACCCGGCTGGAACGGATCGGCCTCAAGCGGCCGCTCGGCACCTTCCTGGTGCTGGTCATCGCGATCATGGCAGCCGTGCTGTTCATTCTGTTGCTCTATCCGGTGATCGCCGCCCAGGCCGCAGCACTGGTCAGCAACGTGCCGCGCTACATCAAGACCGCGCAGACGATATTCGGACATCTGCTCGAAGTCGCGCAGATGCGGCTCGGCCCCGGCCTCATAAGCCAGAAGCTGCGCGACATCGCCGCCAACCAGGCCGGCACGATCGTCTCCTTCTTCGGCTCCGCGGCCACCCATATCATCGGCGGCGGCTTCGCGGTGGTGAACATCCTCACGCTGCTGATCATCACGCCGATCGTCACCTTCTATTTCCTGCGCGACTGGCCGTCGATCATCCGCCATGTCGATAATTGGCTGCCGCGCCCCTATGAGGCGGTGATCCGCGCCCAGGCGATCGAGGTGAACCGCATCCTCGCCGCCTGGATCCGCGGCCAGGCCATCTGCTGCCTGGTTCTGGCGCTGGTCTATGCGGTGGGTCTGACCATCATCGGGCTGGAACAGGGCTTGGTCGTGGGGCTCGCCGCCGGGTTCCTGTCCTTCATCCCCTATGTCGGCACACTGTTCGGCGCGATCACCGCGATTCTGCTGTCGCTCAGCCAGGCGCCGGGCTGGAACAGCGTGCTCTCGGTGGTCGCCGTGTTCGCCTTCGGCCAAGCCCTTAACGACTATGTGATCCAGCCGCGCTTTCTGGGCGACCGCGTCGGGCTGCCGGCGGTGTGGGTAATCTTCTCGCTGTTGGCCGGGGCGGCGGCGTTCGGCTTTCTCGGCGTGATGCTGGCCGTGCCAGTCACGGCCACGCTGGGCGTGCTGGCCCGCTTCTGGCTGCGCCGCTACCTGCACAGCCCGCTGTATCTGGACGCCCCCCCGTCATGAGGCAACTGGCTTTGCCGTTCGCGGAAATGCAGGGTTTCGCGGCGGAAGATTTTTGCGGGGCCCCCTCCAATGCCCTGGCGCGGGACTGGCTGGAACGGCCAGAGAGCTGGAGCAATGGCCGGCTGGTGCTGTGGGGCGAGGCTGGCTGCGGCAAGACGCATCTGCTGCATGTCTGGGCCGCCGCGCACAGAGCCATGCTGCTGGACGGCGGCACGCTGCACGGGCTCATCCGCCCCTCCGGCCCGGTCGCCGTGGACGATGCCGATATCGTGCCCGACCCGCGCACGCTGCTGCACTTGCTCAACAGCGCCGCCGAAGCGGGGTTCCCGGTGCTGATGACGGCACGCACGCCGCCTTCGCGGCAGTCCTACAAGCTCGCCGATCTCGGCAGCCGGCTGCGCGCCTCCGAGGTCGTGGAAATCCGCGCGCCGGAGGACGAGTTGCTGGCGGTGCTGCTCACCCGGCTGACGGCGGAACGCCAGCTCACGCTCGGCATTGCGGTGCGCAACTATCTCCTGACCCACCTGCCCCGCACCGCCGCGGCAATGCGCGAGGCGGTGGCCCGGCTGGACCGCGTGGCCTTCGACCGCGGCGCCCGGCTGACCCGCGCCTTGGCGGCGGAATTGCTCGCCGATCTGTGCCATGGACATCTTTGCGACGGCCATCTTTGCAACGGCGACGGACCGACTTAATCTCGGCCGCTTGAGTCAAGCACCCGCCGCGCCGGACGGGCGATAACCGCTTTAAGGAGGCCGCCATGGACCAGACAACGACCCTGCTTGCGCCCAAGGTCGCCCTGGACTCGCCCACCCGCTTCATCAACCGCGAGCTGTCCTGGCTGGACTTCAATTTCCGGGTGGTGTCCGAGGCCGAGAATGCGCATCATCCGCTGCTGGAACGGCTGCGTTTCGTCTCCATCAGCGCCTCGAATCTCGATGAATTCTACTCGGTCCGGGTCGCCGGGCTGTTCGGCCAAGCCCGCGCCGGCGTGCTGGAACGCTCCGCCGACGGCTTGACCCCGGCCCAGCAATTGCACGCGATCAATGCCCGCGCGCGCGAATTGATCAACGCTCAGCAGGCCGCCTTCACCCATGTCCGCGCATTGCTCGGGCAGGCCGGCATGGTGGTTTACAGCGCCGCCCAGCTCTCCGTCGACGACGCTAATTTTCTCGATAATTATTTCATGGAGCGGGTGTTTCCGGTGCTCACGCCGCTGGCGGTGGATCCGGCGCATCCCTTCCCCTTCATCCCCAATATGGGCCTGGTGATGGCGCTGAAACTGGCGCGCGACGACGATCGCGGCCAGATGTCGGCCCTGATTCCGATGCCCGCCCAAGTCGAGCGCTTCGTGCGCCTGCCGCAGGTCGACGGCAAGCCGATCCGCTTCATCATGCTCGAAGAGCTGATGAGGATTTTCATGCACCGGCTGTTCCCCGGCTTCCAGGTGCAGGGGTCGGGGCTGTTCCGGCTGATCCGCGATACCGACGTGGAGTTTGAAGAGGAAGCCGAGGACCTCGTGCAATCCTACGAGTCCGCGCTGAAGCGGCGGCGGCGCGGCGTCGCCATCCAGCTGACGGTGCAGGCCGACATGCCGGACGATCTGCGCGACCTGGTGATCGACGCGATCGATGCGCCCGCCGATGGGGTCTATACCGAGACCGGCATCATCGGCCTGGTGGACGTGAAGCAGATGATCGTCGACGACCGTCCCGATCTGCTCTTCCCCCCCTATACCGCGCGCTTCCCCGAGCGCATCCGCGATTTCGGCGGCGACTGCTTCGCGGCGATCCGCTCCAAGGACATTCTCGTCCACCACCCGTTCGAGAGTTTCGACGTGGTGGTGCAGTTCCTGCGCCAGGCAGCGGCCGATCCGGCGGTGGTGGCGGTGAAGCAGACGCTCTATCGCACCAGCCGCGACTCACCGATCGTCAAGGCGCTCATTGAGGCGGCGGAGGCCGGCAAATCGGTGACCGCGATGGTCGAATTACGTGCGCGCTTCGACGAAGAAGCGAATATCCGCCTCGCCCGGTCGATGGAAGCCGCCGGGGTGCAGGTGGTGTTCGGCTTCGTCGGCTTTAAGACGCACGCGAAAATCTCCTATGTCGTGCGGCGCGAGGCCGGCAGCCTGCGGGCCTATGCGCATTTTGGCACCGGCAACTACCATCCGATCACAGCGCGGATTTATACCGACCTCTCCTTCTTCACCTGCGACCCGGCATTGGCCCGCGACGCCGCCCGCTTGTTCAACTACATGACCGGCTACGCCCGCCCGGAAGAGATGGAACAGCTCGCCTTCTCGCCTTTGACGACACGCAAAACCATCGGCACGCTGATCGACGCGGAGATCGCTAACGCCCGCGCCGGCAAACCGTCGGGCATTTGGTTGAAGATGAACTCGCTGGTCGACGAGCGGCTGATCGATCAGCTTTACGAGGCCTCGCGCGCCGGCGTGCCGATCGACATCGTCGCGCGTGGCATCTGCTGCCTGAGGCCGGGCGTGCCCGGCCTCTCCGAGACCATCCGGGTGAAATCCATCGTCGGACGCTTCCTCGAACATTCGCGCATCTGCGTGTTCGCCAACGGCCACGCTTTGCCCTCGCGGGGGAACAAGGTGTTCATGTCCAGCGCCGACTGGATGGCGCGCAACATGGAAGGACGGGTGGAAACCTTTGTGCCGATCCATAACCCAACGGTGCACGCGCAAATCCTCGACCAGATCATGGTGGTGAATCTGCGCGACGATGCCCAATCCTCCGAATTGCGGCCGGACGGCAGCTGGGTGCGCGTGACCCCGGGCGATCCGCCCGCTTCGGCCCATGAATATTTCATGACCAACCCGTCTCTTTCCGGGCGCGGCTCGGCACTGCACGGCACGCTGCAGCCCGAACGGGCACGGGCGCGCTATAAGCGGCGGATTGATGAGAATTAGGAAAGTGGCCGCTTTTTAAAAAAAGCGGCGCAAAAACTTTTGTTAGTTTGGGCCTGAGGCGTTGAACCGACACAGGCCCAAATTAAAGAAGTTTTTTTGCTACTTTTTGTTCAGGGCTTGTTGGGAATCATCGTGAATTGATGATGGCTGCGACGAGATGGATCATGGCGCTAAAGGCCTGATCCGTCTTGTCTGAGCGCATGGCGATGCGTTTGAACTCCTTGAGTTT
>DATJHR010000013.1:0-3942 GCA_035493735.1 Acidocella sp.
CCTGGACGATCTATTCGGGCGCCAGCCCGACGGTCTCGCTGTTCACCTTCACCCTGGCGATGGGCGGCTTCATCCCCGTCATGATCATGTACAACGCCTATCAGATCTGGGTGTTCCGCGGGCGCATCTCGGCGCTGGTGGCCCATCACTAACGGATCTGGTGTGCATGGCTGAGCCAGGCCGAGACTGGCGGCTCAGCCCCACGCGCGCAGCATTCCTTCTCAGGTTGACGCCAGCGATGGCGTCAACCTTTCTTCATACTCATATAAGTCATACAAACCCGCGGCTTGCCGGTCACCGGAGCCTCACCAGACCCGCGCAAAGCCGGGTCGCCGCCCTGCCGCCCATTCGGTATGGAAGACGCATGGCCACACATTCCGCTCCGATCCCCCGTGCGACAGCCAAGGCGCTCGATGCCTGGCTGCGCAGCCGTGCCAAAACCGCCAGGGTGCCGCTCACCGCCGCCATTGCCATCGGTGCCTGTGGCGGGCTGCTGCTGATCGTCCAAGCCTGGCTGCTGGGGCATGTGGTCGACCGGGTGGTGATCGACCATCGCGGCCTGGCGTCGGTCTGGCCGTATTTGTGGGCCATGCTTGCGGTGTTCGTGGCGCGGGCGGCCGTTTCCTTTGGTGCCGATGCCGTGGCGTTCGAGGCCGCTGCCGGGGTCAAGCAGAAGCTGCGTGGAGAGTTGACCCTCAAGATCGCCGCCCTCGGCCCCGGCTTTGTCGCCGGCCAACGCACCGGCGACCTGACCAACCTGCTGCTCGAGAGCGTGGAGGAGCTCGGCAAGTACTATGCCGAATATCTCCCGCAAATGCCGCTCGCCGTCTTCATCCCCGCCGCCATTCTGGTCTTTGTCTTCCCGACCGACTGGGTTTCCGGGATCATTATGTTGATCACGGCGCCGCTGATTCCGGTCTTCATGGTTTTGATCGGCAAGGGAACGGAGCGGCTCAATCAACGCCAATGGCGCAAGCTCGCCTGGATGAGCGCGTATTTCTTCGACGTCATCGAGGGGCTCACCACGCTCAAACTGTTCAATGCGAGCCGGCAGGAAGGGGAGCTCATCGGCCGCATTTCCGACGATTACCGGCGCAGCACGATGGATGTGCTGCGCGTCGCCTTCCTCTCCTCGCTGGTGCTGGAATTTTTCGCCACTGTCAGCATCGCGATGGTCGCCGTTTATATCGGCTTTCGCCTTTACTATGGCGACATGCATTTCCTGGCGGGGTTCACGGTCCTGCTGCTGGCCCCCGAATTCTTCCGGCCGTTGCGCGCGATGGGCACGCAATATCACGCGCGGATGGAGGCGATCGGCGCCTCGGAACGGATCGTGGCGCTGCTGGAAACGCCGGTGCCGGAGCGGCCGGCCGTGTTGTCCGCGCCGCCGTCCCCGGGTCGTTTGGACATCAGCTTCCGCGATGTCAGCTTTGGCTATCGGGCCGGCGAGCCCGTGCTGAAGGGCATCGATTTTCGCCTCGCCCGGGGCGAGCGCGTCGCGCTGGTCGGGCCGAGCGGCTCTGGCAAGAGTACGATTGCGCGGCTGCTTCTGGGGTTTGACGTGCCGGATGCCGGCGCGATCACGATTGACGGCATTGATCTGCGCGAGATCGGCCCGGAACACTGGTTCACGCGCATCGCCTGGATGCCGCAGGCGCCGACGCTCTTCCATGGCAGCATCGGCGAGAATATCCGCCTCGGCCAGCCCGGCGCGGACGAGGCGGCGGTGCGCCGGGCCGCCGAGGCGGCGAACGCGGCCGCCTTCATCGAGCGCCTGCCGCAAGGCTATGACACGATTGTCGGCGATCGCGGGCAGGGGCTGTCCGGCGGGGAGATCCGGCGCGTGGCCCTGGCCCGCGCTTTCCTGAAGAATGCCGACCTCATCGTGCTGGATGAACCCACGGCCAGCCTCGATCCCGAAACCGCGGCGCTGATCGCCGAGGCGGTCGAGCGCCTCGCGCGCGACCGGGCGATGCTGATCATCGCGCACCGGCTTGAAAGCGTGGTGACGGCGGAGCGGATTCTGGTGCTGAATGACGGCCGCATCGTCGAATCCGGCTCTCATGAGGCGTTGCTTGCCCAGAACGGCCTCTATGCGGAGACCAGCGCCCTGTATCATGAGATGATGCCATGAAGGACTTTCTGCGGCTGCTATGGCTGTTCAAGGGCTCCTGGCGCTGGGTGCTGGCCGGCGTCGGGCTGACCGCGCTGGTGATCCTGGCCAATGTCGGGCTGCTCGCCCTGTCCGGCTGGTTCATCGCCGCCATGGCCCTGGCCGGCCTGGGGACGCGCGACATCGAATATTTCATGCCCGCCGCTTCGATCCGCGGACTTGCCATTCTGCGCACCGGCGGGCGCTATCTGGAACGGCTGATCACCCACGAGGCGACCTTCCGCTTCCTGGCGCGGTTGCGCGTGTGGTTCTACGAGCATTTGGAGCCGCTGGCGCCGGCGCGGCTGCAATATTACCGCGGCGGCGACCTGCTCAGCCGCATCCGTGCTGACATTGACAGTCTCGACAATGTCTATCTCCGCGTGCTGGTGCCCACCGCTTCGGCCTTCATCACCGTCGTGCTGATGGGCGGCTTCCTGGTTTGGTTCAGCCCGCATGTCGCGCTGGCCGACTTGGCCGGGCTGGTGCTGGCCGGTGTGGTGGTGCCGCTGATCGCGCTCCGCCTGGCCGCCGAACCGGGTGCCCGGGCGGTGACGCTGCGCGGAACGTTGCGCGCCGACATCGCCGATTCGATCCGCGGCTTTGGCGAGTTGCTCATCTATCGTGGGCTGGAAGGCAAACTCGCCGCACTCGACCGCGGTGCCCAGGCACTGGCCGTGATGCAGCGCCGCGAGGCGCGCATCAACGCCGCGTCCAATGCCACGACCTTGCTGACCACCCAGCTTAGCCTGTGGGCCGCGGTGATCATCGCGGTGCCGCTGGTGGGGGAGCGCGCCATCACCGGCCCGGATTTTGCGATGATCGGCCTATTCGTGCTGGCCAGTTTCGATGCGGTCAGCGCCTTGCCCGCCGCCTATAACGCGCTGGGCCAAAGCCTCGCCGCGGCGCGCCGCATTTTCGAGGTGATCGACACCAGCCCCGCCGTCCGCGAGCCCGACCACGAGGCCTCGCCACCCGAGAGATTCGATCTGCGGGTCGAGGGGCTGAAGATGCGCTATGCCGAGACGCAAGGCTGGGCGCTTAATGATGTCAGCTTCGCGATCCCGGCGGGCGGCTGCCTCGGCGTGGTCGGCCAGACCGGCGCCGGCAAGACCAGCCTGCTCAACGTCCTGCTTCGCTTCTGGGATTTCCAGGAGGGTAGGGTGGAGATCGGCGGCGTGTCGCTGCGCGAGCTGAGCGGGGAAACCATACGCGGCCTCTGCGCCGTGGTGGCGCAGCAGACCCATCTGTTCAACACCAGCATCCGCGAGAACCTGTTGCTGGCCCGCCCCGACGCCACCGAGGAAGCGCTTTGGGCGGCCCTGCGTGATGCGGATATCCTGGATGAAGTCATGGCGATGCCAGCCGGGCTCGACAGCATGGTCGGCGAAGTCGGCACGGGCCTGTCCGGCGGCCAGGCCCGGCGCATCGCCATCGCCCGAGCGTTCCTCAAAGACGCGCCGCTCGTGATCCTTGACGAGCCGACAGAAGGGCTCGACGCCGTCTCGGAACGCGCCGTGCTCGATACCATCGCCCGCCTGACGCGCGGCCGCACGACGTTGCTGATCACGCACCGGCCGCAAGCGCTGCGCCTCGCTAATAGCGTGCTGGTGTTGGAACAGGGCAGGGTGCGGGCTAGGGGAAGCAAGAGGCCGCTTTTTGGGGTCTGTTGGGATTTAAAGGATTCCCCTGGTCTGGGTAGTTGTGATTCACGCTGTTTATGGATCGCCTTATTCTGACCGATGCTCAATGGGCACAGATTGAACCGCTTTGCCAAGGGAAGCGCCGCG